>NZ_NESB01000002.1:0-494912 GCF_003063395.1 Limnohabitans sp. JirII-29
AAGAGATGGTGATGCCAGGTGACAACGTGTCGATCACGGTGAAGTTGATCCACCCGATTGCGATGGAAGAGGGCTTGCGCTTTGCTATCCGTGAAGGTGGCAAGACGGTTGGTGCCGGTGTGGTTGCTAAGATCATTGCTTAATTGAGGAATCACCATGTCCTCTAAGCAAAAAATCCGCATCCGCCTCAAAGCATTTGACTACAAGCTGATCGACCAGTCGGCTGCTGAAATTGTTGACACGGCTAAGCGCACAGGTGCAATTGTCAAAGGTCCTGTGCCTTTGCCAACCCGCATGAAGCGTTTTGACATCTTGCGTTCACCGCACGTCAACAAGACCAGCCGTGACCAGCTCGAAATTCGTACACACCAGCGTTTGATGGACATCGTGGACCCTACGGATAAAACCGTGGATGCTTTGATGAAGCTCGACTTGCCAGCAGGTGTGGACGTCGAAATTAAGTTGCAGTAATGCATTTTGGGGCAGGTCTAAAGCCTGCCCCAGCAGTCGCACACAAGGGTAGTTGCCCTTGGTGCGACTTTCGCGATATACTCGCGGGCTCTGCACATATTGTGTGGGGATTTATCAACCGTCTTTCACATCAAAACGTGGCTGCCAATTGAAGTGGCTACGGTGAGAGTTTTGGAGAAAACAATGAGTCAAAGCATCCGTTTGGGGTTGCTGGGCCGCAAGGTGGGCATGATGCGTCTGTTCACTGATGATGGGGACGCAGTTCCTGTCACGGTGTTGGATGTGTCCAACAACCGCGTGACCCAGGTGAAAACCCAAGAAAACGACGGCTATGTGGCCTTGCAGGTCACATTCGGTTCGCGCAAAGCTTCGCGCGTGACCAAGCCTATGGCTGGCCACCTTGCGAAAGCAGGCGTCGAAGCCGGCGAAATTATCCAAGAATTTCAAGTGTCCGCTGACACCGCTGCCAAGTACGCCATGGGCGCCACTGTGCCGGTGACAGATGTGTTTGCTGTGGGCCAAAAGGTGGACGTGCAAGGCACGACCATTGGTAAAGGATTTGCTGGCACCATCAAGCGTCACCACTTCAAGTCACAGCGCGCATCGCACGGTAACAGCCGTTCGCACAACGTGCCTGGCTCGATTGGTATGGCACAAGATCCTGGTCGCGTGTTCCCAGGTAAGCGCATGTCAGGCCACTTGGGCGCCGACATCGTGACCACTCAAAACCTCGACGTGATTCGCATTGACGAAGCGCGCCAACTGTTGTTGATCCGTGGCGCTGTCCCTGGTTCGGCCGGTGGCTTCGTGACTGTGCGTCCTGCCGTCAAAGCTAAAGGAGCGAACTGATGCAGCTCGAACTCCTGAACGACCAAGGTTTGGCCGCTTCCAAAGTGGATGCGCCTGAAACTGTGTTCGGTCGTGAATACAACGAAGATTTGGTTCACCAGATCGTGGTGGCTTACCAAGCGAATGCGCGTCAAGGCACCCGTGCCCAAAAAGACCGTGAGCAGGTCAAGCACTCCACCAAGAAGCCGTTCAAACAAAAAGGTACGGGTCGCGCTCGTGCTGGTATGACGTCTTCGCCTCTGTGGCGTGGCGGCGGTCGGATTTTCCCGAACAGCCCCGAAGAGAACTTCACCCAGAAGATCAACAAGAAGATGTACCGTGCTGGTATGGCTTCGATCTTCTCGCAGTTGGCCCGCGAAGGTCGTCTGGCTGTGGTGGATTCGCTCACAGTTGATGCCCCCAAAACCAAATTACTGGCGGCCAAATTCAAGGCGATGAACCTTGAGTCGGTGCTGGTGATTGCTGATGAAGTTGATGACAACTTGTACTTGGCCTCGCGCAACCTGCCTAACGTGCTGGTGGTTGAGCCTCGTTACGCAGACCCTCTGTCTCTGGTGCACTACAAAAAGGTGCTCGTGACCAAGGCTGCCATCGACAAACTCAAGGAGATGTTCGCATGAGCCACGGACACAAAAAAACCAAGTTTGACGAAGGTCGCTTGATGCAAGTGCTGGTCGCACCCGTGGTGTCTGAAAAGGCCACCACGGTTGCTGAAAAAAGCAATGCCGTGACGTTCAAAGTGCTGCAAGACGCCAGCAAGCCCGAGATCAAAGCAGCTGTTGAGCTGATGTTCAAGGTCGAAGTGCAAGGCGTTTCTGTGGTGAACACCAAAGGCAAAACCAAGCGTTTTGGCAAATCCATCGGTCGTCGCGACAACGTGCGCAAGGCCTATGTAACGCTCAAAGCCGGTCAAGAACTGAACATCTCTGGGGAGGCCGCTTAATCATGGCAGTCATCAAGATGAAACCTACCTCACCAGGCCAACGTGGCGTGGTGAAGGTTACCCGTGATCACCTGCATAAAGGTGAGCCCTACGCTCCGTTGCTGGAACCCCAGCACCAAAAATCGGGTCGTAACAACAACGGTCACATCACCACCCGTCACAAGGGCGGTGGCCACAAGCACCACTACCGCGTGGTGGATTTTCGTCGCACAAAAGACGGCATTCCTGCAAAAGTGGAACGCATCGAATACGACCCTAACCGTACTGCCCACATCGCTTTGGTGTGTTATGCAGACGGCGAGCGTCGCTACATCATTGCTCCCCGTGGTTTGGAAGTTGGCGCATCGTTGATGAGCGGTTCGGAAGCCCCGATCCGTGCAGGCAACACATTGCCCATCCGCAATATTCCTGTGGGTTCCACCATTCACTGCATCGAATTGCAAGTCGGCAAAGGCGCTCAAATCGCCCGCTCGGCAGGTACTTCGGCCACTTTGTTGGCGCGTGAAGGCACTTACGCTCAAGTGCGTATGCGCTCAGGTGAAGTCCGCAAAATCCACATCGAATGCCGCGCCACCATTGGTGAAGTTGCAAACGAAGAACACAGCCTTCGCCAATTGGGTAAAGCAGGTGTCAAGCGCTGGATGGGTATTCGCCCAACCGTGCGTGGCGTTGCTATGAACCCAGTCGACCACCCACACGGTGGTGGTGAAGGTCGCACCGGTGAAGGCCGTCATGCAGTCGATCCGTGGGGTAACCTGACCAAAGGCTACCGTACCCGTAACAACAAACGCACACAAGTGATGATTGTGTCGCGTCGCAAAAAGTAAGGGGTAACAAATGACTCGCTCTCTCAAAAAGGGTCCGTTTGTTGACCATCACTTGGTGGCCAAGGTCGACAAGGCTGTCACCAACAAAGACAAAAAACCAGTGAAAACTTGGTCGCGTCGTTCCATGATCTTGCCCGAGTTCATCGGCTTGACCATTGCTGTGCACAACGGCAAACAACACGTCCCTGTTTACATCACCGACCAAATGGTGGGCCACAAGCTGGGCGAATTCGCCTTGACGCGCACCTTCAAAGGTCACCCCGCGGACAAAAAAGTCCAGAAGAAATAAGGAAAGACCATGGAAACACGTGCAGTCCTTAGGGGCGTCCGTCTGTCGGTCGACAAAGGCCGTCTGGTAGCCGACATGATTCGCGGCAAAAAAGTTGACCAGGCTCTGAACATCCTGACGTTCACGCAGAAAAAAGCTGCAGGTATCGTCAAGAAGGTTTTGGAATCTGCGATTGCCAATGCTGAACACAACGATGGTGCTGACATCGACGAGTTGAAGGTGAAAACCA
This sequence comes from Limnohabitans sp. JirII-29, assembly GCF_003063395.1. NCBI lineage: Bacteria > Pseudomonadati > Pseudomonadota > Betaproteobacteria > Burkholderiales > Comamonadaceae > Limnohabitans > Limnohabitans sp. JirII-29. The sequence continues at coordinate 3,609 of NZ_NESB01000002.1, forward strand.
TCTACGTCGAACAAGGTGCCACGCTCAAGCGCTTTACCGCCCGCGCCAAAGGCCGCGGCAACCGTATCAGCAAGCCCACGTGCCATGTGTACGTGACGGTTGGCAACTGAAAGGTATAGAAAGACATGGGACAGAAAATCCACCCCACAGGCTTTCGCCTTGCAGTTAGCCGCAACTGGGCAAGCCGTTGGTATGCCAACAACCGTGACTTCGCCGGGATGCTGGCTGAAGACATCAAAGTGCGTGAGTACCTCAAAGCGAAGTTGAAAAACGCCGCTGTGTCTCGCGTGCTGATCGAGCGTCCTGCCAAAAACGCACGCATCACCATTTTCTCGGCTCGTCCGGGCGTGGTGATCGGCAAGAAAGGCGAAGACATCGAGAACTTGAAGAAAGAACTCGCCATTCGCTTGGGCGTGCCTGTTGCCGTGAACATCGAAGAAGTGCGTAAGCCTGAAATCGATGCTCAATTGATTGCTGACAGCATCACCCAACAGCTCGAAAAGCGCATCATGTTCCGTCGCGCCATGAAGCGCGCCATGCAAAACGCCATGCGTCTGGGTGCCCAAGGCATCAAGATCATGTCGGCAGGTCGTTTGAATGGCATTGAGATCGCACGTACCGAGTGGTACCGTGAAGGTCGCGTGCCACTTCATACCCTGCGTGCAGACATCGATTACGCTACTTCTGAAGCTAAAACCACCTACGGCATCATTGGTGTCAAGGTGTGGGTTTACAAAGGCGATACCCTGGGTCGTAATGATCTGCCGGCCGCCGTGGAACCCCGTGCTGAAGAAGAGCGTCGTCCTCGCGGTCCTCGCCGTGATGCTCGCCCCACAGGCGATCGTCCAGCACGCAGCGGCGCACGCCGTCCTGCAGGGACCAATGCCGCACCAACGGATGGCAGCGATAAACCCGCTGAAGCCGCTGGTGCCCCTACAACTGCCGTCAAGCGCGTCCGCAAGGTTGCCGCGCCCGCATCCACTGGCACGGCTGCGGACGGAACAGGAGAATAAGCATGCTGCAACCAGCACGCCGTAAATACCGCAAAGAACAAAAGGGCCGCAACACCGGCATCGCTACTCGTGGCAACACCGTGGCATTTGGTGATTTCGGTCTGAAGTCCACCGATCGCGGCCGCTTGACGGCCCGCCAGATCGAGTCCGCACGTCGTGCGATCTCACGCCACGTCAAACGTGGCGGTCGTATCTGGATTCGTGTGTTCCCTGACAAACCGATTTCTCAAAAGCCTGCTGAAGTGCGTATGGGTAACGGTAAAGGTAACCCCGAGTACTACGTGGCAGAGATCCAACCCGGCAAGGTCCTCTACGAAATCGTAGGCGTTCCTGAAGAGTTGGCCCGTGAAGCCTTCCGTTTGGCCGCTGCAAAGTTGCCCTTGCGTACCACGTTCGTGGCTCGCTTGATCGGCCAGTAAATTCAGGAGAAATAAGAAATGAAAGCTGCTGAACTGCGCCAAAAAGACGTTGCAGGCCTCGAAGCCGAAGTCAAAGAGCTGCAAAAAGCCCATTTCGGCTTGCGCATGCAAAAAGGCACGCAACAACTCAACAACACGTCACAACTGCGTTCTACCCGTCGCAGCATCGCACGTGCCAAAACCATTCTTGCTGAAAAGCAAGCCGCCAAGTAAAGGAGCCCACATGACGGAAGCTAAGAAATCCCTCAAGCGCACCTTGATTGGCAAGGTGGTCAGCGACAAACGTACGAAGACAGTGACTGTGTTGGTCGAGCGCCGCGTCAAGCACGCGCTCTACGGCAAGATCGTTGCCAAGTCGAGCAAGTATCACGCGCACGACGAAACTGGTGAATACCATCTGGGCGACCTGATCGAAATCACCGAAAGCAAACCCATCTCCAAAACCAAAAACTGGGTTGCGACCCGTTTGGTTCAAAAGGCTGCTGCGGTTTAAGTCTTTAGGACCTAGGTTCTGCAAGACCTCTGAAAGCGACCCACAATGTGGGTCGCTTTTCTTTTTCCTGATCCCATTTCAATTGATAGGAGCATCCCATGATCAAAGTCGGAGACACCATTCCTCACACCACACTGATGGAATATTCTGAGGTAGAGGGTGAGGGCTGCAGCATTGGCCCCAATGCAGTGGATGTTGCCAAAGCTACTGCTGGAAAAACCATTGCATTGTTTGCATTGCCAGGTGCCTTCACGCCGACTTGCTCAGCCAAGCACGTGCCTGGTTACGTGGAAAAATTTGACCAACTCAAAGCAGCTGGCGTCGATGAAATTTGGTGCGTGAGTGTGAACGACGCATTTGTCATGGGTGCATGGGCGCGTGATCAAAAGTCCAACGGCAAAGTTCGCATGTTGGCCGATGGCAGTGCCGATTTCACCAAAGCAACAGGGTTGACGCTGGATTTGTCTGGACGCGGGATGGGCTTGCGTAGTAATCGTTATTCGATGCTGATCAAAGACGGCAAAGTTGCTGCACTGAATGTAGAGGCACCTGGTAAATTTGAAGTCAGTGATGCTGACACCATGCTGAGTTTGGCAAAAGCTTGAGTCCTGGTGCCCCAATAAAAAAGCCGCGCAATGCGCGGCTTTTTTTCATTCACTAAGGACTCAGCCGCCAAGCTGCACAAGTCGGTAGACAGCATAAGCACAAGCAACCAAAACACCAAGAGCAAATGCGCGTGACGTGATGCTGTCGCGGGAAGGGTGCGTGGTGCTAGGCAGTTGCTTATCACCGTCAATCATGGGCGTAATCAGATCTTCGTTTTTGAAAAATTTATAAAACAAAATAGAAGCAACATGCAAAACTAGTAGAAAAATAAGCAAAACTTTGCCGACTTCCGTGTGGTAATTCGTAGCAAAGGATACCCAGGCACCAGACACGAGTGACGTCAATGGTCCTGATATTGAAATCTCATCATCACTGATCAGCCCACTCGCTACTTGCAGCAACAAGATGGTCAACATCGCCAACACGGACAGTGCTCCCAGCGGGTTATGGCTGATGGACTTAGGCTGTTCTTTGCGGCGCAATGCTGCAACATAAATTTCCACGAGTTGTGGCGAAGGAAAGAAATTGACAAACCGAGACCAATGGCCACCAAACACTCCCCAGACGATGCGAAAGAAAACCAGGGTAAGAACCACATAGCCTAGCCAAAAATGAATGCGCATGGCGTCACCACCAACTTCGCCAGTGATGATGAGTCCAACGACTGACAAACCAAGGGTGAGGTGAAAAAGGCGTGTGGGCAGATCCCAAATCCGAACCGCTGATGTGGTGTGATTCATGGCAATTACCATTCCTATGTGCGCATAAGACAAAACGCCACAAAGTCCGTAAACTTAGTGCCGTCGAGCAATCCCCTATTTTGAACCTAAAGGATGACACCTATGAAGAAGTTGACCCTCGCTCTGTTGGTAGTAAGCGCCGCTACATTCAGCGTATCTGCCGCAGCACAATTTGCAAAACCGGAAGATGCCATCAAGTACCGCAAATCAGCCTTGACGGTGATGGGGGCCCATTTCGGTCGTCTAGGTGCCATGGCTCAAGGCAAGGTGCCTTTTGATGCCAAGGTCGCTGCAGACAATGCTGATATTGTGGCGAGCATGGCCAAACTGCCTTGGGCTGGCTTTGTGGAAGGATCTGACTCAGGCGATACCAAGGCCAAACCAGAAATCTGGAAACAATCTGCTAAGTTCAAAGAGGCCGCAGACAAGTTGCAAGCAGAGTCTGTGAAATTGGCTGCTGCTGCACACTCAGGAAAAGAAGATGCATTCAAATCTGCATTTAGCGCAACAGCAGGCACTTGCAAGGCCTGTCACGATGATTTCAGAGCTAAATAAACAGAGTTTCAATCATCACAGCGTAGCGCAGTCCAAGAGTACTTGCGTGAGCTCCTGCGGGGCACTGACCATTGGGTCGTGCCCCGTTGCCATTTCAACCGTACGCGAACCAGGTAACCACAACCCATCCCAAAACGCGGGATCCGTGACACGAGGCCAAATGGCATCCATTGTTGCCAAGCTCGGTTTCGTACAGCGAATGTAGGTTCGTGGGACAGAAGCGACCCGTTCGGGTGAAAAGTTCAAGACGTCGGTGTAAGGATGACCAGGATGGGGTGTTTGTCGACGACCGACCCAATCGGCGTCATCGCCACTCAAACCAAACAACTCAGGACCTGGGGCAGGAAAGCTATAGGTCGGGCTGGCTTTGGCAGCAGCCAAGCGGCCTTCACGCGTGGCACGCGTGTGTGTCGCACTCCAAGTTTCTCCTGGCTTGGGAACCATGGCGTCAACATACACCAAATGGCGCAGACGCTCATGCATGACATCTGCAACGCCAGTCCCCACCATGCCGGCATAAGAGTGAACCGCCAACACAACATCGTTGAGCTCTTCGGTGTCAATTGTGGACACGACATCTTGAATATGTGTGCTCAGGTGGATGTCCGGCGTTAACAAATGCGCGCGTTCACCGACACCTGTCAATGTGACGGCGTGGACACGGTGCCCTTGTTGTGTGAGTCGCTCTGTCACGCGTCGCCAGCACCAGGCGCCATGCCAGGCACCATGAACCAAGACAAAATTTGCCATGGGTGTACCTACTTCAAATGATGTGTTTGTTACGCAGCGTAGCCAACTCATCGGCGCTCAGATGCAGAACCTCTTGCAACACCTGCTCGGTGTGTTGTCCCAGCAAAGGTGGAGGCATGTCTCGGCGCACGGGCGTTGCACTGAGTTTGATAGGGCTCGATACCAACTCAACTGGACCGCTGGCGGGGTGTTGCCACGTGGTCACCATGTCTCGCGAACGTACATGGGGATCGGCAAATACTTCAGCCAAGTTGTTGATGGCCCCACAAGGAACTTTCGCGGCTTCTAGCGCGCTGAGCCAATCGGCTTTGCGGCGCGTCATGAAAATCGCTTCCAGTTGTGGGACCAAGATGTCGCGGTGGCGCACGCGATCTGCATTTTTAGCAAACCTTGGATCACTGGCCAATTCCGGATGACCCGCGACAGCACAGAACTTGGCGAATTGACCATCGTTGCCGACAGCCAAAATCAAATGGTCTTTGTGGCCATCTTCGGCGGGGGCCACTTCAAAGACTTGGTAGGGGACGATGTTTTGATGTGCGTTGCCAGAGCGTCCTGGTACTTTGCCTTCCTTTTGTCCGGCTACCAAATAATTGGCGCCCAGATTAGCCAGCATCGCCACCTGGGTGTCGAGCAAGGCCATGTCAACATACTGACCTTGCCCTGTCTTTTCGGCATGACGCAATGCAGCCAAGATGCCCACGGTGGCATACATGCCAGTGAACAAATCGGCAACAGCCACGCCTACCTTTTGGGGCCCACCGCCCAAGTCATCACGCTCGCCCGTGATGCTCATCAAGCCGCCCATGCCTTGTACTGCGTAGTCGTACCCTGCGCGCTCACGATAAGGGCCCGTTTGGCCGAAACCTGTCACGCTGCAATAGACCAAACGCGGATGCAGCTTGGACAACGAGGCGTAGTCCAGCCCATAACGCGCCATATCGCCCACTTTGAAGTTCTCGATGAACACATCACAAGACATGACCAGCTTGCGGATCAAGGCTTGCCCTTCAGGGGTGGCGATGTCACAGGTGACCGAGCGCTTGTTGCGGTTGGTACCCAGGTAATACGCAGCGTCTCGGGTATCCGCACCCGATGGGTCCTTGAGGAAAGGCGGGCCCCATCCACGTGTGTCATCGCCTGCGCCGGGGCGCTCGATCTTGATCACGTCTGCGCCTAAATCGGCCAAAGTTTGTGTGCACCAAGGACCCGCGAGTACGCGCGACAAGTCCAAGATGCGAATGCCTTCAAGTGAGTTCATGTGCAAATTGTCGGGCAAATTTTGTTTTGTCGGCTCTCAGCAGTCTCACATGTCATCTTTGAGCAGTTGGTTGTATCACTCGCACCAGATAATGTGCGCTATGACAAAAAGTTGGGTTTACTTGCTATGTGCCATGGCTGTGTGTGTTTGCACCGCCTGTACTCCGGCTTTGAATTGGCGTGAGGTACGGTTTGACGCAGGGGATGTCGTCGTGTTGATGCCATGCAAACCGGATCAAGCCGTGCGCAATATTTTGTTGCAGTCAGGACAAGATGCCCTTCCAGCCAGTCTGCAACTGCAGGGGTGTGAAGCCAGTGACTTGCAATTCACTTTTGGGCAAATCGCATTGCCCGCAGGAGTTTTGCCAGACGTGATGTTGAACGCCTGGCAACAAGCCAGCCTGACACCTTTGAGTGTGCGTACACAGGACGCGCTCACACAGCCCTGGGCTTTGGCTGGCGCCGTATCAGCGCCTCAGGCGGTACGCAGTCGGGTCAAAACAGCCGCGCTTCAAGTTGAATTTGGATGGTTCATGCATGGCAACAAGCTGTACCAAGTAGCGATGTATGGCGCGGCCAAAACGAAGTCGTTCGACGAAACCGCAGACGTTTATTTTTCAGGAATTAAATTGCAATGAACAACGATGTGTTGCCGCGTCGTGCGGCTGTCTGGGTGTTTGTGGCGTTTGCATCGGCTTACTTTTTGTCAGCGCTCTTGCGTGCGATCACTGCCACACTCTCGCCTGGACTGACCGTTGAGTTTGGCCTACACGCCCAAGACTTGGGGTTGTTGGCTGGGGGCTATTTCTTGGGCTTTGCTGCCACTCAGTTGCCGATGGGGCATTGGTTGGATCAGCGAGGACCCAAAAAAGTCGTGCAAGCTTTTTTGGGCGTTGCCGTGCTCGGCTGCCTGGCGTTTGCCTGGTCAACCAGCTTTAGCGGTTTGTTGTTGGCGCGTGTTTTGATTGGCGTTGGTGTCAGCGCCTGCTTGATGGCGCCTTTGACGGGCTATCGACGCTGGCTGGTATTGGACAAACAACAACGAGCAAATTCTTGGATGTTGATGACCGGCTCTTTAGGCATGTTGGCCTCTACTTTGCCCGTGCAGTGGTTGCTGCCTTTGACCGGATGGCGCTGGATGTTTGTGGGGTTGGCTTTTTTGCTGGTGCTCTCCATGTGGTTGATGCGCTGGCAAGTTCCCGAGTGGCGCACGGCACCGTCGCATACCACCGATGACCACGCTGCAAGTCGACCCGCGTCCAAAGGGATCTTGGCGAGTTATAGCCAAGTTTGGCAGACGCCTTATTTCAGAAGTTTGGTGCCCATGGGCTTTTTTAGCTACGGCGGGTTGATTGCAATGCAAACCCTGTGGGCCGGGCCTTGGATGGTCAAGGTCGCAGGCTACACCCCTTTGGAAGCCGCAACAGGTCTCTTTTGGGTGAACGTCTCGATGTTGGTCACCTTTTGGTTGTGGGGGTTGGTGACACCGAGTCTGTATGCGCGTGGCTTTACGGCCAATCAACTCATGACTTATGGCGTACCCATCAATTTTTGCGTTCAGCTCTACATCATCTTGTCTGGCGCAGATGCAGGTGCTTTGTCCTGGGCCTTGTTTTGCATCAGCAGCAGCTTCGTTGCGCTATCCCAACCTGCCGTGGGCATGTCATTTCCCCCGGCATTGGCTGGACGTGCTTTGTCAGCTTATAACTTGGTGTTGTTTTTGGGCGTCTTTGTTGTGCAATGGGGGATCGGCTTGATGATCGATGCATTCAAGTCGGGCGGCCTCGATGAGCCACAAGCGTTCAGGGCATCCATTGCAGTTTTTCTGGTCTGTTGCATTGTTGCTTATGCGTACTTTCTTAAACATAAGTCAGACCGTCGATAATCTGTTGTAACCGTCTATCTCGTTTATGAGCAACAGCATTTTTATCATCGCGCACGCACCCCTGGCTCAGGCCCTGCGTGATTGTGCTTTGCATGTGTATCCGGAGTGCGCTCAATCGGTGATTGCCATTGATGTGTTGCCCAACGCCGAGCCGGAAGAAACCTTGGTGGCCGCTCGCAAAGCACTTGCTGATGTTGCAGACGAGGGCGTATTGGTGTTGACCGATATTTTTGGTGCGACGCCTGCCAATGTGGCGCAAAAGCTGGTGGCGGGCAGCCATGCCAAGCTCATTGCCGGTGTGAATTTGCCCATGCTTTTTCGAACCGTTTGCTACAGGCATGAGCCCTTGGATGCTTTGGTGGCGCGTGCCTTGACCGGTGGCACCCAAGGCGTCATGCAAGTGGCCATCACCGCCCCTCAGAATCAGAATCAGAACCGTAGAACCCATGATCACAACCATCGCGACCATCAGCAATAAATTAGGCTTGCATGCCCGTGCGTCTGCCAAGCTCACCAAATTGGCCGGTAGTTTTCCGTGCGAGGTATGGATCAGCAAAGGCGACCGCCGCGTGAATGCCAAAAGCATCATGGGTGTGATGATGCTTGCTGCCGGAATAGGCAGCGAAGTGGAGCTCGAAACCGACGGCGAGCAAGCACAAGAAGCGATGGATGCTTTGTTGGCTTTGATCAACGACAAGTTTGGTGAAGGTGAGTAAGGTTCTCGCATGACATTTGCCATTCACGGTCTTGCAGTTGCACGCGGCATTGCCATTGGACGCGCCGTTCTTGTGGCGTCGAGTCGTGTGGATGTCGCACACTATTTCATTGAACCTACGCAGGTAGACGCAGAGTTGCGTCGTTTGGCCAAAGCACGCATGGCGGTGCAATCTGAGCTGCAAACCCTGCACGACACCTTGCCCAAAGATGCGCCACCAGAGCTGGCGGCTATCTTGGAGGTACACCTCATGTTGCTGCAAGACAGCATGTTGGCTGAGGGTGTTACACACTGGGTCAAAGACCGGCTCTACAACGCAGAGTGGGCTCTGACCTCGCAACTGGATGTGGTGGCGCGTCAGTTTGACGAGATGGATGATCCGTACTTGCGTGAGCGCAAGGGTGATTTAGAACAAGTGGTCGAGCGTTTGTTGCGGCACATCAAAGGCGTGGCACATCACGTGGTGCCTACGGTGGCACACAAGCGCCAAGGTGCATCGCGGCAACAAGACTTGCAGCTTGAAGACAGCATGGATGTGCCATTGGTTTTGGTGGCACATGACTTGTCGCCGGCTGACATGCTGCAATTCAAGCAAAGTGTGTTTACCGGATTCGTAACCGATGTGGGCGGTAAAACATCGCATACAGCCATCGTTGCGCGCAGTTTGGATATTCCTGCCGTGGTTGGTGCGCGTACTGCCAGTCAGTTGGTGCGGCAAGATGACTGGATCATCATCGACGGTGACGCGGGCGTGGTGATCGTCAATCCCTCGCCCATCATCTTGGCTGAATACGGCTTCAAGCAACGCCAGGCAGAGTTGGAGCGCGAGCGCCTTTCCCGGTTGCGACATACGCCTGCTGTGACCCTGGATGGGCAACGGGTGGAGCTGTTGGCGAACATTGAAATGCCCGAAGACTCTCCGGCTGCGCTGGATGTGGGTGCTGTGGGCGTGGGCTTGTTCCGCAGCGAGTTTTTGTTCATGGGGCGAGTCGGATCACTGCCTGATGAGCAAGAGCAATACCTGGCCTACCGTCGTGCAGTAGAAGGCATGAAGGGATTGCCCGTGACCATTCGAACCGTAGATATCGGCGCGGACAAACCCCTGGACCGATCGTTGAAAGACGAGTCGCATCTCAACCCCGCCTTAGGTTTGCGTGCTATCCGTTGGAGCCTCGCTGATCCAGCGATGTTTTTGACACAACTTCGCGCCATTTTGAGGGCTGCGGCACATGGGCAAGTGCACTTGTTGATTCCGATGTTGGCGCACGCCCGCGAGATCAAGCAAACCTTTGCCTTGCTTGAGCAAGCACGCGCTCAGTTGGATGCCCGCGGCGAAGCGTTTGGTCCGCTCAAGGTGGGGGCCATGATCGAAGTTCCCGCCGCCGCACTGAGCGTGAAAATGTTCTTGCGCTACTTCGACTTTTTGTCGATTGGCACCAATGACTTGATTCAATACACCTTGGCCATCGACCGTGCGGATGAGTCAGTGGCTCATTTGTATGACCCGCTGCATCCGGCGGTGCTGCGGCTAGTTGCCGACACCATGGCCGAATGCCGCGTTCAAGGAAAGAGCGTGAGTGTGTGCGGCGAAATGGCTGGAGACCCCGCACTCACTCGTCTATTGCTAGGTTTGGGGTTGCGCAGCTTTTCAATGCATCCCACCCAAATTCTCGCGGTCAAGCAAGAAGTGCTGCGTGCAGATACTAGCCGCCTGCAAGCTTGGGCTCAGCAAGTGCTCGCCAGCGAAGAGCCTGCAGAGTTGATGGGTGTCTAACGTCGCTGCACAAGCTCTTTTTAAACACCCGCTGCATGCGCTTGTTGGTCCGCGTGGTAACTCGAGCGGACCATTGCGCCTACGGCAGCGTGGCTGAATCCCATTTCATAGGCTTTGGCTTCAAACATTTTGAAAGTGTCTGGGTGCACATAGCGACGAACGGGGATGTGGCTGGTGCTGGGCGCTAAATATTGGCCAATCGTGAGCATGTCGATGTGGTGGGCCCGCATGTCTTGCATGACTTGCAAGATCTCTTCATCGGTTTCTCCCAGGCCCACCATCAAACCGCTTTTGGTAGGTACATGGGGGAACAAGGCTTTGAACTTCTTGAGCAAGTTCAGGCTGAATGCATAGTCGCTGCCGGGGCGCGCTTCTTTGTACAGACGCGGCACGGTTTCCATGTTGTGGTTCATGACGTCGGGTGGCGCAGCTTTCAAAATCTCTAGGGCACGGTCATCGCGGCCTCGGAAGTCAGGCACCAAAATCTCGATCTGTGTTTGAGGCGAGAGCTCACGTGTGCGACGAATGCAATCCACAAAATGCTGACTGCCGCCATCGCGCAAATCGTCACGGTCGACACTGGTGATCACCACGTATTGCAGTTTGAGTGCTGCAATGGTTTTGGCCAAGTTCTCAGGCTCACTCACATCCAATGGGTCTGGGCGTCCGTGGCCGACATCGCAAAATGGGCAGCGTCGTGTGCATTTGTCGCCCATGATCATGAACGTTGCCGTGCCTTTGCCAAAGCATTCGCCAATGTTGGGGCAGGAGGCTTCTTCGCACACGGTCACTAATTTGTTGCTACGCAACACGTCTTTGATTTCGTAAAAACGCGTGGAGGGAGAGCCCGCTTTGACGCGAATCCAATCCGGCTTTTTCAACACTTCACCTGCTTCCACCTTCACCGGAATGCGTGACAGCTTGGCTGCGGCTTTTTGTTTATCGGATGCGTTGTATGTGTCGACGCTTTGTACGTCGCGCACGACGCGGTTGTCAGGGGTGGGCATGGCAGTAAACCTGTTGTCAGGCCCGGTTCATGGGGCCAAGTAAGTGGCGAGTTTTTGACTCAAAACATCAGAGGCTTCTTGCCAACTGACCGATACGCCGATTGTAGAAAGATCGACTGTTTGTAGGCCCTGATAGCCGCAAGGGTTGATGCGCAGAAAAGGGGAAAGGTCCATGGCCACGTTGAGGGCAACGCCGTGGTACGTGCAGTGACGGCTGACTTTAATGCCTAGGGCTGCAATTTTTCCAAGGCCTTGAAAGTTGGGGGGCTGCGCGGCGTCTTTTTGAGGGCGCTGTGGTAAGAGAGCGTGACTGGCTGGGTCGTCGATGCGTACGTAAATACCCGGCGCTCCCGTCACGCGATGGCCCGTGACCCCGAAGTGCAGCAAACTTCGAATGACCGCTTCTTCAATGCGGTGGACATATTCTTTGACGTAATAGCCTGCACGTTGCAAATCGATCAATGGATACGCCACCACTTGACCCGGGCCATGGTATGTGACCTGCCCGCCCCGATTTGTTGCCACGATGGGGATATCGCCTGGTGCCAGTAAGTGACTAGCCTGTCCGGCCAAGCCTTGGGTGAAAGTGGGGGGGTGCTCGCAAACCCACAGAGTGTCTGGCGTTTGAGCGGTGCGGGTGGCCGTGAAGTCCTGCATGGCCTGGTAGGTCTGCAGGTAGGGCGTCAGGCCGCGCATGTCGATTTGCATGAACTAGGGGTGATGTTGGTTTTATAAAGCGATCTTGACCATGGGGTGCGTGGACAGCGTGCGGTACAACTCATCAAGTTGTTCGCGGCTTGTTGCGGTGATCATCAGGGTGATCCCTAGGTAATTGCCGTTTTTGCTATCGCGCAACTCCAACGTCGAGGCATCAAAGCTGGGGTCAAATTGCTCAGCAATCTGAGTCATGGCGTGGACAAATCCGTCCACTTTGCTACCCATGACTTTGATGGGAAAGCGGCATGGGTATTCAATCAACGAGTCTTGGCGCGAGGTGCCCGGGGGCAAGGGAGGGGATGTCATGTACTCAATTATCCTCTCTGGTGTGTTTATCCATCAAAACGTATGTGTTATCACGTACAATGGCAGGCTTTGCAGTATCGCGTGGATGTAACCTGGGCGTAAACAAACATGACCAGAATGCTTCCCGAAGATGAAGAGAATGCAAACCAAGAAGTGTTCGAGCCGCTAACGGCTGAACAAGTCCAGCAGTTACGGGAGCGTCAGCCTCTCTTGTCCGTGTGGCGAGTGGTGGGTGTTCAGGCGGTGGTGGGTGTCTTGGTCGCGCTATTGGCTTGGTGGATCTCTGGTCGCCAGGCGGTCGCTTACTCGGCGGCTTGCGGCGCGTTTGCGGTCATTCTTCCTGCTGCGTTGTTTGCCAGGGGCTTAACCAGTCCGGTGGCATCGGTCAACGCGGGAGCTGCAGTGTTTGGTTTTTTCCTGTGGGAGTTGGTCAAAATTGGCCTGACGCTTGCAATATTGTTTGCGGCCCCTCACTGGGTGAAAGATTTGAGCTGGCCTGCCATGTTGGTGGGCTTGGTGGTGACGATGAAGGTGTATTGGTTGGCACTTGGCATGCGCCGGGTGTTTTATCCAACGAGTCCAACTTAAAAAGAGCGAACGAATGTCAGTTGAACATGGTCCGACCGCTGGTGAATACATAGTTCACCACTTAACCCATCTGCAAAACAAGCCGATGGCTGGCGTCATTGACTTTTCTGTGTACAACCTTGACTCTATCTTCTGGTCGGTTGTGCTGGGTCTTGTGGCTAGCTTTTTCATGTGGAAGGCTGCGCGCGGCGCAACGGCTCATGCGCCGGGTCGTTTCCAGGCAGCTGTTGAAATCTTGGTCGAAATGGTGGACAGCCAGGCCAAAGGCATCATTCACAGTGCGGAGAGTCGCAAAATGGTGGCGCCTCTTGCTTTGACGGTGTTTGTCTGGATTTTCCTGATGAACGCCATGGACTTGTTTCCCGTGGACCTGTTTCCCAAAATCTGGGAAATGATTTACGGTGCCGCAGGGCATGATGCGCATCATGCGTTCATGCGCGTGGTGCCTTCGGCTGACCTGTCAACGACCTTGGGCCTGTCAACTTCGGTGTTATTGGTTTGTGTGTTTTACAACATCAAGATCAAAGGCATTGGTGGTTGGGTCCACGAACTGTTCTGTGCTCCCTTTGGTGCGCATCCCCTGTTGTGGCCTGTGAACTTCATCATGCAGATGATTGAATTTGCGGCCAAGACCGTTTCGCACGGCATGCGACTCTTCGGCAATATGTACGCTGGTGAGCTGGTGTTCATGCTGATTGCCTTGATGGGGGGCGCTGCGGCGGCCACTTTGCCGGGGGTATTGTTGCCTATCGGGCACGTCATCGCTGGTTCTATCTGGGCCATCTTCCACATCATGATCATCACATTGCAGGCCTTCATCTTCATGATGCTGACGCTTGTGTATGTGGGTCAGGCGCACGACGCCCACTGATTTCCTTTTCTTAACTTTCTCACTCATCCATTCATAGGAGCAACAAAAATGGAACACGTCCTCGGTTATGTCGCACTCGCAGCCGGTCTCATCATTGGTCTAGGCGCTATCGGCGCTTGTATCGGTATCGGCATCATGGGTAGCAAATACCTCGAAGCAGCCGCTCGTCAGCCTGAACTGATGAACGAATTGCAAACCAAAATGTTCTTGCTGGCTGGTCTGATTGACGCGGCTTTTCTGATTGGCGTTGGTATCGCCATGATGTTCGCTTTCGCGAACCCCTTCGTCCTGAAGTAATCCAGCAACAACCATAAGAAAGGTGTTGCCGTGAGCATCAATGCAACCCTGTTCGTCCAGATGATCGTATTTGCGGTTCTGGTGTGGTTCACGATGAAATTCGTGTGGCCCCCAATCGCAAACGCGCTTGACGAACGTTCAGAAAAAATTGCCCATGGATTGGCTGCGGCCGAACATGCCAAGATTGAACTCTCCAATGCACACAAAGAGGTGGAACTCAAGCTGGCTGAAACCCGCAATGAATCCACTACTTTGTTGGCTGACGCTGAGCGCCGCGCGCAACACTTGATCGACGAAGCCAAGGCTCGCGCCTCGGAAGAAGCGAAGAAAATTGTTGCTGCTGCTCAGGTGGAAGCCGAGCAACAAGTCGTGAAAGCCCGTGAAGCCTTGCGTGAGCAAGTTGCCGTGCTGGCTGTCAAAGGTGCTGAGCAGATTCTCCGTAAGGAAGTCAACGCCAGTGTCCATGCCGACTTGTTGGGCCGTCTCAAGACTGAGCTGTAAGAGGAAGACATGGCCGAACTTGCCACCATTGCCCGCCCTTACGCGGAAGCCTTGTACAAAGCTTCGCTGTCTGACTTGAGCGCCACTGCTGTTTGGCTTGATGAGCTGGCAGCGATTGGCGCCAACGCTCAGTTGCTACAGTTTGCTGACAATCCTAAAGTGACCGCTGAGCAAGTGTTTCAGCTGATCTCTGGCATTGCCAAATCCAAACTGCCAACAACTGCGCAAAACTTTTTGCGTGCCGTGATCGACAACGGTCGATTGAGCGCATTGCCAGAAGTCGCAGCTCAGTTCCGCGAGCATTTGAACAAACAAAATGGTTCATCAGATGCCGTGGTTTACAGCGCATACGACATCGATGCAGCCTCTCTTGCTCAAGTGAGCGACGCTTTGCAAAAGCGTTTTGGGCGTGCTTTGAACGTGTCCGTCAAGCTGGAGCCTGAGCTGATTGGTGGTATTCGTGTGGTGGTGGGTGATGAGGTGTTGGACACTTCTGTCAAAGCCCGTCTGGATCAAATGAAAGTGGCGTTGACCGCTTGAGCCGCCGGCTTCAGGAGCGTCAACCCTAACAAGAAAGAAGGAAAGAGTCATGCAACTCAATCCCGCAGAAATCTCTGAACTTATCAAGACCCGTATTGAAGGTCTGACGTCGAGCGCCGATGTTCGCAACCAAGGCACCGTGTTGTCGGTGACCGACGGTATTGTCCGTGTCCACGGTCTGTCTGATGTGATGCAGGGCGAGATGTTGGAGTTCCCAAACAACACTTTTGGCCTGGCCCTCAACCTTGAGCGTGACTCGGTGGGTGCGGTGATCTTGGGCGAGTACGAGCACATCTCCGAAGGCGACACTGTCAAATGTACCGGTCGCATCTTGGAAGTGCCTGTTGGCCCCGAGCTGATTGGCCGTGTGGTGAATGCATTGGGTCAGCCTATTGACGGCAAAGGCCCCATCAACGCCAAGATGACCGACGTGATTGAAAAAGTGGCGCCTGGTGTGATCGCTCGCGAATCAGTGAGCCAGCCCATGCAAACGGGTTTGAAGTCCATTGACTCCATGGTTCCCGTGGGTCGCGGTCAGCGCGAATTGATCATTGGTGACCGTCAGACTGGTAAAACCGCTGTCGCGATTGACGCCATCATCAACCAAAAAGGTCAGAACATGACCTGCGTTTATGTTGCGATTGGCCAAAAAGCCTCATCGATCAAAAACGTGGTGCGTGCCTTGGAACAAGCTGGCGCGATGGAATACACCATTGTGGTGGCGGCCTCGGCCTCTGAGTCTGCTGCCATGCAGTACGTGTCAGCCTACTCAGGTTGCACGATGGGCGAATACTTCCGCGATCGTGGTGAAGACGCCCTGATCGTGTACGACGATTTGTCCAAACAAGCCGTGGCTTACCGCCAAGTGTCTTTGCTGTTGCGTCGTCCTCCAGGCCGCGAAGCTTACCCTGGCGACGTTTTCTATCTCCACAGCCGCTTGCTGGAGCGTGCTGCCCGTGTGAACGCCGACTACGTCGAAGCTTTCACCAAAGGTGCAGTCAAAGGCAAAACAGGTTCATTGACGGCATTGCCTATCATTGAAACCCAAGCCGGTGACGTGTCCGCCTTCGTGCCAACCAACGTGATTTCGATCACTGACGGTCAAATCTTCTTGGAAACCTCGTTGTTCAACGCTGGTATCCGCCCTGCGATCAACGCCGGTATCTCGGTGTCTCGTGTGGGTGGCGCGGCTCAAACCAAGCTGATCAAGAATTTGTCCGGCGGTATTCGTACCGACTTGGCGCAATACCGTGAATTGGCCGCGTTTGCGCAGTTCGCTTCTGACCTGGACGAAGCCACACGTAAACAGCTCGACCGTGGTGCGCGTGTGACTGAGCTGCTCAAGCAAGCTCAATACAGCCCGCAACCGATCAGCTTGATGGGTGCCACGTTGTTCGCCGTGAACAAAGGCTTTTTGGATGATGTTGAAGTCAAGCAAGTGCTGCACTTTGAACATGAGTTGCATGCTTACCTCAAAGACAAGCATGCCGCTTTGTTGGCCAAACTCGAAGCCGACAAAGCCATGGACAAAGACGCTGAAGCTGAATTGAATGCAGCTGTTGCCGCATTCAAGAAAACTTTTGCTTGAACTTACCTGACCATACAAGGAGCCTCTGATGGCAGCAGGTAAGGAAATACGCGGCAAGATCAAATCGGTGGAAAACACCAAGAAGATCACCAAGGCCATGGAAATGGTGGCCGCGTCCAAAATGCGAAAAGCGCAAGACCGGATGCGTGCTGCGCGTCCGTACAGCGAAAAAATTCGTCACGTGGCCGCCAACCTGGGCAAAGCCAATCCTGAGTATGTGCATCCATTCATGGAGATCAACCAAGCTAAGGCTGCAGGCCTGATCGTGGTGACCACAGACAAAGGCTTGTGCGGTGGTTTGAATACCAACGTGCTGCGCGCTGTGACGCACAAGTTGCGTGACTTGCAAGCGGAAGGCATGTCAGCACAAGCTGTGGCCATTGGCAACAAGGGCTTGGGTTTCTTGAACCGCTCAGGCGTCAAAGTTGTATCGCAGGCCACTCAATTAGGCGACACGCCTCACTTGGACAAGCTGATTGGCCCCGTCAAAGTGTTGTTGGATGCCTATGTGAACGGCGAAATCAACGCGGTGTACCTGTGCTTCACGCGTTTCATCAACACGATGAAGCAAGAGTCCGTTGTTGAGCAATTGCTGCCTTTGTCTGCGGACAAACTCAAGGTGCACGAAGGCCAGCGCAGCTGGGATTACATCTACGAACCCGATGCACATGTCGTCATTGACGAGCTGTTGATTCGCTACGTAGAGGCCTTGGTTTATCAAGCCGTGGCTGAAAGTATGGCGTCCGAGCAGTCGGCACGCATGGTGGCGATGAAGTCCGCGACCGACAACGCTGGGAACGTGATCAACGAACTCAAACTGGTTTACAACAAGACGCGTCAAGCAGCGATCACGAAGGAACTCTCCGAGATCGTCGCTGGTGCGGCTGCTGTCTGATTTTAATTTTTGGAGCAAAGAGTATGGCTCATGAGACCACCCACATGAACGCTGGCGTTCAGGGCAAGATAGTTCAATGTATTGGCGCTGTGGTGGACGTCGAGTTCCCACGCGACCACATGCCCAAGGTGTATGACGCACTCAAGCTCGAGGGCACGGCCCTGACGCTGGAAGTGCAGCAGCAACTGGGTGACGGTATCGTCCGTACCATCGCACTCGGAACCTCTGATGGTTTGCGTCGCGGTTTGATGGTCACCAACACCGGTGCTGCGATCACGGTTCCTGTGGGTAAAGCCACGCTGGGCCGCATCATGGACGTGTTGGGTAACGCCATCGACGAACGTGGTCCTGTTGACATGACGCAAAGCGCGTCGATCCACCGCAAGGCACCTGCTTATGACGAACTCAGCCCCTCGCAAGAGTTGCTTGAGACCGGCATCAAAGTGATTGACTTGGTTTGCCCGTTCGCCAAAGGCGGTAAGGTCGGTTTGTTTGGTGGCGCCGGTGTGGGCAAGACCGTGAACATGATGGAGCTCATCAACAACATCGCCAAAGCGCACAGCGGTTTGTCCGTGTTCGCAGGTGTGGGTGAGCGTACCCGTGAAGGTAACGACTTCTACCACGAGATGGCTGACTCTGGCGTGGTGAACCTGGAAAACTTGGGTGAATCCAAAGTGGCCATGGTGTACGGTCAAATGAACGAGCCACCTGGTAACCGTTTGCGCGTGGCCTTGACGGGTCTGACCATCGCCGAGTCCTTCCGTGACGAAGGCCGCGACGTGTTGTTCTTCGTGGACAACATCTACCGTTACACCTTGGCTGGTACCGAAGTGTCAGCATTGTTGGGTCGTATGCCTTCTGCTGTGGGCTACCAGCCTACATTGGCAGAAGAAATGGGCCGCTTACAAGAGCGTATTACGTCTACCAAAGTGGGTTCGATCACGTCCATTCAGGCCGTGTACGTGCCAGCTGACGACTTGACCGACCCATCGCCTGCGACCACCTTTGCTCACTTGGATTCAACGGTTGTGTTGAGCCGTGACATTGCTGCACTGGGTATCTACCCCGCTGTGGATCCTTTGGACTCCACCAGCCGTCAGTTGGATCCGCTGGTTGTTGGTGAAGAGCACTACGCCACTGCGCGTGCCGTGCAAGGCACCTTGCAACGCTACAAAGAATTGCGTGACATCATTGCAATTTTGGGTATGGATGAGTTGGCTCCCGAAGACAAGCTGGCCGTTGCCCGCGCTCGTAAGATTCAACGCTTCTTGTCACAGCCTTTCCACGTCGCAGAAGTGTTCACTGGTTCGCCCGGTAAATACGTGACTTTGGCTGAAACAATTCGTGGCTTCAAGATGATCACCAACGGCGAGTGTGACCACCTGCCAGAGCAGGCCTTCTACATGGTCGGCACCATCGACGAAGCCTTCGAAAAAGCTAAAAAGATCTGAGAGATCCTATGAGTACCATCCACGTAGATGTCGTCAGTGCAGAAGAGTCCATCTTCTCTGGCGAAGCCACTTTTGTGGCTTTGCCAGGCGAAGCTGGCGAGCTCGGTATCTATCCGCGCCATACGCCACTGATCACGCGCATTCGACCCGGTTCGGTGCGCATCCAAACGGCTGATGGTGGCGAAGAATTCGTGTTCGTGGCTGGTGGCATTCTTGAAGTGCAGCCTGACTGCGTCACGGTCATGTCTGACACTGCGGTGCGCGGCAAAGACCTGGACGAAGAAAAAGCCAACCTAGCCAAGCAAGCGGCAGAAGAAGCCATCAAGAATGCAAAAAGCGATGTCGATATGGCGCGTGCGCGTTCTGAATTGAGCATCTTGGTTGCTGAGCTGGCTGCCTTGCGTCGCTATCGCGGCAAACGATAACCGACCTCAACGCTGAATATGAAAAGCCCCCGTCTTTGGACTGGGGCTTTTTTTCATGGAGGCACGAAATCAAGAGACAATTTGAGCTATGCCCAAAGCCAAATTACGCGCAGCCACAGTTGGCGGTTCTGCCGATGAGATCGAATCTTCGTTCTATGAGGCGCTGCAAACCGGCGACCTCGACAAACTCATGGCTTGCTGGTCCGATGACGATGACATCGTCTGTGTTCACCCCGGCGGGCCGCGTTTGATTGGCAGTACAGCCATACGCACAGCTTTTGAGGCCATGTTTGCAAATGGCACCATCAACGCAAAGCCCCAACAGGTGTGCAAGGTGGAGTCTTTGACCAGTGCCATGCACAACGTGGTTGAACGCATTGCCATTCTGACCAATGAAGGCGCGCAAGAGGCGCTAGTTGTCGCGACCAATGTGTACCAACGCACGCCACAAGGTTGGCGCATGGTCGCCCACCACGCCAGTCCAGGCACGGCGGCGGGTGTGGCCGATACACAGGGCGTACCTCAGGTGTTGCATTGACTTGGGCTTACCGATCTCCTGGGTGGCTGCCTGGGGGCAACCTCCAAACCATCTATGCCGCCAAACTGGCAACTGCACAATCATTGCCAGATGCAGCCTGGCAGCGCGAACGCTGGCCCACACCTGACGGCGACTTTGTGGATGTGGATTGGGTCAATCGCGACCTGACTGGACCCAGGCCGCTGCTGGTGCTCTTTCACGGCTTGGAAGGTTCTTCAAGCAGCCATTACTCACAATCCTTTGCAGCACAGGCCAAACAGCGTGGTTGGCGTATGGCGCTGCCGCATTTCAGAGGATGCAGCGGTGAAATCAATTTGGCTCCGAGGGCTTACCACTCGGGAGACTTTCAAGAAATTGATTGGATGTTGCAGCAGTGCAAACAGTTACACCAGGGCCCTTTGCTGGCCGCAGGCATTTCGCTCGGCGGTAACGCGTTGCTACGTTGGGCCGGAGAAGCAGGGCATGCGGCACACCACATGATTCAGGGCGCAGCATCTGTTTGCGCACCGCTAGATTTGACCGCCAGTGGACAAGCGATGGGTCAAGGCTTCAACCGGTGGGTCTACACGCGTATGTTTTTGCAAACCATGAAACCACGTGCTTTGGAAAAACTGGTGCAATACCCGAGCTTGTTTGACCGTGATGCACTGCTGGCAGCACACACCTTGTACGCGTTTGACGACGTCTTCACTGCGCCACTGCACGGTTTTAAAGATACGGATGACTATTGGCTGCGCGCCTCAGCCAAACCCGTTCTGGCGGACATCCGTGTCCCCGCATTGGTACTCAATGCGCGCAACGACCACTTTGTGCCTGCTTGGTGTTTGCCACGGGCGAATGAAGTCAGCAATTGCGTGACGCTGTGGCAACCGCAGACTGGCGGCCATGTCGGTTTTCCCGCAGGGCCTTTCCCCGCCCATGTGGACGCCATGCCCTGCGCCGTCCTAGACTGGCTGCAAACGACGTTGCCCTGAAAGACAGACATGGACGAACTGGTCAAACAAGCCATGGCCAAATGGCCCAACGTACCCGACTGCTATGGCTGGCTCGGGCTCGATGCACGCGGTGACTGGTACATGCGTGACGACAGCGTGCAAGCCTTGGGGCCTTTTTCACGAAACAAAGGCTCCAAGCTTCAGCACGACAAACTCAAGGCCTTCATTGCACGCAATTATTTGGCCGATGCACAAGGGCGGTGGTATTTTCAAAACGGTCCGCAGCGTGTCTTTGTGGAACTAGAAATCACACCGTGGGTGTGGTTGTTGCAACCCGATGGCTCGGTGCAGGCACACACAGGGCAGACCGTGCGCCCGCAACGTTGCTTTGTCGACGAACAAGGCCATGTGTACCTAGAAACCGATGTTGGTTTTGGCCTCGTCCACAGCCAAGATGTGGGCGTTGCGGCGCAGCACGTTGAAACGGGGCTGTGGGTGCCGCAGCACATACAGACACAAGATATGGCGCATCGATTTGGTTTTGTCCTGAGCCCACAGAACGCGCTTCAACAGCAGGCATAAAAAAACCGGCCTAGGCCGGTTTTTTGGAGAAAGCGTCAATCACTTGGCAGCTTCAGGCTTCTTGGGTTCTTTGAACTTGGCACCACCTGCGTTGGCCATATAGACCACCGCATTGCCGATTTCGATATCGTCAAAATCGCCACCACCTTGTGCGCCCATGGCGCCTTTGCCTTTGAGGGCCGAGTTCCACAAGGTATCAAAGCCCTTCGCAATACGTGGGCCCCAAGCACTGGCATCACCAAACTTGGGTGCGCCAGCAGCACCTGCTGTGTGGCAAGCTGTGCATTGCGCCTTGAACACTTCTTCGCCGGTTTTCATGGCGCGGTTGGCATCACGGATTTCAACCGAACCCACCTTTTGAATGCGCTCAGCCACTGCCTCAGGTGCATTGGACGAACCAGCTTGTGGTTTGTTGGCAGAGGTCACGTAAAAGACCAAACCGATGATGATGAACACCGGAAGAACAAACGAATAAAACACAGCCAGCAGCAATTGCTTGGGCGTCTTGATCGGGCCTGTGTGGTCTTCGTCGTGTGAATGGTCGCTCATGATGGATAGATCCTCTTGGAATGTCTTCAAAACAGCCGAAATTATAGCGGTGCCCCCTACAATAGCTTGGCTCAACGATGCGGCTGTAGCTCAGTGGATAGAGTATTGGCCTCCGAAGCCAAGGGTCGTGGGTTCGATC
This sequence comes from Limnohabitans sp. JirII-29, assembly GCF_003063395.1. Lineage (NCBI taxonomy): Bacteria > Pseudomonadati > Pseudomonadota > Betaproteobacteria > Burkholderiales > Comamonadaceae > Limnohabitans > Limnohabitans sp. JirII-29. The sequence goes on from NZ_NESB01000002.1 coordinate 25,748, forward strand.
CCCGCCAGCCGCGCCACCTTCTCCTTGCGTAGATCGTTGTGAATCAACGACCTACCCTCAACAGCACCCCTCCCCCGATCTGTCTCCCCGCTTATTTTCAGGTGACTCGGGTGACAGCTGGGTGACAAGCTGTCGGGGCCGACTGTACCTCGGCTGCACCTAGGCAGCTTGTTGCGGCCTCAATCACACGGACCCCTGCCGCAGTGCCCAGAACGCGATGTGAGCCGTTCTAGTGGCCTTGCTGATGGATGCAACCTACAGCCACAACCCTGCGCGAAGGCTGGCGCACGGGCATGGCCTGATTTCCGTGAGGACGCGCAATCCCCAGCGTCGCCGTCCATGAGACCATGACCGCCAGTTGTTTCGCCTTCGCAGTCGGATCGAGCGGCGGTCTCGACGCCTGAAGGAGTGGGCCCAGTGTTCACCCGCCACGACCAGCTCGATGCCGTGTTCGCCGCAGTCATGACCTTCGCCCTCTTCGTCAAGGTGCTTCGGTCGTGTGACCACACCCAAGGCTGTTGTAAGGGGGGCAGGGGGGACTCTTGCTCAACCCCCCGGTCAGGACACCTCAGAGAAAAATGCTCTGGAGCTTTTCGTCCTCAAGCAACGCGCCAAGAGTCCACCTTGAAGCGGCCTTGATGACGTTGAACGGAGGGAAGTGGTCACCATGGACGCTGACAATCAATGTTCAACACCATCAAAGTCCAATAAACAAGGATGCCTACAGGTGACTTGTAGTTGATCTTCTTTGTTGGTGTTGTCTTGTCTATCTTGTCTTGTGCATTGCCCCGGCTATGCGGTGGCATTGCCATGGCATCAGCAGCAAGCGTCAGAACTCGTCGAATTTTGAATCAGTCAACGTGGCTGGTTCGCTCCGCACAGCTGCCCTCCTGGCATCCCAACCTGCCTTGGCGTTGGCACTCTGTTTGGCTTTGTACCCATTGACCTCCGTGAGGGCTTGATTCAACCGCTCATGTGTCCTTCGTTCACCACCAAAGAGTTGAGCAAGGATAAGGTTGAGGTTGTCAGCGGCCTTCTTGCCTTTGACGCCTAGTTTCATCTTCAACAGCTCATCACTGGGCAATGCGCAACCGCTCTCCCAGTAGATCGCCATCATTCGGATATACATACCCACGACGTCATCCGGCAACCCCATGGTCTCGGTCAAGAAGTGACCACTGTCAAACTTGAAGTAGGGGACCGTCGTCGTTGACTTAGTTACTGGCGTCATGTGTTCAACCTCCAACCCGTGCCATTTGCTGGCGCTGGTGCTCACCGAGGATGATGGACAGGGCCTGGTTGTTGGTGATCTTGATCGCGTGTGCCTTCTCGTAGGTTCGCTGAAAATCCTTGAGATGGTCGAACAAGGGAACTGGGATCGCAAAGCTGCGGTAGACGCATTTGAGGTGCTGCATGGTGAGATTCCTTCTTCAGTAGGGCATGAAAAAGCCGCCTGAGGGCTGCCCCTTCGGCGGCTCGTTGGTGATGCGCGGGTTGTCGCCGGCTTCTATAACCCTGCATTTAGACCATTAACCGGAAAGTTCTGCGGCATAGCACGGAAAGCAATGGGCATACGGTGGCGTGATTCGGAGTGACATACAAAGAGTGGTGTGCGGTACCATTTGCCACTCGTAAAGGAGAACATATTGAATAAGAGTACGAACGCCTTGATTTGCACCGTTGCCGTCACTCTTGGACTAACAGGTTGTGCAAGTTTTAGTGTTAAAGCCCCTGTTATCGGCGTGTTGGCTGATGACCTCTTTCTCGGCGAGGCAGTGGGCTACATGGATAGGACCGGCACTATTGACATCAAGTCAGCGTTGAACCCTGACACCCGATGCGTTGGCAGCTTCCGCTACACAGGCGCTAAAACAGGCGTTGCTAGCGTTCGCTGTAACGATGGTGAGGAAGCGGTGTTGAACTTCAACGCGCTGAGCACCCTGAGCGGGTACGGCATCGGGAAGACGTCGAAAGGTCCTGCCAGCTTCACTTTTGGATTGACACCAGAGGAAGCCGCCCAGTATCTGACGCTTCCAAAGGGAAAGAAACTAAGCAAACAACCTGCCGGTCCGCGCCTCTCCGACGTCTAAGCCCTTGGCCAAATGCAGTGGCGGTCTGGAGTCACTGAAAAATTCAAGTGAGTTTTTGGTTTTCGATCTGACCGGGGGCTTCGAATCGTTCCATCCTGCAAACGAGACAGATGGGTCAGGCACGGGCCCATAGCTTCGAAGCCAGTTCACCCGGGTCAATAGAGACGTACCGTTGCAGCATGTTGGCAGTGGTATGCCCAGAGATTGCCCTTAGCTCCAACACGGATAGCCCCAACTTTGCAAGTCGGGTAAGAGCGTCGTGCCTCAAGTCATGGAAGGTGAAGTCCTTGATGCCTGCTCTGAGCACAGCACGCTCGTAGGCTTGCTTCAAGGTCTCCACGGTTACCGGGAACACCATCCCGTCAAGGCTTCTCGGAAGACCCCTTAGAAGCTCAACACAAGTCGGGGATAGGGGAATCACACGCGAGCCGGTCTTTCCGTCTAGTTTCGCCGTGCAGCGGTCTAGGCTCACATCTGTCCACCGGAGGTTGAGGATTTCCCCCCTCCGGGCTGCTGTCTCCAGTGCAAACACCACCACCGGCTTTATCCATGGATTGCGACAGGCACCACAGGCATCAATCAGGGCCTGTCTCTCGGAGTCGTTCAGGGTGCGGTCACGAGACGCTGGCTGCGCTGGCTTCCTCACCATGCTGATGGGGTTGGCAGGTAGCGCCACCCCCCACTCCTTGATCGCCACAGAAAACACGTGGCTCAGTAAACCCATTTCCTTGGCTACCGTGCTTCCCGAGACCTGCTTGAGCCGTGAGTCCCGCCAAGCGGTAATCAGGGGAGCGCAGACTGCGGCCAACGAGTACTTCGCCAAGGATGCCTGTTTGATGGTCTTGATCCGACTGGCTTCCACGTAGGCACCTGGCTTATGCACGGTTACCTCAACAAGGTAGCGCTCGAGGAGTTGTTCAAGGGTGGTGTTCTTCGCTGGCGCTGTGTCAGACCAGTCCCCAGTGTCCATGAGGCGCTCTTGCTGCCTTCCCCACTTCTCTGCGTCTTTCTTCAGGTCAAAGGTGTTGCTGCGGGTGGGGTAGCCCTTGCGCTTAACGATGACCTGCCAGCGGTCGCCACGTTGACGGACGGTTGCCATGCTTATTGCTGCCTCTAGGGTGACAGCAGGGTGACAGGGCGGGGATGGTGCTCAGAGACACCGGAGCTACGTTGTTGATTTGCAAGGAGAAAGGCTGGCTAACAGTGGGAACACGTATTGGCCTCCGAAGCCAAGGGTCGTGGGTTCGATCCCCGCCAGCCGCACCATCTCAAGTGGCGTTTTTCAATGCCAGAGCGCGCTCATACAGCGCATTGCGTCCCTCGCCTGTCAGCTCTGAGGCGAGTTTGACCGCAGTTTTCAGTGGCAGTTCAGCCAACAACACGCGCAGCACACGGTCATGGTCTTGACCCGTTGGAGACACCTCGGCGCGGGCATGTACGACCAAGGCGAACTCACCTTTCAAGCGTTGCGGGTTCGCATCGAGCCAAGCGCTGAAGTCTTGTGCGGTCATGGTGGCAATTTCTTCAAACTGTTTGGTCAGTTCTCGTCCCACCGTCACTGGTCGTTCGCCCAATACGCCAAGTGCAGCCGCCAGTGCTTCTATGCGATGGGGTGCCTCCAGCAGCACCTGGGTGCGTGGGTCTTCGCTCAGGGCTTGCACCGCATGTTGGCGCTCCGTGGCTTTGCTGGAGAGAAAACCCACAAACACAAAACCAGAAGCATCGTGTGCCGGGGTACCGCAAGCACTCAACAGCGCTGTCACACTGCTCGCGCCTGGCAGAGGCACCACACGCAAATCAGCAGCACGCACTTGCCACGCTAAGCGTGCGCCTGGGTCGCTTACCGCAGGTGTGCCCGCATCGCTGACATAGGCCACGCGTTGACCTGCTTGCAGGCGTCGCACCACCTCTTGCGAGGCTTCAGCCTCGTTGTGCTGATGGACCGCCAACCATTGCGACGAGGCTTTGTCGATGCCGTAAGCGCGCACCATGCTTTGCGTGTGGCGCGTGTCTTCGCAGGCCAAGGTGTCACACAGTTGCAGCACATGCAGGGCGCGTAGGCTGATATCAGCCAAATTGCCAATCGGCGTGGCCACGACATAGAGGGCCCCGGTCGGATAATGTTGTGCCGAAGCCGCCGCATGCGCGGCCGACAAGGCTGAGTCAAAGTTGGCGCTCATCACGAAGGGGACTATGGATAACCTCAAGGTGCAAAAAACAGGTCACGCCACCACCAAGCAAACGGGGGATGCGGCAGAAGACCTGGCGTTGCGCCATCTGCAAGCCCAAGGCCTGCAACTGGTGCAGCGCAATTATCGGACCCCTGGACGAGGCGGCGGTGAAATTGACCTGATCATGCGCGACGCTGAAGGCACCTTGGTGTTTGTCGAAGTGCGCCAGCGCAGTCGCATCGACCATGGCGGTGCTCTGGCCAGCATCACACCGGGGAAGCAACGACGCATTATTTTTGCGGCCCGCCACTTCCTCATGCGCCTGGCCCATGAGCCGCCTTGCCGCTTTGATGTGGTGGCTTGCGAGCCTCAAGGCCTGCAATGGTTCCCTGCCGCCTTTGACGCAAGTTAAAGGCGGCGCAGGTATCATTGCCCCATGCTCGAACAACGCATTGAACAACACTTCATCGACAGCGCCGACCTGAAATACCAGGCTGCCCAAATGCTGTCTAAACCCATTGCTGCTGCGGTCTCGGCCATCTTGGCCAGCGTCACCAGTGGCGGCAAGGTCTTGGCCTGTGGCAACGGGGGCTCGGCCGCAGATGCACAGCACTTTGCTGCTGAATTTGTGGGACGTTTTGAGCGTGAGCGCCCAGAGCTGGGCGCCATTGCCTTGACCACCGACAGCTCCATCCTGACGGCCATTGCCAACGACTACAGCTACGACCACATCTTCTCCAAACAAGTCCGTGCGCTGGGTCAAGCGGGCGATGTCTTGTTGGCCATCACCACCAGCGGTAATTCCAGCAATGTGCTGGCAGCCATCCAAGCAGCCCATGAGCGCGAAATGACGGTGGTGGCTTTGACTGGCAAGGGCGGTGGCAAGATGGGCCAGGCCTTGCGCGAAACCGATGTGCACATTTGCGTGCCGCACGACCGCACGGCCCGTATTCAAGAAGTGCATTTGTTGGTCATCCATTGCATGTGCGATGGTGTCGACACCCAATTGCTTGGCGATCAAGAAAGTAGCGAATGAAAAAATTGAACACTTCAACCCAGGGCCTGTTGGCCGCATTGGTTTTGAGCTTCGGCTTGTCGGCGTGTGCACCCGTCATGGTTGGGGGCATGGTGGGCGGTGTCATGGTGGCGTCGGATCGCCGCACCTCTGGTGCGCAAGTCGAAGACGAAGGCATTGAGATGCGCAGCGCCAGCGCCATTCGCGAAAACTTTGGCAGCAATGTGCACGCCAACTTCACCAGCTACAACCGCCAAGTGCTCATCACGGGTGAGGTGCCCACAGCACGCGAACGCCAGCAAATTGAACAATTGATCGGTCGCGTCGAGAACGTGCGCAGCGTGGTCAATGAACTCGCAGTGGGCCCGGCTTCCAGCATTGGCGACCGTTCTGCAGATGCCTTGATCACTGCGCGCGTCAAAGCCGCCATGGTCGACAGCGAAGACGTGTTTGCCTCCATCTACAAAGTGGTGACAGAGCGTGGCACGGTCTATCTGATGGGCCGTGTGACCCAGCGTGAAGCCAACCGTGCCACCGATATTGCGCGCGGAGTCAGTGGCGTCAAGCGTGTGGTGCGCGTGTTCGAATACATCACCGATGCCGAGTTGCAAGCCTTGCGTCCTAAGTCGGTGTCTTTGGAGCCGACCCAATCCATGCCTGTGATGTCGGGTTCTGGTGCGCCTGTCACCTCTAACGTGCCAGTGGCCACCCCCATTAAGTGATCAGCGACACCGTTTGACGACGGTCTCGCCCATACAAAACGGCCTGCAAACTTGCAGGCCGTTTTGCTGTGGAGAGCAACGTTTTATTTCAAGCGCTTGATCAAACTGGACGTGTCCCAGCGCTTGCCGCCCATTTGCTGCACGTCAGCGTAAAACTGGTCGACCAGTGCCGTCACCGGCAAGCGAGCGCCATTGCGTTTGGCTTCGTCCATCACCAGGCCTAAGTCTTTGCGCATCCAGTCCACGGCAAAGCCAAAGTCAAACTTGTCGGCCACCATGGTCTTGCCACGGTTGTCGAGTTGCCAGCTTTGTGCGGCGCCTTTGCCAATCACATCCAGTACCAGGTTCATGTCCAAACCGGCACGTTGGCCAAAGGCAACGGCTTCGCTCAAGCCCTGTACCAAACCGGCAATGCACACTTGGTTGACCATCTTGGTCAACTGACCAGCGCCGGGTTCACCCATCAGCGTGAAGGCTCGCGAAAAGGCCATGGCGACGGGTTTGACACGTTCAAACACAGGCGCGTCCCCGCCGCACATGACGGTCAGCAAGCCGTTTTGTGCGCCACCTTGTCCGCCTGAAACGGGCGCATCAATGAAGTGGATGCCAATGTTCTTGGCGGCCGTGTAAATCTCGCGTGCCACGTCAGCCGATGCAGTGGTGTGGTCGACCAACACTGCGCCCGGCTTCATGCCTGCCAGCGCGCCATCGGCACCAAAAATCACCGAGCGCAAATCTGCATCGTTGCCCACGCAACAAAACACAATGTCGGCGTCTTTGGCGGCTTCGCGCGGCGTGGCTGCGCTCTTGGGGGCTTTGCTGTTGGCAAACTCGCTCACCCAGGCTTGGGCCTTGGCGGGCGAGCGGTTGTACACCGTCACGGCGTGCCCTGCACTGGCCAGGTGCCCGGCCATGGGGTAGCCCATCACGCCCATGCCAATGAAGGCCACATGGGTGGAGGGGGCGGATTCGTAGGTTTTGGCGTTGATGCTGGACATGTCTTGTCTCAAAGGTTGTGGAATGTGCGCTGAATCATAGGGGGTGCGCACATGCGCAGACTGTCACCCAAGCAACGGATCAAATGAAGACCTCCGTCTTGTTAAAGTCAGCCACAAGATGACAAACTTGAGCGACAACCTCCATACCGTGCAAACACGCATCGCCACTGCCTGCGTGGCGTGTGGTCGCCACCCCGACAGCGTGAAGCTGTTGGCCGTGTCCAAAACTTTCAGTGCCGACGACGTGCGTGCCGTGGCGACCTGTGACCAACGTGACTTTGGTGAAAACTACATCCAAGAAGGGGTCGACAAAATCGTGGCCCTGCGCGCTGACCCTCACGTCCCCGCCTTGGTCTGGCACTGCATCGGCCCCATTCAGAGCAACAAAACAAAATTGGTTGCCGAACATTTTGACTGGGTCCACACCATCGATCGCCTCAAAATTGCACAACGCTTGAACGACCAGCGCCCTGTGCATTTGCCGCCACTTCAAGTGTGTTTGCAGGTCAACATCGATGGGGGTGGCACCAAATCTGGTGTCGCGCCCGCCGACGTGTTGACGCTGGCGCTCGACGTGGCCAAGCTGCCCAGACTGAGCCTGCGCGGCTTGATGACCATTCCTGACCCTGCTGATGGCTTTGAGGCACAAGTGGCCGTACACAACAAAGCGCGCGCCTTGTTTGACGAGATGAAGGTTGTTTTGAATTTGCCGCAGTTCGACACCTTGTCGATGGGCATGACCAGCGACCTGGAAGCCGCCATCCACGCTGGCAGCACCATGGTGCGGGTGGGAACGGCGATCTTTGGTGGGCGTACTTACTCAGTTTGATGCGTAGTCATTGACATTAATCACGCGCCTCGTTACTATCCACGTATGGCGATCAAGTCTTTCAAATGCTTAGACACACAAAAGCTGTTTGATGGCAAACGCGTTGCGCGTTGGGCCAACATTGAACGCCCTGCTTTGCGCAAGTTGGAACAGCTGGATTGGTCACTGGTATTGGATGATTTGCGTGCGCCCCCCGGAAACAGGCTGGAAGCATTGAAGGGCAATCGAAAAGGTCAACACAGCATTCGCATCAGCGACCAATGGCGCGTCTGTTTTATGTGGCGTGCTGAAGGCGCGTTTGATGTGGAAATCGTGGACTACCACTGAGGTGAAATGACATGAGAAAAGTTGCACCCGTAACACCCGGCGAAATGCTGGAAGAAGAATTCCTCAAGCCTTTAGGTTTGAGCAAATATCGATTGGCTAAAGAAATTGGCGTGCCTGCTCAACGGATTGGCGACATCGTGGCGGGCAAACGGTCCATCACTGCGGATACAGATCTGCGTTTGTGTCGTTACTTTGGCTTGAGCGATGGTTGGTGGTTGCGTGGGCAGACCAACTACGACACAGTCGTTGCACGCGAAAAAATGGGGGAGGCCTTGGCAAAAATTCAACGCTGCACATTGTTAACAGCGTGAGTCAAAGAAACGTGCCGCGTGATTTCTCGCGTTAGACCGAAGCCAAATCAAAACCTTGGCAAATCCGGATGCTTGATTTGCCCGGCGCGCACCAGCATCTTGCCGTACTCGGCACATCGGTGCAGGGTCGGAATCACCTTGCCGGGGTTGAGCAGGCCCTTGCTGTCAAACGCACGTTTGACGCCAAACATCTGCTCGTTTTCGTCAGCGCTGAACTGCACGCACATGCTGTTGACTTTTTCAATGCCCACACCATGCTCGCCTGTCACCGTGCCGCCCATGGCCACGCTGGTTTCTAAAATTTCGGCACCAAACTGCTCGCAACGGTGCATTTGATCGGCGTCGTTGGCATCAAACAAAATCAGCGGATGCAAATTGCCGTCACCGGCGTGAAACACGTTCAAGCAACGCAGCTGGTATTTGTCTTCCATCTCTGAGATGGCTTGCAAGATGTCGGCCACGCGCTTGCGTGGGATGGTGCTGTCCATGCACATGTAGTCGGGGCTGATGCGGCCTGAGGCGGGAAACGCATTTTTGCGACCACTCCAAAACTTCAGGCGTTGTGCTTCATCGCGACTGACCGTGATGGCCGTGGCACCGCAGCCGCGCAACACGTCGCTCATGCGGCCAATTTCTTCTTCCACTTCTTCGGGTGTGCCATCGCTCTCGCACAGCAAAATCGCGGCCGCGTTCAGGTCGTAGCCCGCGTGCACAAAGTCTTCCACGGCCGCTGTCATGGGGCCGTCCATCATTTCTAAGCCTGCCGGGATGATGCCTGCAGCAATCACCGCCGCCACCGCGTCACCGGCTTTGCGCACATCGTCAAAGCTGGCCATGATGCAGCGTGCCAACTGGGGCTTGGGAATGAGCTTGACCGTCACCTCCATCGTCACCGCCAGCATGCCTTCGCTGCCCACCACCACTGGTAGCAGGTCCAAGCCCGGGGTGTCGAGTGCGGCGCTGCCAAACGTCACCGGGTCACCCTCGATGGTGAAGCCTTTGACTTGCAGCACGTTGTGCACCGTCAGCCCGTATTTCAAACAATGCACACCGCCTGAGTTTTCGGCCACGTTGCCGCCAATCGTGCAGGCAATTTGGCTCGACGGATCTGGTGCGTAATACAAGCCGTGTGACGCGGCGGCTTCGCTGATGGCCAAGTTGCGCACACCACACTGCACCACCGCTGTTCGTGCCACGGGGTCGAGGTTGAGAATTTGGTTGAACTTGGCCAGCGACAGTGTCACCCCGTCGGTGTGCGGCATGGCACCACCCGACAAGCCGGTGCCCGCACCACGCGCCACCACGGGCACGTCGAGCGTGTGGCAGGTTTTCAACACCGCTTGTACCTGAGCCTCGGTTTCTGGCAGGGCTACACACAAGGGGCGCGTACGGTAGGCGGTGAGCCCATCGCATTCATAAGGCACCGTGTCCTCGGCGGTGTAGAGCAGGGCATGTGCAGGCAGTACATGCAGCAAAGCTTGCACCACCTGGCGCTGTCGTTCGGCGCGCTGCATGTGTTGCGTCTGTTCGGTTGAGAGTGGTGCGTTCATGTGGCGCACTTTAAGGCAAAAGCGCTGACCGATGCGTGAAGAAAGTTACAGCCTCGTTTGAGGCGGATTACATGCGCTCAGGAGACCGACTTTTTGAGCCAGTCGGCAAATGCCGCACATTCCCAGCGGTCCATCGCGCCGGTGCGCCAACACAGGTAATGCCCATGCGGGCTGGGCACTTGGCGCTGGAAAAGACGCACCAAGGTGCCGTTCTCCAGCCAAGGTGCGCCCAGCTTCAAACGCACCAGACCCACCCCCAGGCCTTGGGCGGCGGCATCGCAGATCAGACCGATGTCGTTGAAGCACGAGCCATCCACGGGCTCCGGCCAGTCCAAGTCGTGGGCGGCAAACCAAGTGCGCCAGGGTTCCAGGGGACTGCGCAACAGCGTGACATCGGCCAAATCTTCTGGCGCCTCAAAGGGCCCATGCTCTCGGATGAAAGCGGGCGACGCCATGGGGGTCACCTCGTCTTTCATCAAGCACACATGTTCCACATCGGCATACCGACCGGTGCCAAAACGGATGGTCAGGTCGGCGTCTTCAGCCACCACATCCAACAGCGGAATGGTCACTTGCAAGGTCAGGTCAATCTCGGGGTAGGCCTCGGCAAAGTGGCGCAAGCGTGGCATCAAGATGGAACGCGCAAAAGTGGGCGTCACCGCCAAGCGCAGCTTGCGTTTGCCGCCGTTGCTGCTGCCATCTTTGCCTGGAAAACGCTCCAGGATCGACAGCCCTTCACGCACATGCGCCAGGTATTCGCTGCCCTCGGTGGTGAGCGAAAAATCTGCCCGCCCAAACAACTTCACCCCCAGCAACTGTTCAAGTTGCTTCACCCGGTGGCTCACCGCACTGGGTGTCACGCATTGTTCTTCAGCCGCCTGGGTGACCGAGCGCAGTCGGGCCAGCGCCTCAAACGTCAGCAAGCACTGAATGGGCGGGATACGGCTGGTCATGCCGGCTTATTTGAAGATCACGGTTTTGTGGCCATTGAGCAGCACGCGGTGTTCGCTGTGCCACTTCACGGCGCGGGCCAGCACCTGGCTCTCGGTGTCACGGCCTTGGGTGGTCAGGTCTTCCACGGTTTTGCTGTGGTCCACGCGCGCCACGTCTTGCTCAATGATGGGGCCTTCGTCCAAATCGGCCGTCACGTAATGCGCGGTGGCACCAATCAGCTTCACGCCACGGTCGTGCGCCTGGTAATAGGGCTTGGCGCCTTTGAAGCTGGGCAAAAAGCTGTGGTGAATGTTGATGGCGCGCCCGCTGAGTTTTTGACACAGGTCATCGCTCAAGATTTGCATGTAGCGCGCCAGCACCACCAGCTCTGCGCCCTCGCTTTGGATGATCTCGTACTGCTTGGCCTCCGCCTGTGCCTTGGTGGCTGCGGTGACCGCAATGTGGTGGAACGGCACGTTGTAGCTGGCCGCGAGCTGATAGAACTCGCGGTGATTGCTGACGATGGCACGAATGTCCAAAGGCAGCAAACCGCTCTTCCAGCGAAACAACAAGTCATTGAGACAATGGCCTTCCTTGCTGACCATGATCACGGTGCGCATGGGCTGCGTGGTGTCGTGCAAGGTCCAGCGCATGCCAAAGGTGTCGGCCAGGGTGGCGAGTTGGGTGCGCAAATCGTCTTGACTCAGGCTGTCACAGGCAAACTGCACGCGCATGAAAAACAGGCCGGTGGCGTGGTCGTTGTATTGGGCGGCTTCTTCGATGTTGCCTTGGCGTTCCAGCAAAAAGCCAGACACAGCGTGCACGATGCCTTGGCGGTCAGGGCAAGACAGGTTGAGGATGTATGCAGTCATGGCCGCGATTGTAGGTTTGCTCATGGCCACCTACGCGGCGCGAGGTCTCGCGGGCGCAGACGATCAGTGCACCACCACCGGGTTTTGAGCCAACTCGGCGTAACCGGCCAGGGTGTCTTCTACCTCTTCTTGCGAGGGCGAATTTTCTTGCCATGCGCGCAAATGGGCCTGAAACAGCTCCGCCCACGAACCTTCCAGGTACACCTCTTTGCCCGAGCGCTTGTCGACAATTTCAAACCCGTGGCGCGACAACACCGGCACATCAGGGCGTGCAGGCTCCAGGCCTTCATCCTGCGCCTTGAGGTGCATCACAGAAAAAGTATCAGAGTTGTAGAGCATGTCCATGGTGTCGGTCCGGGTCTAAAGGCTTTGGTGCCAGTGTGACACAACATATCGGCTCGAAACCCACGAATTCAAGACCCTGGCGCATCCACCGTGCGCAACAACTGGTCCACAAAGTCGCCATTTGCGTTGGTGATGCGCAGGCGTGCCGGCAAAAAACCCAGGCTGGGGGCCAGCCACAGCTCAATGCGCTGGTCAAACTCGCGCCGTGGATTGCGGTTCAACTTGATGGTGTGGAGCTCACCGTAGGGCAGGCGTAGCAGCTCTTCTTTCTCCACCACAAACTGCCACATCTCCGCTTCACGTTGGGACACCGTTTGAAACGACAGCATGGTGCCAGGCGGAAAACGATCTGGCTCTGCCCCCAGCAGGGCACCCAGTTGCAGCACCACACTCAGGCGGTCTTGCGCGCCTTTGAGCAGCGGCACATCGGGCGTGTTGGCGCTGAAGCTGATGATGTTTTTGTCGCGCTGAAAGTGCGCCGCCAACTCGCTGCGCGACTTGTCGCCAAAACGCAGCGGCATCAGCCCCTCGGCGCCCAGCAGTCCGGTGCTGGTTTGCACCCGTGAGCCCAGCAAAAACGCGCCAACCTCCAGCCGGGCCTCGTAATGTTGGCCATCTTGCTGCCAGCGCAAATCGGCCCAGGCCGAGTACCCGATGAAGCGTGCCTGCCCTTTCACGTCGTACTGCAAGCGGGCCGAGTTTGGCGCCTTGAACGCCGTCATCTGTGTCTGGCCTGATGCGTCAGAAGCGACCCGGTTGAACGGTGGCAAATCCACCGCTTCTGCGCTGCGCGCTGGCAGCGCCACCGGAGCGGTGAGTTGGGCATGCAAGTCTTCCAACTCTTGGGCTGAGGCCCACGCATGGGTGACCACGGGGGGGCGTGCGTGCACCGGTTCGCTGGCCAGAGCGGGGGACTGCGCTGGCGTTGTGGGTGCCAAGGTCGCGGCGACAGGTGTGGGCTTTTGCAGTGCGCGTGGTGTTGGGGTTTCAACTTCAACGTGGCGGGTGGTCAACACTTTGACTGTGGTGGTTTGGGGTGCGGTGGGCGAGAACCACCGTGCGCTGCCGCCCAGCAACCACAGGTGCACCAGCAACACGCCAGCCACCAACACGAATGGGTGTGTGCGTGACCACCAGCGTGGTGAGATGGTCTGTGCAGGGCGGCGCATGGCGGGCCGCGTCAAGCGCCAGCGGTGACTTGGCCCAACTCGGCGCTCAGTTGCTGGGCTGCATGACGCAGCGCCTTGGCCGGGGCGCCGTCCCACGACGCGTCAAAACTGGAGGTGGGCCCCAGCGACACCATGGCCAATGCCAAGTGCCCGTCTGAATCGAACACCGGGGCAGAAAAGCCAGCCACGCCAGGCAGCAACGCATCCACCACGCGCGCCAGTCCGCGCTCACGCACTTCGTCCAGCATGGCTTTGGCGTCGGCTTGGGTCAGGGGCACGTCGTGGCGTTTCATTTTTTGTGCGCGTGCCAATTCGGCCTTCAGCATGGGGCCAGTCAAGTCGCGCGGCATGTAGGCGGCAAAGCAACGCCCCGTGGCAGAGGTGAGCAAGGGCATCACATCGCCCAAGCGCAAAACTGTCATGGCGTGGGGTGACTCTTGCCAGTGCACGATGGTGGGGCCTTGGTTGCCCCACACCGCCAGTGCCACGGTGTGGCCAATCTTGGCCATCAACGGGGCCATGCGCTCACGGGCCAACTTGACCGGGTCTAGACGGGTGAGGGCGGCCAAGCCCAGTTGCAAGGCGGCAGGCCCCAAGTCGTAGCGAGTGCTGGCGTGGTCTTGGTGCACCAGGTTCAGGCGCTGAAAACTCACCAAATAGCGGTGGGCCTTGGCCGCGCTCATGCCCGCAGCACTCGCCAGGTCGCGCAGCATCAGCGCGCCTTCCGACTTGGCCAGCACCGCCAACAGTGCAAAACCGACTTCGACCGATTGGATGCCAGCACGTTCTTTCATGCGTCTAAGTATCTTATAGAATCAGGTTTAAAAATTACGTTTAGTTAAATTTGTTTACCTATACGTAATTATCTGATGTGTCTCGGGCCCGCCTGGCCTGGGCGGACTAACCTGGAGAAAGCCATGAAACTGGCCACCTACAAAGACGGATCACGCGACGGCCAATTGGTGGTGGTCTCGCGCGACCTCAGCACGGCACATTATGCGACGGGCATTGCCAGTCGCATGCAACAGCTGCTGGACGATTGGGGCTTCATCGCCCCCCAGCTGCAAGACCTTTATGAAACCTTGAACCAGGGCAAAGCACGCCACGCCTTCCCCTTTGACCCCAACTTGTGCATGGCACCGCTGCCGCGCGCTTACCAATGGGCAGATGGTTCGGCCTACATCAACCATGTGGAGTTGGTGCGTGCCTCACGTGATGCCTTGGTCCCCGAGAGCTTTTACGCCGACCCCTTGATGTACCAAGGCGGTAGCGATGACTTCATTGGCCCCACCGACGATGTGGTGTGCCCCAGTGAGTCGTATGGCATTGACTTCGAAGCCGAACTGGCGGTGATCACGGGTGACGTGCCGATGCAAGCCACGCCTGAGCAAGCGCTCGAAGGCATTCGTTTGCTCATGCTGGCCAACGATGTGTCATTGCGCAACCTCATTCCCAATGAACTTGCCAAGGGCTTTGGCTTTTTTCAAAGCAAACCCGCCACGGCCTTCAGCCCCGTTGCCGTGACGCTCGACGAGTTGGGCGACGCCTGGGATGGCGGACGTTTGCACCTGACCATGCAATCCACTTGGAACGGTCGCAAGGTGGGCATGTGCGATGCCGGGCCCGACATGACGTTTCACTTTGGTCAACTGATTGCACACCTCTGCAAAACCCGCCGCGCGCGTGCAGGCTCCATCGTGGGCAGCGGCACCATCAGCAACCAAGGGGTAGAAGTCAAGGGCAAGAAAGACTGGCCCAAGGGCTACAGCTGTATTGCCGAGAAGCGCGCCATCGAGACCATTCTGGACGGCCAGCCCAGCACCGAGTTCATGCGCTATGGCGACACCATCCGCATCGAAATAAAGGGCAAAGATGGCCAAAGCGTGTTTGGTGCCATCGATCAAAAAATTGTGCCCCTGGCCTGACGGGCAGGCAGCGCTTTAGGCGTTGTAAATCGTGTCGAGCGACGCGAACCCTTTGACCTCGATCGGGTTGCCAAAGGGGTCGCGGAAAAACATGGTCCATTGCTCGCCTGGCAGACCCTCAAAGCGCAAATGAGGCTCCACCACAAACTGCGTGCCAGCGGCGCGCAGGCGCTCGGCCAGCGCGTTCCAGTCGGGCAAGTTCAGCACCAAGCCAAAGTGCGGCATGGGCACCAAGGTGTCTCCGACATGGCCGGTGTTGGCCGTGAGGAAGGGTTCTCCCAAATGCATGGAAATTTGGTGACCAAAAAAATCGTAGTCCACCCAGGTGTCGGTGCTGCGTCCCTCTTTGCAGCCGAGCACGCCGCCATAGAAACGGCGTGCGGTGTCGAGGTCGGTGATGTTGAAGGCGAAATGAAACAGGCTTTTCATGCGCCCAAGAATACCAGTTGACCTCAGTGGCGGGTGTGTTCTGCTTTTTCTTGGCAGGGGATGCAGCGCGCGGCTTCGGGTGTGGCCTCCAGGCGGGCTTGCGGAATGTGTGCGTCGCAGGCAATGCAGCGACCGTAGGTGCCTGCTGCAATGCGTGCCAAGGCCGCATCGAGGGCAGTCAGCTCTTCGGCTTCACGTTCATTGAGCGCGAATTCCAACTCCCGCTCAGTGGCCACTTGTGCCGTGGAGTCTTCGCTGTGGGCAAAGTGCTCGGTGGCCACTTCGGCGCGGCCTATGGTGCCGCCACGTTGCTCGGCAATTTGGGTCAATAAATTGGTGCGCAGTGTTTCAAGGGCTTGCTTGAAAGCGTTGGCATGCGATGCGTCCATGTGTTTATCTCCTGTTGTAACAAGCCCATCATGCGCCCATCATGGGCGGCTGTCATTGCGCTTCATCAAGTCAATAAAAACGAATCCGTGTGCTGAGCCTGACACTGCGTGGCTCTGCCGGGTGCACGTGGCTGTCGGTGACGGCCACTGACTCGCCCGCCACCTGCGAGCTATAGGCGTATTGAATGTCGTTGTTGTGTCGGTTGGCCAGGTTCAGCACATCGAGCGACACGTCCAGCGCCGCGCTCATGCGCCGTGTCACGCGCAAGTTGCTGGTGATGTTGGCACGCGACGACACACTGGCGTCGGTGGTCAGCGCTGCCGGCCCGATGTAGCGCAGTCCCCAGCTGCCCGACCACGGGCCCAGCTGGCGCACTGCCGCTGTGACGTGCGCCACTTTGCGCACGGCATTGGGAATGGCGTTGCCTTCTGAACTGCTGTCGCTGTAGCGGGGGCGTGTCCAGGCCATGCTGGCGTCCAGCCAGAACGTGTCGCTGGGCGTCCAGTGGTTGTTCCACTCCAGCCCCGTGCGCACGCTGGGTCGCCCGGCTTCGGTGGTGCCTGCGTCTCCCACGTAGACCAGCTCTGAGTCAAAGCGCAAACGCCACAGGGCCAACGCGGTTTGCCACTGTGGCGTGGCTTGGCTGCGCAGCCCCACTTCATGACCGCGCGAGCTCACCAAGCCGGGCACCATGTCCACAGCGGTGCCTGTGCGTGGGTCCACACGCGCCGTGGTGCCGCGTGCGTCGTTGCTGTGAAAACCACGCCCTGCGTTGACAAACACCTCGGTTTGCGCCCACGGGCCCAAGATCAGCGACAGCTTGGGCGACACCTTGTGGCTAGTGCTGACGCCCGAGTTTTCGGCCTGCAAGTGGCTGTCCACATGGGCGGTGAATTGGTCCACACGCAAACCCAGCACCGTGCGTACGCTGTCGTGCCAGCTGCTGTCGTTTTGCCCATACACGCCCAGCAGTTGTTGTCGCACGGCGTCATCGCGCACGGTGTGGGTGATGCGCCTCTGCGTGGTGTCAAACAAGCCCACCCGAATCAGGTCTTGCCGCACCTGCACGCCGAGCGTGTTGACCATGGGGGTGTGATTCACGCCCTCCAGTGACCAGGCCTGTGAGGCTTTGCCGCCATAGACCGTGCGTTGGTCCCGTTGCCCAAACTGGTCGCTGTTGCCGTTGCCATTGGACGCGGTTTGGTAGGTGAAGTTGGAATACAAGTCCAAGTCGTAGCGCATGGCGTACCAGCTCATGTGCGTGGCTTGTGCGGCGTCGCGGTCATGCCATTCGCCCGACAGGCTGTGGCGCGAGGTGCTGCCACCGTCGCTCGCATCCATGGCATCAAAGCGACCAAAGGGCAGGCCTTGGTAACTGCCTGCATCGATCAAGCGTTGTGGCACTTGGTCGGTGGCTGTCCAGTGGGCGCTGTAGGCCGTCAAGCTGGTGGACCAGCCACGCGCGGTGCTGCCGCCGCTCAGCGTGAGCAGCGCATTGCGCTTGCGCAAACCCTCGGCCACGGTCCACGGCCCGTTGTGGTTGAGCACTTCGATGGCGCTGAGCAAGTGCAGGTCGTCGCCGACCTGGCTGGAGCCGGCGCTCAGTGCCCGTCGGTAGCCGCGTTGACCCACTGTGAGGTCCGCAAAGGGTTGGTCCAGCCGCGTGCGGTAGACAAAGTTGGCAGAGCCTGCGGACGAGAAGTCGCCCTGCTCAGCGAAGTACGGCCCCTTGCTGTAGTCCACGCGCTGTACCAGCTCAGGGATCAAAAAATTCAAATCGCTGTAGCCCTGCCCATGGGCATGGCTGGGCATGTTGACAGGCACACCGTTGACGGTGGTGGCGAAGTCGCTGCCATGGTCCAAGTTGATGCCACGCAAAAAGTACTGGTTGGCTTTGCCGTCGCCTGAGTGTTGTGTGACCACCATGCCGGGGATGTGCTCCAGCACATCGGCCGGGCGCAGCAGCGCACCGGCTTGCAGTTGTTGCGCATGAATCACACCTTGCGACGCCGCCTCGCTGGTGCCCAAGGCGTTGCGGCGCTCGGCGGTGACCTCGACCTCGGTCAACAGCGGCAAAAGGGGGGGTGTCAGCGACACACCATCCGCACGCGCACCCAGACATAGACACAGCAAGCCACCCAGCAGGCTTGTCTGTGGGTGTGTGAAAAAGGGGTGTTTGCGCAGCATGAGGAAAGCGAGTGTCTTGGATTTTCAGTCAAAACAAAAAGGGGCTCCGTGCTGTCAGGCAGGCATCTGAAACAATCCCCCCATGAAATTATTTTTGTCTGCTTGGCTGATGGTGTGCGTGGTGCTGTCTGCGCATGGCTTTGAAAACACCATGGCCGAGCGCACCCGTGCCTGCACCGCCTGCCATGGCGAGCAGGGCAAAGCCGGGCCCGATGGCTATTACCCGCGTTTGGCGGGCAAGCCTGCGGGTTATCTGTACAACCAGTTGCAAAACTTCAAACAAGGGCGACGCCATTACGACCTGATGGCGCGCTTGATCGACCCCCTGTCTGACGCCTATTTGCAAGACATGGCGCAGTACTTCTCTGCTTTGAAGGTGCCCTACCCAGCGCCAGCCTTGCAGGCCAACAGTGCTTCGCCTGCGTTGCTCGCGCGTGGTCAAGTGCTGGCCCGTGAGGGCGACGCCAGCAAAGGTTTGCCGGCCTGCGTGGCATGCCACGGCGACAAGCTCACTGGGGTAGCGCCTGCGGTGCCCGGCTTGCTGGGGTTGCCACTCGATTATTTGAACGGACAGCTGGGTGCCTGGCAGTCGGGCCAACGCCGCGCCCACGCGCCAGACTGCATGGCGCAGGTGGTGCAACGCTTGAGTCCTGAGGACGTGATGGCCGTGGCCCACTACCTGGCGCGGCAAGCGCTGCCCAGCGACGCCACCCCCGCGGCTGCGGCACAAGGTGCCGTGCGTGCCAAACTGGCAAGCACCAGCGACACCTGGCGCTGTGGCAGCGCCCCATTGGCAAAGGGGCAGCCATGATGCAACGTGTGTTGGGTCTTGTGCTGGCCCTGTGCCTAGCCACCACCGCTTGGGTGGTGTTTGACAACTATGCCGATGGTGTGGAGGTGAGCCCTTCTGCCAGCTCGTCTGCCAGCGTGCCGGACAGTGCGCAGCAGATAGCCCAAGGCGCTTACTTGGCGCGTGCGGGCAACTGCATGTCGTGCCACACCGTGCCGGGCCAAGTGCCGTTCTCGGGAGGACGTGCCATTGAGACACCCTTTGGCAAGGTCTACGCCAGCAATCTCACGCCGGATGACGCCACCGGCTTGGGGCGCTGGAATGCCCAGCACTTCTGGCGTGCGTTGCACCATGGCCGCTCCTACGACGGGCGCTTGCTGGCCCCAGCGTTTCCCTACAACCACACCAGCTTGGTCACGCGTGCCGATGCCGACGCCTTGTTCGCTTATTTCAAAAGCCTGGCGCCTGTGGCACAGGCTACCCCCGTTGCTGAGCTGCGTTGGCCTTTTGGCACCCAGGCCGCCTTTGCGGTGTGGCGCAGTCTGTACTTCAAGCCAGCCCGCTTCACGGAGCAGCCGCAGCACAGCGCCGAATGGAACCGTGGAGCCTATTTGGTCGAAGGCTTGGGCCACTGTGCCGCCTGCCATGGCCCGCGTGACGACTTGGGTGGCAGCGGCGCGTTGGATGACTTGAGTGGTGGCTTGATCCCCGTGGTCAACTGGTACGCGCCGTCGCTGCTGAGCGCACGTGAAACGCGCTTGGGCGATGTGCCCGTGCAAGACACGGTGCGCTTGTTGCAAACCGGTCATGCCCCACACGCCTGGGTGAATGGGCCCATGCGTGAGGTGGTGCAAAACAGCACCCAACACCTCAGCGTGGCTGACTTGACGGCCATGGCCACCTACTTGCAAGCGCGTGCCCGTGCCCATGTGCGAGCGGATGACGTGCCACGCCCCACGCCGCGCGCGCCCAGCCTGCGCGCCAGCCAACGCGGCGCGGCCTTGTACGACGACCACTGTGCCGTGTGCCACGGCAAGCAAGGCCAGGGCGTAGCGCAGGCGTATCCCGCTTTGGCAGGCAATCTGGCGGTGCAAATGGCCCACACCACCAACCTGGTGCAAACCGTCATGTACGGCGGGTTTTCGGTCACTACATCTGCCCAACCACAGCCGTTTGGCATGCCGCCGTTTGTGTTGACCCTGAGCGACCGTGACATGGCCGATGTGCTGACCCACATTCGCACCCAATGGGGCAACGCAGCAGGCGCGGTCACCGAGTTTGATGTGGCGCGTGTGCGCGAAATGCAAACCCGCTGAAATCGCGTTTAGGTTGAACTTGGGCAAGCTGGTGAAAGTGCTTCGTTAGAATCCGTCGCCATGCAACACCTGCGCCACGCCATCCTCCTCACCCGCTGTGTGCTGGTGTGGTTTGTGTTGTCGGTTGGTGTGGCCGTGGCCTCGCCCATGGTGAGCCCCAAGGCCATGGACTTGGTGTGTACCAGCAGCGGCAGCATGAAGCTGGTGGTGCAGGGCGACGATGACGCCACCACCAGCCACACCCTGGATTGCCCCTTGTGTGCCTCTGTCGTGGCACCACCGCCCGCGTTCAACACGGGCTTGACCCAGCCCTCTCCTCTGGCGCATGCGCTGCTTGCCCTTGAAGCCGCGCACATCGCGTCTGTCACCGCCCCGCCACTGCCGTCGCGCGGGCCGCCTGCACTTTTCCTCTGACCTTTGACGTGGGTCTCGGGCGCTAGCGCTCGGACCTTTTTCGTTGGATTGACTGTGACGCTTTGCGCGTCGTCAAGCCTTCGCGTGAGCAGGAAAATTTTTCATGGAACAAGACAAACACCTCAGGCGAGGTTTTTTCGGCGCATCACTTGCGCTGGCGCTTTCAAGTGCAGCGATGGGGCAAGATGCCTCTCAAACCAAAGAGCTGGGCGTGGTGGTGGTGACATCGGGTCACCCTTCATCGTTGCCCACACACATCCCCACCACGATGGAGTCGGTCACGGCCAAACAGATCGCCGAAACCATCAACGCCACCGACAGCGAAGACGCCCTGAAGTATTTGCCCAGCTTGTCGGTGCGCAAGCGCTATATCGGCGACTACAACCATGCCGTGTTGGCGAGCCGTGCGTCTGGGGCCAACAACCCAGCGCGCAGCGCGGTGTATGCCGATGGCATTTTGTTGTCCAACTACTTGGGCAATTCCGCCACCAATGCGCCGCGTTGGGGCTTGGTGACGCCAGAAGAAATTGAGCGGGTTGACGTGATGTACGGCCCGTTCTCTGCCGCCTATCCTGGCAACTCGGTGGGGGCGGTGGTCGACTACGTCACGCGCATGCCCACGGCATTTGAGGCGCACATGAAAGTCAGTGCCTTCAACCAACACTTTGACGCCTACAACACCAACAGCCACTTCGGCGGTGCCAATGCCAGCGTCACCTTGGGCAGCAAGGTGGGGGACTGGTCTTACTGGTTCAACGTGAACCGCTTGGACAGCAGCGGTCAGCCCATGGTGTTTGTGCGCGCAACGCCCACAACGGGGGTGACGGGTACACGCGTCAATGGCATCGTCAGCGCCTTGAGCACCACGGGGACAGCTTTGGATGTGTTGGGCACCACCACCCAGTACCACACCGTGCAAGACCACGCCAAATTGAAACTGGCTTACGACTTGTCGTCCACCCTGCGCGCCTCGTACACGCTGGGGTACTGGCAAAACACAAGCAATGGCAGCCCGGCAACATATCTGCGCGATGCGTCCACGGGTGCCGCTGTCTATACCGGGACGGTGAATAACGGTGTCAACGCCTACTCGGTTCCTGCATTCACGGCGTCACAAGAGGCGCTGACACATGTCATGCACGGGCTATCGCTCAAGTCCAATACCCAAGGGGTTTTTGATTGGGAAATGAAGGCGAGTTTGTACAACTACCAAACCGACTTGAACCGGGCCTCAGGCACCCAAAGCAGCGACACAACGTATTCAAGCGCAGGAAAAATCACCGACCAAAGCGGCACAGGCTGGAACAACCTAGCGCTCAAAGGCACCTGGCGACCCGAGGGTGTGAAGGGCACGCACGTGGTGGACTTTGGCTTGCAGCAAGACCACTACACGCTCAAGACACTCACCCAAAACACGGGCATCAACTGGGAGGCAGCGGCACCAGCAAGCCTGGCCAGCAAAGCCGGTGGCAAAACTGAGATGCAAAGTTTGTACGCGCAAGACGCGTGGCGCTTTGCGCCGCTTTGGAAAACGGTGCTGGGCTTGCGTGCAGAAGACTGGAAAGCCCACAGTGGTGATGTGGCCACGGCGACGTCGAGCAGCAGCTATGCGTCGCGGCAGGAAACGCACTTTTCTCCCAAGGCGGCCATCTCACACCAGTGGGCGCCTGATCTGTTGTTGAAGGCATCCACAGGGCGTTCTTTGCGCATGCCCACCACGCAAGAGATGTATGGCAACACCTCGCTGTCTGGTTCGACCACCACGTTCTTGAACGATCCCAATTTACGGCCCGAGCGTTCATGGACAAGCGAGTTGACGGCGGAAAAAGACTCAGGCTCGGGCTTGTGGCGTGTGACCGCGTTCTTTGAAAACACGCGCGACGCCATCTATTCGCAAACCAATACCTTCTCAGACGGAAGCAGTCGCACCTTTGTGCAAAACATCAAGCGCATAGAGAGCAGCGGTTTGGAAGTGGCCTACGCTGGCAACGATGTCCTCACGCGTGGCCTCGACTTGTTGGGGAGCGTGACCTATGTGGACTCACGCATCAAAGAAAACGATGGTTATGTCGTCAGTGCAGGCGATACGATCAATCAATACCAGCCGCGCGTGCCTGCATGGCGTGGCAATGTGTTGGCCAACTACCGCTGGGACGACACGCTCAGCACCTCCATCGGTGCGCGTTACAGCGGTCACCAGTTTGGAAGCTTGAACAACGCCGATAGCAATGGCTATTCCTACACGGGCGTGAGCAAGTTCTTTGTGGTGGATGCGCGCGCGGTCTACAAAGTTGACCGGCAATGGACGGTGGCAGGCGGCATCGACAACCTGAACAACTACAAATATTGGAATTACCACCTGTATCCCATGCGCACCTTCTTTGCTGAACTGAAGTACGACTTGACGTAACACCACGCGCTGTATGAATTTTGAAAGTTGAACCATGACAAATAAACATCTGATAGGGGCTCTTTGCAGCGGACTTTTCGCACTTGCGCAAGCAGCCCAAGCGCACATCGTGTTGACCGAGCCTCAAGCGGTCGCGGGCACTTACTACAAAGCCACCTTGCGTGTGGGGCACGGCTGCAATGGGTCTGCCACCACCAGCCTGGCGGTGCAAGTGCCCACGGGTTTTGAAGGTGCCAAGCCTCAACCCAAACCCGGCTGGAGCTTGAGCTCGCGTACCGCCAAGCTGGCGCAGCCCTACACCAGCCACGGCAAAACCGTGACCGACGATGTGGTGGAGTTGCGTTGGGCTGCGAGCACCCGAGAGGCGGCGTTGCCCGATGACCAGTTTGATGAATTTGCCTTCATGGGCCGCTTGCCCGACCTTGCCGGTCCGATGTGGGTCAAAGTTTTGCAGACCTGCGAGAGCGGTCAAAATGATTGGTCTGATATTCCGGCCCACGGCACATCGACGCGCGGCTTGAAACTGCCAGCCGCTTTGCTGGATGTGCAGCTCGCCCCGGTCCACCAACACCACAACCATTGATCCCAAGGAGTTCCCATGAAATTTTCTAAATGCTTGATTGCCGTGTCGCTCACCACGGTGTTGGCTGCCAGCGCTTTCGCGCAAAACGTCACCATCACCGACGCTTGGGCCCGTGCCACCGTGCCCGGTCAAAAAGCCACCGGTGCTTTCATGAAGCTCACCGCCAAAGACAGCGCCAAGCTCGTAGGGGTGAGCAGCCCCGCTGCCGGCGTGGCCGAGATTCATGAAATGAAGATGGACAAGGACGTCATGAAGATGGCGGCCTTGCCCAATGGCTTGGACTTGCCTGCTGGCAAGGTGGTGGAGCTCAAGCCGGGCAGCTACCACGTGATGTTGATGGACCTCAAAGCCCCCTTGACCAAAGACAGCACGGTCCCCGTGACCTTGGTGTTTCAAGATGCCAAAGGCGTCAAAACAAATCTTGAGCTCAAGCTGCCCGTGAGCGCACAAACGCCGATGATGGGGCAGGGCATGGAGCACCAGCACGGCGATCACAAGCATTGATTTGTCAGTTTCGTGATCGCTCGGGTTTGGTTTAATCCCAGCACACACTTCCACCAGGAGACACCCATGAGCAACCCCAGCGGTTTTGATTTCACCAAGTTCGTTCCGGGCTTTGACTTTTTGAAAAACCTCACCCCTGGTGCGGGCGCGGCCTCAACGGCTGCGCCAGGCTGGGTGGCGCCTACGCTGGATCCTGAAGAGTTGGACAAGCGCATTCAAGAGCTGAAGACGGTGCATTTCTGGTTGGACCAAAACACCAAGGCGGTAAGTGCCACCATCCAGGCCTTGGAGGTTCAGCGCATGACCCTGGCTACCTTGCAAGGCATGAACCTGAGCTTTGCAGAGCTGGCCGAGTCGCTCAAGGTCAAACCCCAACCGGATGCAACGCCTACAGCGTCTGAGCCGGCCCCGGCGTCTGAGCCAACGCCAGAGCAGGCCGCAGCGCAACAAGCCGCGAAAGCCGCGAAACAGCAGAGCAAGCCCACCGCCAGCGCTTCTGCTGGAGTAGATCCCGCGCACTGGTGGAGTTCGTTGACCGATCAGTTTCAACACATTGCCAACAAAGCCATGCACGACATGGCGCACAACGCCGCCGCACATGCAGGGGCACCTGCCAAAAAAGCCGCAGCGCCCAGCGCCCCGGCCAAGCCAAAAGCTGCACGCAAGACAACGCGCCAAACCGCGTCCAAAGCAACGGCCAAAACGGCTGCACGACGCAAAGCCTGATGAAGCTCTTCCCCTACGGCCACGCCACCCATCCGCAATGGCGCATGGCCGCCGGTTTGGTGCTGGCGCAACTGCGTGCCCACATGGCTTTGCCCGAGTACGCCAGTGCGCCGCCTTTGGGCCTGCTCTACATCACCGACCATTACGCGCCGCACGCCAAAGAATTGCTGGGCTATTTGAGCGCCGAACTGCCCGAAGTCACTGACTGGGCTGGCACCGTGGGCGTGGGCGTGGCAGCCAACAACGTGGAATATTTTGACGAGCCCGCGCTGAGCGTGATGCTGTGCGACATTTCGCCCGAGCACTACCGCGTGTTCAGCGGCGTGGCACCGCTGGCGCAAGGCGGACAAGGCGGCAGCAACTTTGTGCCGCACACCGCGCTGTTGCACGCCGATGCCCAAACGCCTGACGTGCCAGAGCTGATTGCCGAACTGGCACAACGCACGGTCAGTGGCCATGTGTTTGGTGGCTTGGCCTCCAGCCGCCAACAGGTGGTGCAGTTTGCACAGCGTGGTGACGGCAACATGGCCGGACAGGGCCAGGCCGATGGCGTGTTTTCGGGCGGCTTGAGCGGTGTGGCCTTTGATGCCGAAGTGGCCATGGTGTCGCGCGTGACGCAAGGGTGTTTGCCCATTGGCCCGGTGCACACCATCACGTCGGTGGACAACCATGTGGTGCTGACCCTGGACGACGAACCCGCCTTGGATGTCTTGGTGCGTGACCTGCACATTGACCTGGAACAACGCCAACAGGCCCTGACCAAAGTGCGCGCCACCTTGGTGGGGCTGGCGCCCGCGCATGACGCAGCCATCAAGCGCACCGGCGAGTTTGACGATGCGGTGTTGGTGCGTCACATCATTGGCTTGGACCCGACGCTGCGTGCGGTGGCGGTGGCCCAGCCGGTGGAGGTGGGCATGCGGCTGACGTTTTGCGAACGCAACATGACTGCTGCGCGGGCGGACCTGATGCGCATTGGCGCTGAAATTCGTGAAGCGCTAGAGCCCGAAGAAATGACAGCAGAACTGGCCGGTGTGCTGAGCGCTGAAACCTCGGCCAGCCCGCATCCTGCCCGACGCATGGCGGGTGCGGTGTATGTCAGCTGCGCGGGGCGCGGCGGCCCGCACTTTGGCGGGCCCAGTGCCGAGCTGCAAATCGTGCGTCGTGCCTTGGGCGATGTGCCGCTGGTGGGCTTTTTTGCCGGCGGCGAAATTGCGCACCAAAACCTGTATGGCTACACCGGTGTGTTGACGGTGTTCACCACCGAGGCTTGATCTGCTTGCGGCTCAAATACCGCGTGCCCGGTCTTGTTTGAACTTGGTGCGAAACGCGCCAAACTGACCCGTCTCCAAGGCCTCACGCACTTCGCGCATCAGGTTCAAGTAGTAGTGCAGGTTGTGGATGGTGGTGAGCATGGGGCCGAGCATTTCGCCGCAACGGTCGAGGTGGTGCAAGTAAGCGCGGCTGAAGCCGCCGCTCAGACTGCCATCGGCCCGTGTGTGGCCATGGCAGGTGTAGCAGGTGCAGGTGCTGTCGAGCGGGCCGTGGTCGGCCTTGTGGCGGGCGTTGCGAATTTTCAGGTCGCCAAAGCGGGTGAACATGGTGCCGTTGCGGGCGTTGCGGGTGGGCATGACGCAGTCGAACATGTCCACGCCGTCTGCCACGCCTTGCACCAAGTCTTCGGGTGTGCCCACGCCCATCAGGTAGCGCGGCTTGTGGGCGGGCAGGCGGTGTGGGGTGTGGGCCATGATCTCCAGCATCTGTTCTTTGGGCTCGCCCACGCTCACGCCACCAATGGCGTAGCCCGGAAAATTCATCTCCACCAAGGCGTCGAGCGACTCTTGGCGCAGGTTGGTGAACATACCGCCTTGCACAATGCCAAACAAGGCGTTGGGATTTTCCAAGCGTGCAAATTCAGCCTTGCTGCGTACCGCCCAGCGACGGCTCATTTCCATGGATTTACGGGCTTCGGCTTGCGTTGTGAGGTGGCCTTTGGTTTCATAAGGCGTGCACTCGTCGAGCTGCATCACGATGTCGCTGTTGAGGGTGGTTTGAATTTGCATGCTCACCTCTGGCGACATGAACAGCTTGTCGCCGTTCACGGGCGACGCAAAGGTCACCCCTTCTTCGGTGATCTTGCGCATGGCACCGAGTGACCACACCTGAAAGCCGCCGCTGTCAGTGAGGATGGGTTTGTTCCAACGCTCAAAGCCATGCAAGCCGCCAAAGCTTTGCATCACGTCTAGACCGGGGCGCATCCACAAATGGAAGGTGTTGCCCAAGATGATTTGGGCGCCCATGTCTTCCAGGCTGCGTGGCATCACACCTTTGACAGTGCCGTAGGTGCCCACAGGCATGAAGATGGGGGTTTGCACCACGCCATGGTTGAGCGTGAGCTGGCCTCGGCGTGCATGGGTCCCTAAGTAAGACCCGTCGGCAGAAGGGGGGTCGGTGGCAAGGACATCAAACGTCAGCATGGGGTGTCTTTCTTTCTGAATTTTTCTCGAGCAGCATGGCGTCGCCGTAGCTGAAAAAACGGTAGTTCTGCGCAATCGCATGGCGGTACAGCGCATGCATGTGGTCGAAGCCGGTAAATGCGCTGACCAGCATCAGCAGGGTGCTTTTGGGCAAATGAAAGTTGGTGATGAGCACGTCCACCACCCGAAAGTCAAAGCCTGGTGTGATGAAGATTTGGGTGTCACCTTGTGTCTGCCCACTGCGCGCCCAGCTCTCTAAGGTGCGCACGCTGGTGGTGCCCACGGCCACCACACGACCGCCGTGTGCTTGGGTATGCGCAATCGCTTCCACGGTGGCGGCGGGAATGTTGTACCACTCGCTGTGCATGCGGTGTTCCGCCAGGTTCTCGGTCTTGACGGGCTGAAATGTGCCGGCGCCTACGTGCAGGGTGACGCTGGCGGTGTTGACGCCGCGAGCAGCCAAGCCGTCGAGCACGCCCTGGTCAAAGTGCAAGGCTGCGGTGGGCGCAGCAGCAGCGCCTGGGTGTTTGGCGAACACGGTTTGGTAGCGCGTTTCGTCTTCGGCTTTGTCCGCGGCACTTTCGTGCTGCGGATCGGCGGTGTTCTGGTGGCGCTCAATGTAGGGCGGTAGCGGCATGTGACCGTGTTGCTGCATCAGCATGTGCGGCTCATCGCTGAACTTGAAGCGAAACAGTTGCCCCTCTTCATCTGGCCAACGCCCGAGCAGGGTGGCGCTGAAGCCGCCGGTCATGTGCAGCACGGTGCCCACGGGCGGCTTTTTACTCACCTTCATGTGCGCCACCACCTCGTGGTTGGTTAGCACCCGCTCGACCAAGAGCTCCAACTTGCCGCCAGTGGGTTTTTCGCCAAACAGGCGAGCTTTGACCACCTCGGTGTCGTTGAATACCAGCAAGTCGCCCGCGCGCAGCAGGCTGGGCAAATCTTTGAATGTGCGGTCGATGAAGGGGCTGCTGCGGCCATCGAGCAAGCGCGAGGCGCTGCGTTCAGGGGCGGGGTGCTGGGCAATCAGGGCTTCGGGGAGGTGAAAGTCGAAGTCGCTGAGCGTGTAGGTCTGGGGCATGTGCTTGAGGGCCGGACGGGCCCGTTCCAAGTGAAAAGAGCCACGATTTTGGCACGGCTGTTTGATACGAACCGATTCAGTGAAAGTCTTCTTCGCGCTGGTGCCGGATGGCCAACACGGTGACGGTGGTGGCATCGTCAATTTCAAACAAGGCCACATAACCCGTCGCCCCAAATGACATGACGAGTTCCCTCAGCCTGGGGCCGTGCGCGCCGTTGGCGGCTTTGCGGCAGGTGAACGGGAACTGCTCTAAGAGTTGGAAGCTGTCTTCGATGGCTTGGCGAGCACCCAAGGCCACATCGAGGTCGAATTGCAGCAAAAAGTCGAACAACCGAAGCAAGTCTTCTTGCGCTTCTTCTGTGAAGCGCAGGGCATAACGCGTCATTTGCGTTTGGCCGTGGCGATGCGTTCGTCGAGTTTGGCCAGCACATCGGAGGCGCTGACATAGCGGTTGGTTTGGCGTGCCGTGTCTGCGGCACGCAGGCCACGCGCAATGAAGTCATCTTCTGCGGCGCGGTGTGCGATGAAACTTTCTAGTGACGACTCCATTAGTTTGGACAAGGTTTCGTTGGGACGCAAAGCGCGCTCCGCGGCTTCGCGCAGCTCAGGTTTGACGCGCAGCGCTGGCAGCGTGGAAGTTTTCAAGGTGAGACTCCAAAAAACGTGTGATGCAATTGTAATGCGCGCGTGCTCGGGTTGCGCGCGGGCACAATCTGGCGCCATGCCACCCGCTTCCAAGTCTGCCGTTGCGCCGCAAGCCAAGACGGCTTCTATCCCTCTTTCCGCACCTCAAAAAGCGTTGCGCAAACTCGGGCTGGATCGCGACATCGATTTGGCACTGCACTTGCCGTTGCGCTACGAGGACGAGACGCGCTTAGGACGCCTGGCGGATACCCGCGATGGCGACTCGGTGCAGGTGGAGGCCACGGTGGTGTCGTGCGAGATCACTTACAAGCCGCGGCGTCAATTGCTGGTGGTGGTGGACGATGGGTCTGACACGTGCACCTTGCGTTTCTTCAGTTTTTACCCGGTGCAGCAAAAAGCCTTGGCGGTTGGCAACCGTGTGCGTGTGCGCGGGGAGGTGCGAGGCGGGGGCTTCATGGGGCGCACCATGATGCATCCGCACTTCCAGGCCGCAGGCACGCCGTTGCCGCAAGCGTTGACGCCGGTCTATCCCACCTCGGCGGGTTTGGCTCAGGCGTATTTGCGCCGTGCGGTGCACAGTGGCTTGGTGCATGCGGGTCGCAAAGGCGCGTTTTCAGAAACCATTCCGGCCCAACACCTGCCCCCGCACAGCTGGGCGCTCGAAGCGTCGTTGCATTTTTTGCATCACCCTGCACCCAATGTGTCGTTGACCCAGTTGGAGGATCGCACGCATCCGGCCTGGCAACGGCTCAAGGCCGAAGAGTTGCTGGCGCAGCAACTTTCGCAATTGCAGGCCAAGCGTGAGCGTGATGAATTACGGGCACCAGCCTTGACACTCAAAGCGGGCGGCTTGCATGAGCAATTGCTGGGAGCGCTGCCCTTTGGGTTGACCGGCGCACAGCGGCGCGTGGGCGAAGAAATTGCCCGCGACTTGATGCGCCAAGTGCCCATGCACCGTTTGTTGCAGGGCGATGTGGGTTCGGGCAAAACGGTCGTGGCGGCCTTGGCCGCTGCGGTGGCCATGGACAGTGGCTGGCAATGCGCATTGATGGCACCCACAGAAATTTTGGCCGAGCAACACTTTCGCAAACTCATTGGTTGGTTGGAGCCTTTGCTGACCCCGCTGGGCAAACGTGTGGCGTGGTTGACGGGCAGTCAAAAGAAAAAAGAGCGCACCGAAATGCTGGGCCTGATCGCCAGCGGTGAAGCGGCGCTGGTGGTGGGCACGCATGCGGTGATTCAAGAGCTGGTGGTGTTCAAGAACTTGGCCTTGGCCATCATCGATGAGCAGCATCGCTTTGGCGTGGCGCAGCGTCTGGCGCTGCGCGAAAAAATGCAAACCCAGACCCAGACCCAGACGTTGCCGGGGGAGGGGGAGGGGCCAGATTTGGCGACATTAAAAGCGCAGCGCGGAGCCGAATCTGGCCCCTACCCCTCCCCCGGCACACAACAAGAGCCCCATATGCTCATGATGAGCGCCACCCCCATTCCGCGCACGCTGGCCATGAGTTACTACGCCGACTTGGATGTGTCCACGCTCGACGAGCTGCCGCCTGGGCGCACACCCGTGGTGACCAAGTTGGTGTCTGAGAACCGCCGCGACGAATTGATTGAACGCATCCGTCACCAGTTGGCGCAAGGCCGTCAGGTGTATTGGGTCTGCCCGCTGATTGAAGAGAGCGAGGCCTTGGACTTGACCAACGCCACAGAAACACATGCCTTGCTGAGCGAGGCCTTGCAAGCGCGTGATGGGCAGCCGGCGGTGCGGGTGGGCTTGCTGCACTCGCGCATGGCGCCGGTGGACAAAAAAGCAGAGATGGCGCTGTTTGAGAGTGGCCAAATGGGCGTGTTGGTGAGCACCACGGTGATTGAGGTGGGTGTCGATGTGCCGAACGCTTCGCTGATGGTGATTGAGCATGCCGAGCGGTTTGGCTTGAGCCAACTGCACCAGTTGCGTGGGCGTGTGGGGCGGGGTGCTGCGGCATCGGCTTGTGTGCTGATGTATTCCACCGGCGAGCACGGGCGTTTGAGTGAAACCGCACGCGAGCGCTTGCGTGCCATGGTGGAGACGTCAGACGGGTTTGAGATTGCGCGCCGTGACTTAGAGATTCGTGGGCCCGGTGAGTTCTTAGGGGCCCGTCAGTCCGGCGCGCCTTTGTTGCGCTTTGCCGATCTGGTGGAAGACGTGGCTTTGCTCGATTGGGCGCGCGCGTTGGCGCCCAAGATGCTCGATCAGTACCCCGAGCTGGCCGAGCGTCATGTGGCGCGCTGGTTGGGTGGAAAATCAGATTTCTTGAAAGCATGAACCCATGACCCTGACCGAACTCAAATACATCGTGGCTGTGGCGCGTGAAAAGCACTTTGGCCGCGCGGCTGACGCGTGTTTTGTGTCGCAGCCCACGCTGTCGGTGGCCATCAAAAAACTCGAAGAAGAGTTGGATGTGAAGTTGTTCGAGCGCAGCGCCAACGAGGTGACGGTCACCACCTTGGGTGAGGAGATCGTGCGTCAAGCGCAAAGCGTGTTGGAGCAAGCGGCCAACATCAAAGAAATTGCCAAGCGCGGCAAAGACCCACTGGGCGGACCTTTGAAGCTGGGTGTGATCTACACCATTGGTCCTTATTTGTTGCCGAGCTTGGTGCGTCAGGCCATTGCCAAGACACCGCAAATGCCGCTGATGTTGCAAGAGAATTTCACGGTCAAGTTGCTGGAGATGTTGCGTACCGGCGAGATCGATTGCGCCATCATGGCCGAGCCTTTTCCGGACACGGGCTTGGCCACCGCAGCGCTTTATGACGAACCATTCATGGCCGCGGTGCCGAGCAACCATCCCTTTGCCAGCCTCAAGCGCGTGAGTGCCGAACAACTCAAGAGCGAGACCATGCTGTTGCTGGGCAATGGCCACTGTTTCCGAGACCACGTGTTGGAGGTGTGCCCTGAGTTTGCACGCTTCTCGAGCAGCACCGAGGGCATCCGCAAGAGTTTTGAAGGCTCGTCTTTGGAAACCATCAAACACATGGTGGCCGCAGGCATGGGTGTGACGTTGGTGCCACGCCTGAGCGTGCCCAAAGAGGCGCTGGACAGCCAGGCCAAGCGCAAAAAAAGCGAAGAGACTTATGTGCGCTACGTGCCTATTGCCGATGCTGACGGAGGCGAGCCGCCGATGCGTCGCGTGGTCTTGGCATGGCGGCGCAGTTTCACCCGCTACGAGGCGATTGCTGCGTTGCGCAATGCCATTTACGCCTGCGAGTTGCCAGGTGTGAAGCGTTTGTCTTGAGGGGGCACGCATGCGCGAGCGTCTGGCCCTTTATTTGGATTTGATCCGCTGGAACCGGCCCGCAGGATGGCTGCTGTTGCTGTGGCCATCGCTGTCGGCGTTGTGGGTGGCTGCACAGGGCTGGCCCGGGTGGCATTTGCTGGGGGTGTTCGTGCTGGGCACGATCTTGATGCGCAGCGCAGGTTGCTGCATCAACGATGTGGCGGATCGTGAGTTTGACCGACACGTCAAGCGCACTGCCAACCGTCCTGTGACTCGCGGCGCGGTGTCAGTGCGCGAGGCTTTAGGGGTGGGGGCTGTGCTGGCACTGCTCGCGTTTGGATTGGTGCTGACCACCAGTGTGACGGCGGTGCTGTGGTCTTTTGCGGCGCTGGCGGTGACCTTGGTGTATCCCTATGCCAAACGCCATGTCTCGATGCCGCAGGCGGTGTTGGGGGTGGCGTTCAGCTTTGGCATACCGATGGCGTTTGCGGTGGTGCAGGGGCAAGGCCTGTCCTGGCGTGATCTTGACGGGGCTGCTTTATGGGGGGCGGTGCCAGGCTTTGCTTGGGCCATGCTGGCGGTGAATTTGTTTTGGGTGTTGGCGTATGACACCGAGTACGCCATGGTCGATCGCGATGACGACTTGCGCATTGGCATGAAGACTTCAGCCATTACCCTGGGGCGTTGGGATGTGGCGACCGTCATGTCGTTTTACGCCTTGCATGTGGCCGGCTGGGGGGTGTTGCTGTACGACCAAGGGTTGGCATGGCCCTGGTATGCGGCACTGGTCTTGGCCGCGGTTCAGGCGGGCTGGCACTATCGGTTGATCAAAGACCGTACACGCGAAGGCTGCTTCCAAGCCTTTCGTTTGAACCATTGGTTGGGGGCGACGCTATTTGCAGGGGTTGCTGTGAGCTACGCTTTGCGGTGATTCATTTGCCCAAATAAAAAAGAGCTTGGCATGCCAAGCTCTTTTTGTTTCAGCCGTGAGCCAATCACTTGGCTTTGTGCTTTTTCGATTTTTTCTTGAGTTTCTTTTTCTTGGCCTTGTTGTCTGCCTTGGCGGGCGTGGTTGCAGTGTCGGCAGGTGCAACAGCTGGGGCTGCCTGGACTGCTGGCGCGACAGGCGGAGCGACTGGGGCTGCGGTTTGAGCCGAAACAGCCATAGAGAAGGCCATGGTGGCCGCAGACAACAAAGAGATCAGTAGTTTGTTCATGAAAAAGTCTTTCGAAAGCGTGACATCAAGATTGTCTCACCAAGTGATGGCCGGTTCAGCCGCCAAATGCATCGCCGAGTTCGTGCGCACGTGCCCGGGCGGCCTCTAGCGCGGCTTGGAACAGGGCTTGCACCTTGCTTTCTTGCATGGCCGTGATGGCGGCATAGGTGGTGCCTCCTTTGGAGGTGACGCGTTCACGCAAGACGGCGGGTGACTCGCTGGCGCTTCGGGCAAGTTCGGAGGCGCCGACAAATGTCCCCACCGCGAGTTGGTGGGCTTGCGCTTGTGTCAACCCCATCTTCACACCTGCTTCGACCATGGCTTCAATGAAGAAGAAGACGTAGGCAGGGCCTGATCCTGATATAGCCGTGACTGCATCGAGTAATGCCTCTTCTTGGACCCACAGGTATTGGCCTGTGGTAGCGACCACCTGCTCAATCCACGCTTGGTCGGCGGCGCTCACGCTGGGGCGGGCAAACAAGCCGGTCTGCCCCAGGCCCACCAAGGCGGGGGTGTTGGGCATGGCGCGCACCACGCGCTGCGTACCTAGCCAAGCGGCAATGCTGTCGCTGCGGATGCCTGCCGCGACACTCAGGTGCAAAGCGTGTTTGCAAAATGCCTGTGCGGTCTGCGCGGCTTCTTTGAAGACCTGGGGTTTGACGGCCCAAACCACCAGCCCTGCTTCTTCGAGGGCCGTGCTGGCTTGAGGGAGTGTGCGAATTTGAAATTTAGCTTCCAGTTGTTGCCGTGTTGCTTCAAAAGGTTCCACCGCCACGATGTGTTGGACTGGGGTGCCTTGTTGAATCAGTCCGCCAATGATGGCGCTGGCCATGTTGCCGCCGCCAATAAAAGCCAGGGTTTGGGAGGGGGTGTGGTGTGTCGACATGGGGGGCATTGTCGGGCCAGTCAGATCGGTTTGAAAAAATATTTGCCAAGTGATCCAAAGCTGTGGCATAATTTGTGGCTCCGCTGAAAAAGCGGGGTTTATCTGCCCCAAGTTGAAGCGTCGCGAGTGGTTCGTGGCGTGGATGACGGGCCCAAGACTGATCGACTCTTTGTGTGGCTTTGCTGCATGGAGATTTGGTGCAAGTTGGGAATATTTGAAATGATCCAAACTGAATCTCGGTTAGATGTGGCCGACAACACCGGTGCGAAATCCGTTTTGTGCATCAAGGTGCTCGGCGGTTCTAAGCGTCGCTATGCAAGTGTTGGCGACATTATCAAGGTGAGCATTAAAGAAGCCGCTCCGCGTGGCCGCGTCAAAAAAGGCGAGGTCTACAGTGCTGTGGTGGTTCGTACTGCCAAGGGCATTCGTCGTGGCGACGGTTCGCTCGTTAAATTCGATGGCAACGCAGCTGTGTTGCTCAACGCCAAGTTGGAGCCTATTGGCACCCGCATCTTCGGCCCAGTGACGCGTGAGTTGCGCACTGAGAAGTTCATGAAGATCGTGTCTTTGGCTCCTGAAGTTCTGTAAGGTCAGACCATGAACAAGATTCGCAAAGGCGACCAAGTCATCGTCCTCGCTGGGCGTGACAAAGGCAAGCGTGGCGTTGTGTCGCTGCGCAAAGATGACGCACACCTGGTGGTGGACGGCATCAACTTGGTGAAAAAGCACACCAAGCCCAACCCCATGGCTGGCACGCAGGGTGGCATCGTTGAAAAGACCATGCCTATCCATCAGTCCAACGTGGCGATTTACAACGCGGCGACCGGCAAGGCTGATCGCGTTGGTATCAAGACCCTGGCAGACGGCAGCAAAGTGCGTGTCTTCAAGTCCAGCGGCGAAGAAATCAAGGCGGCATAAGCATGGCACGACTGCAACAACACTATCGCGAAAAAGTGGTCCCTGAGTTGACCGCTAAGTTCGGTTACAAGTCTCCAATGGAAGTCCCCCGTCTGACCAAGATCACCTTGAACATGGGTGTGAGCGAAGCGGTTGCCGATAAAAAGGTGATGGACAACGCCGTGGGTGATTTGACCAAGATCGCAGGCCAAAAGCCCGTGGTGACCAAGGCTAAGAAAGCTATCGCTGGTTTCAAGATTCGCGAGCAGCAGCCGATTGGTTGCATGGTCACTTTGCGTGGCGTGCAAATGTATGAATTCCTGGATCGTTTCGTGACTATCGCTTTGCCGCGTGTGCGTGACTTCCGTGGTATTTCTGGTCGCGCTTTCGATGGCCGTGGTAACTACAACATCGGCGTGAAAGAGCAGATCATTTTCCCTGAGATTGAGTACGACAAAGTCGACGCACTGCGCGGCCTCAATATCAGCATCACCACGACGGCCAAGACCGACGACGAGTGCAAAGCGCTCCTCGCAGGCTTCCGTTTCCCGTTCAAGAACTGAGGTGGCACGTGGCTAAAGTAGCTTTGATCGAGCGAGAGCTCAAGCGAGACAGGCTGGTGGCTAAGTACGCAGCTAAGCATGCGGAACTGAAGGCTATCGCTAATGACTTCAAGCGTAGCGACGAAGAGCGCGCAGCTGCCCGTTTGGGTCTGCAAAAGCTTCCCCGTAACGCGAACCCTACGCGTCAACGCAACCGTTGCGAAATCACCGGTCGTCCCCGCGGCACATTCCGCCAATTTGGCCTCGGCCGCGCCAAGATCCGTGAACTTGCCTTCCAAGGCAATATTCCCGGCATCACCAAGGCCAGCTGGTAATCGGGCAGGAGATATTCAATGAGCATGAGTGACCCAATCGCCGATTTGCTGACCCGTATTCGCAATGCGCAAATGGTGGCTAAACCTACTGTTTTGGTGCCTTCTTCCAAAGTGAAGATCGCCATCGCGCAAGTGTTGAAAGACGAAGGCTATATCGACGGTTTTCAAATCAAAAAAGACGCTGGCAAGACTGAGCTTGAGATTTCTCTCAAGTACTACGCAGGTCGTCCAGTGATCGAACGTATCGAGCGCGTGAGCCGTCCAGGCCTGCGTGTGTACAAAGGCTGCGGCGCCATCCCCCAAGTCATGAATGGCATGGGTGTGGCAATCGTGACCACGCCTAAGGGCGTGATGACAGATCGCAAAGCACGCGCTACCGGTGTCGGTGGCGAAGTGTTGTGCTACGTCGCTTAAACGCCGACTAAAGGAAAGACTGAAATGTCCCGAGTTGGAAAAATGCCTGTGATCGTCCCCCAAGGTGTGGACGTGTCAATTAACAGTGCCAACATCAATGTCAAAGGTACCGGCGGTTCGCTGTCGGTGGCTTCTCATGCGCTGGTGAAGGTTGTCAACGACGCTGGTAAGGTGACTTTCACCCCAGTAGATGAGTCGCGTGAAGCGAATGCCATGAGCGGCACATTGCGCCAGTTGGTGAACAACATGGTGTTGGGTGTCTCGAAGGGTTTCGAGAAGAAGTTGACTTTGGTCGGCGTGGGCTACAAGGCCCAAGCACAAGGCTCTAAGCTCAATCTCGCGGTGGGTTTTTCTCACCCCGTGAACAAAGACATGCCTGAGGGCATCAAGGTTGAAACGCCTGCGCCAACGGAAATCATCATCAAAGGTGCTGACCGTCAACGCGTGGGACAAGTGGCCGCTGAGATTCGTGCAATTCGTCCTCCTGAGCCTTACAAAGGCAAGGGCATCCGTTATTCGGATGAGAAGATCACGATCAAAGAGACCAAGAAGAAATAAGGAGCTGCAACATGTTGACCAAAAAAGAGCAGCGTCTTCGCCGGGCCCGTCAGACACGTATCCGTATCGCCAATCAAGGCGTTGCGCGTCTGATGGTGAACCGTACCAATTTGCACATTTACGCCAGCGTGATTTCTGGTTGCGGCACCAAGGTGTTGGCAGCCGCATCTACGGCCGAAGCCGATGTGCGCAAAGAGCTTGGCGCGACTGGCAAAGGCGGCAACGTCAATGCAGCCCAAGTGATTGGCAAGCGCATTGCTGAGAAAGCAAAAGCAGCTGGCGTTGAGAAGGTGGCGTTTGATCGCTCCGGCTTCGCCTACCACGGCCGTGTCAAAGCACTCGCTGATGCCGCTCGTGAAGCTGGCTTGCAGTTCTAATCGAATTGGATATTACAAATGGCTAAATTACAGGCAAATACCAAGAGTGACGGTCCTGAAGACGGTCTGAAAGAGAAGATGATCGCGGTGAACCGCGTCACCAAGGTCGTCAAGGGCGGCCGTATTCTCGGTTTCGCCGCACTCACCGTGGTGGGTGACGATGATGGTCGCGTTGGCATGGGCAAGGGCAAGTCAAAAGAAGTGCCTGCTGCTGTGCAAAAAGCGATGGAAGAAGCCCGTCGCAACATGATCAAAGTGTCTCTGAAGAACGGCACCATTCACCACAAGGTGCATGGCAGCCACGGCGCAGCCAATGTGATGATGATTCCAGCCCCAAAGGGTACCGGCATCATTGCAGGCGGTCCAATGCGCGCTGTTTTCGAAGTGATGGGCATCACCGATATCGTGGCGAAAAGCCATGGCACGTCGAACCCTTACAACATGGTTCGCGCCACGTTGGATGCTTTGAAGAACTGCACCACCCCTTCGGAAGTGGCTGCTAAGCGCGGCAAAAATATCGAAGACATCTTCGCTTGATCTCGGAGCATTCGATGAGCAATACACAAACTGTCAAAGTCCAACTGGTTCGCAGCCCGATTGGTACCAAAGAATCGCACCGTGCCACCGTTCGTGGCTTGGGTCTGCGCAAACTCAACTCTGTGAGCGAGTTGCAAGACACGCCCGCAGTGCGCGGCATGATCAACAAGATCAGCTACCTGGTCAAAGTGCTGTAAAGGTTGAAGATGGAACTCAATAACATCAAACACGCCGATGGCGCCAAGCACGCAAAGCGTCGCGTGGGCCGTGGCATTGGCTCAGGCCTGGGTAAAACCGCAGGTCGTGGCCACAAAGGTCAAAAATCACGTTCGGGTGGTTACCACAAAGTGGGTTTTGAAGGCGGTCAAATGCCTTTGCAACGCCGCTTGCCCAAGCGCGGCTTCAAGTCCACCACGTTGAAATACAACGCGGAAGTGACGCTGGCTGCTCTGGAGCAATTCGGTGCTGCTGAAGTGGACATGAACTCCCTCAAGGCCGCTGGTCTGGTGGCTCATATTGCTCGCGTGGTCAAAGTGATCAAGACGGGTGAGATCACCAAAGCGGTGAAGCTCAACGGCATTGGTGCGACAGCCGCTGCAAAGGCTGCCATTGAAGCCGCTGGCGGCTCGGTCGCCTAAGGTCTGACTGTTTAGGAATAGCACCTCGTGGCAACGAAACCTTCATCGATGGGTAACAACGACAAGTTCGGCGATTTGCGTCGTCGCTTGATCTTCTTGCTGCTCGCCTTGGTTGTTTACCGCGTGGGTGCGCACATTCCTGTGCCTGGCATTGATCCCAATCAGCTGCAGCAGCTGTTCAAGGGTCAGCAAGGCGGAATTTTGAGCTTGTTCAACATGTTCTCTGGTGGCGCCTTGTCGCGTTTCACCGTGTTCGCGTTAGGCATCATGCCGTACATCTCCGCATCGATCATCATGCAACTGATGACCTATGTGTTGCCAGCGCTTGAGCAGCTCAAGAAAGAGGGCGAAGCAGGTCGCCGCAAGATCACGCAGTACACCCGCTATGGCACCTTGGGTCTGGCCTTGTTCCAATCGATGGGCATCGCTTTGGCGCTGGAGGCTTCTGCTGGTTTGGTGAATGCACCGGGCTTTGGCTTTCGCATGACAGCCATGATTACCTTGACATCGGGCACGATGTTCTTGATGTGGCTGGGTGAGCAGATCACCGAACGTGGGCTGGGTAACGGTATTTCGATTCTGATTTTTGCTGGTATTGCGGCAGGTTTGCCCAATTCAGTCGGTGGCTTGTTGGAGCTGGTGCGCACAGGTGCCATGAGCATTTTGGTTGCTCTGGTGATTGTGGTGGTGGTTGCCTTGGTGACCTACTTTGTGGTGTTTGTCGAGCGTGGCCAACGCAAAATTTTGGTGAACTATGCGCGTCGCCAAGTGGGCAACAAAGTGTATGGGGGTCAATCCTCACATTTGCCACTGAAATTGAATATGGCAGGTGTGATTCCTCCCATCTTCGCGTCGTCCATCATTTTGTTGCCAGCAACCGTGGTGAGCTGGTTCAGCTCTGGCGATAGCATGTTGTGGTTGAAAGATATTTCTGCGGCATTGGCACCTGGACAGCCCGTCTATGTGATGTTGTATGCCGCTGCGATTGTGTTTTTCTGTTTCTTCTACACGGCACTGGTTTTCAACAGCCGTGAGACCGCAGACAACCTGAAGAAAAGCGGTGCGTTTGTTCCTGGTATTCGTCCAGGAGATCAAACCGCCAAATACATTGACAAGATTTTGGTTCGACTGACATTGGCGGGTGCGGTGTACATCACATTCGTTTGTTTGTTACCTGAGTTTCTGATTTTGAAATACAACGTGCCTTTCTACTTCGGTGGTACCTCGTTGCTGATCATTGTGGTGGTGACCATGGATTTCATGGCCCAAGTACAAAACTACATGATGAGTCAGCAGTACGAGTCGCTGTTAAAGAAGGCAAGTTTCAAAACAACGCTGGGTTGATAGCCCGGCGATCGAGAAACAAAGAGTCGCGTTCGGTGCCTAGGTTGGTGCCGGATAAAATGAGTTTTAGGAGAGTGAAATGAGAGTTTCGGCTTCGGTCAAAAAAATTTGCCGCAACTGCAAAATCATCCGCCGCAAGGGCGTGGTTCGTGTGATCTGTACAGATCCACGCCACAAACAGCGTCAAGGCTGATTGAACTGGTTTAAAGAGGACGCACATGGCACGTATCGCTGGCATTAACATTCCGCCGCACAAACACGCAGAGATTGGCTTGACAGCTATTTTCGGCATTGGTCGCACACGCGCTCGCAAAATTTGCGAAGCTTGTGGCATTGAATATTCAAAGAAGATCAAAGATCTGACGGACGGAGATCTCGAAAAGATCCGCGACCAGATCGCTGTCTTCACCATTGAAGGTGACTTGCGTCGCGAGACGACCATGAACATCAAGCGTTTGATGGACATCGGTTGCTACCGTGGTTTCCGTCATCGCCGTGGCTTGCCCATGCGTGGTCAGCGTACGCGTACCAACGCACGTACGCGCAAGGGCCCACGTAAAGCAGCCCAGGCATTGAAGAAATAATCGGATTGAGGCACAACAATGGCTAAATCACCTTCCAACAGCGCCGCACAACGTGTCCGCAAAAAAGTTCGCAAGAACATTGCTGACGGTATCGCGCACGTGCACGCTTCGTTTAACAACACCATCATCACCATTACCGATCGCCAAGGCAACGCTTTGTCATGGGCCTCGTCGGGTGGTCAAGGTTTCAAAGGCTCACGCAAATCCACACCTTTCGCTGCCCAGGTGGCATCGGAAGTCGCGGGTCGTGCTGCTGTTGACCAAGGCATCAAGAACCTGGACGTCGAAATCAAAGGCCCAGGTCCTGGTCGTGAATCTTCGGTGCGCGCCTTGGCCGCATTGGGCATTCGCATCAACTCGATTGCTGACGTGACACCGGTGCCCCACAACGGTTGCCGTCCACAAAAGCGTCGTCGTATCTAAGCGTTTTCGCTTTTTACTGTTAACCACAAGCCCACCGCCGCTGGTATTGCACCAGCGGCTCCTCACTTTCAGTGAGCAGATGATCAAAGAAGGAAATTCAAGTGGCACGTTACCTAGGCCCCAAGGCTAAACTCTCCCGCCGCGAAGGCACAGACTTGTTCTTGAAGAGCGCGCGCCGCTCGATTGCAGACAAGTCTAAATTTGATACCAAGCCTGGCCAACATGGCCGCACCTCGGGTCAGCGCACGTCTGACTTCGGCTTGCAATTGCGCGAAAAGCAAAAGGTCAAACGCATGTACGGCGTGTTGGAGCGTCAGTTCCGTCGTTACTTTGCTGCTGCTGACCGCCAAAAAGGCAACACAGGTTCCAACCTGCTGACCATTTTGGAAACGCGTTTGGACAACGTGGTGTACCGCATGGGCTTTGGCTCTACACGCGCTGAAGCACGTCAGTTGGTGTCTCACAAAGCCATCACTGTGAACGGTCACCCAGTCAATATTCCGTCTTATTTGGTGAAAGCCGGTGACGTGATTGCTGTGCGTGAAAAGTCTAAGAAACAAGGCCGCATTTTGGAAGCCTTGGAGTTGGCCAAACAAGTTGGCATGCCAGCTTGGGTGGAAGTCAACGCAGACAAAGCCGAAGGCACTTTCAAGAAGTCGCCCGACCGCGACGAATTCGCGGCTGACATCAACGAATCGTTGATCGTCGAACTGTATTCGCGTTAATCCTGGTTGAGTTTCAACCGAACGCACCCCACGCTGCCTGCTCGCGCAGCGTGGTCCAGACAGCCTGCCTTACCGGTGTAACGAGCCGGGGGTATTGAGAGGAAATCTGAATGCAAACTAATTTGCTGAAACCAAAAAATATTCACGTCGAGCAAGTGGGCCACAACAAGGCCAAGGTCACTTTGGAACCTTTTGAGCGTGGCTATGGTCACACGCTGGGCAACGCACTGCGTCGCGTTTTGCTGTCTTCCATGGTGGGTTATGCCGTGACAGAAGTCACCATCGCCGGCGTGGTGCATGAATACTCGTCCATTGATGGCGTGCAAGAAGATGTGGTCAACATTTTGTTGAACCTCAAAGGTGTGGTTTTCAAGTTGCACAACCGTGATGAAGTCACCCTGAGCTTGCGCAAAGACGGTGAAGGCGCTGTGACGGCTGCTGACATCCAAACGCCTCACGACGTTGAAATCATCAACCCTGAGCACGTGATTGCCAATTTGTCGCAAGGCGGCAAGATTGATATCCAACTCAAGGTGGAAACGGGCCGTGGCTATGTGCCCGGTACTGTGCGTCGCTACGGTGAAGAGCCAAGCAAGTCGATTGGCCGCATTGTGTTGGATGCATCTTTCTCGCCCGTTAGCCGAGTGAGCTACAGCGTTGAAAACGCCCGTGTGGAACAGCGTACCGATTTGGACCGTTTGGTCATGGAAATCGAAACCAACGGTGCCATCACCGCTGAAGATGCTGTGCGTGCTTCTTCCAGAATTCTGGTTGAACAACTGGCCGTGTTTGCACAACTGGAAGGCGATGTGTTCAGCGCCGTTGGCGGTGCACATACACCCGCTGGCAGCTCGCAACAGTTTGACCCCTTGTTGTTGCGCCCTGTGGACGAGCTCGAGCTCACCGTTCGTTCCGCCAACTGCTTGAAAGCAGAAAACATTTACTACATCGGTGACCTGATTCAGCGCACCGAAAACGAGTTGCTCAAGACACCTAACCTGGGTCGCAAGTCACTCAACGAAATCAAAGAAGTTCTGGCTTCACGTGGTTTGACCTTGGGCATGAAGCTCGAGAGCTGGCCACCTGCTGGTCTAGAGCGTCGTTGAATTTAAAATAACTAACCCGACTCAACAGTCCCCTGGCCGTACCTGATACGGCGGCCGGCAAAACATCAAAGGAAATCACCATGCGTCACGGACACGGACTACGTAAACTTAATCGCACCACATCACACCGTTTGGCGATGTTGCGCAACATGATGAACTCGCTCATTGAGCACGAAGCCATCAAAACCACTTTGCCAAAAGCCAAAGAGTTGCGCCGCGTCATCGAACCGATGATCACTTTGGCGAAAGAGCCCACCGTGGCCAATCGTCGTTTGGCATTTGATCGCTTGCGTGATCGTGACAGCGTGGTCAAGCTCTTCAATGAATTGGGCCCACGTTTCAAAACCCGTCCAGGCGGCTATACACGCATCTTGAAAATGGGTTTCCGTGTTGGAGACAATGCACCGATGGCTTTTGTTGAACTGGTGGATCGTCCTGAAATTAAAGATGCTGATCAAGAGCAAGCAAGCGCTTAATCAGCTACAATAACCCTCTTACCGCGCGATGGAGCAGCCTGGTAGCTCGTTGGGCTCATAACCCAAAGGTCGCAAGTTCAAATCTTGCTCGCGCAACCAGATCAAAAAGCCCGCTGAATTTTCAGCGGGCTTTTTTCTTGGTGTTTTATGACACGCACAGAAAACGTTTTAGAGCGATCACAACGCATCATCCAAACCCACACCTGGGGCGATGTGGTTTGGCATGTCTGGGGGGCAGCACAGTTGCACCAGCAAACGCCCTTGGTGCTGCTG
Source organism: Limnohabitans sp. JirII-29 (assembly GCF_003063395.1). Taxonomy (NCBI): domain Bacteria; kingdom Pseudomonadati; phylum Pseudomonadota; class Betaproteobacteria; order Burkholderiales; family Comamonadaceae; genus Limnohabitans; species Limnohabitans sp. JirII-29. The sequence continues at coordinate 69,543 of NZ_NESB01000002.1, forward strand.
CACGGGGGATCGGGCAGTTGGACTCATTGGGTTCGTAATGTGGTTCATTTGTCGTCGGACAGGCCTGTTTGGGCACTCGACTTGCCAGGTTTTGGAGACTCGGCGTTGCCTCCCGAGGTTCGCGATGCAGACAGCCTTGCGCCTTATGTCGGGGAGGTGCTGCAGGCTGCTTTCCATGGCCAGGCGGTGGATGTGATGGGGTTTTCGTTTGGTGGCCTTACTGCTGGATTGTTGGCGGCTGCTCGGCCCGAATTGGTCGCCCGTTTGCTGTTGGTGGGCGTGCCTGGGCTTGGCTTGATGCGTGAATCTTTGCCCATGCGCGGCATGCTGGCTGACATGACACCCGCACAACAACGTGACGTGCATCGACACAATCTGCGCGTGATGATGCTGAGTGACGATGCGGTGATCACCGACGAAGTGATTGACATGCAAGAGGCCAATGTGGCGCGTGATCGCATGCGTCGTCGGCGTATTGCACGAACCGATGTGTTGGCTCGGGTGCAAAGCCAATGGCAGTGTCCGGTGCACGGTATCTGGGGCGCGAAAGATGCGCTGTATCAGAGCAATTTGCACCGTGTGCCAGAAATACTGCATCGGCTCAACAGCTTTGATGTGATTGCCCACGCAGGCCATTGGGTCGCCTATGAACAAGCGGATGCTTTCCACCGCGTGTTGGGCCAAATCCTGTGAGACAGAGTCAATAAAACTGGTGATTGCCAACACATCGGCGCACAATGAAACCATGTTGTACAAATTCAAATCCAAAGCGACCGGCGACTTGATCATGCTTGAGCCACAAGGCCGACAAATTTTGCAAATCATGGGCAAAGAGCCGAGTGCAAAAGGCATCGTGTTGGCGTCTGAAATGCCCCAAGCCATCAAAGCCTTGCAAGAGGCGGTGGTTCGTGAAGAGGCCGAGCTAGAAGCTGCGCAACAGGCCACGCAAGATCAAGCGGCACAAGAGACAGCGCACAAATCAAGCGCACACCACATCAGCTTGCGCCAACGTGTGGTGCCGTTCATCGACATGTTGCAGCGCGCGCATGCCGAAAACGTCGACGTGGTCTGGGGTGTTTGAAGCGTCGCGTGTGCCGCACGCCTTTGAAACCCTGACCCCTGATGTGGTGCTTGATGCGCTGTCTGATTTAGATTTGGCAGTAGACGGCCGACTCACCGCATTGAGTTCGTACGAAAACCGCGTCTACCAAGTCATGCTCGATGATGACCAAGCCTTGGTGGCCAAGTTCTACCGGCCCGAGCGCTGGAGCGATGCGCAAATTCTGGAAGAGCATGCGTTTGCCGCCGAATTGATGGCGCAAGAAATTCCCATGGTCGGCCCCCTGATGTTGCATGGCAATACCTTGCACCATGCCCATGGTTTCGCCTTCAGCGTGAGCCCGCGACGTGGTGGCCGGCCTCCTGAGTTGGATGATCCCGAGGTGCTGGAATGGATTGGACGCTTCATCGCCCGCCTGCACAACGTGGGGGCACGCCGACCGTTTGAGACACGTCCAACGTTGGATGTCACCACCTTTGGTGAAGACTCACGTGATTGGTTGTTGGGCCAGCAGATGATTCCTATGGACCAACAACATGCATGGTTGGATGTGTGCAACCAGGCTTTGGAGATGGTGCGCCAAGCCATGCAAAACACGCCAGTGCAAAGCCTGCGTTTGCATGGCGACTGCCATCCCGGCAACATTTTGTGGACCCCCACTGACTTGCCCCAGGGCGGCCCACATTTTGTCGACCTAGATGATGCCCGCATGGGGCCCGCCATCCAAGACCTGTGGATGTTGCTCAGCGGCGACCGTGCGCAACGCACACGCCAGCTTGGCGTCTTGGTTGATGGCTATGAGGAAATGCGCGAGCTAGATCGCCGGGAGTTGGCTTTGATCGAGCCTTTGCGAACCTTGCGCTTGATTCACTACAGCGCCTGGTTGGCGCGGCGTCGTGATGACCCCGCATTCATCCAGAACTTTTCTTGGTTTGGCACCTCGGACTACTGGGCCGGACAAGTCCATATGCTGGTCGAACAGTGTGAGGCCATGCAAGAGCCCCCTCTCATCGTTTGAGTGGCACCAGCGTATTCAGCGCAACATTTTCATCAACAGCCCAGGAGATCTGCCAGGGCCATCAAGTCACGCGCATGCACGTCATTGCCGGCTTGGGGTGACACATCTTTGATCTGCGACGCACCGAACTCCATGGGACGTTCAATGTAGGCCGTGTGCAAGCCGCAACTGCGTGCTGCGGCCAAGTCGTCGTGGTGCGCCGCACACAACATCACCTCATGGGGAGACAGGTCGAACACCTGTGCCACGCCAAGGTAGGTGGCAGGGTCAGGCTTGTAAGCGCGAAACACCTCTGCCGACAACACACAGTCCCACGGGAGTCCAGCCCGCTTGGCCATGTTCGTCAGCAACCCCAGGTTGCCGTTAGAGAGCGAGCAAATGGTGAAGCGTTGCTTGAGGCGCGTCAGCCCCGCCACGCTGTCGGGCCAAGCGTCGAGTCGGTGCCAGACGCGGTTCAAGTGCACGCGCTCAGCCTCGCTCAAATGCGTCAATCCAAACTGAGGCAACAGACCGTCCAGGATCAAGCGGTGCAGCTCATCGATGCGAGTCCAGCCGAGCTCGCCTGAGCGCACCCGTGCCATGGCGGGTTGGTAACCGGCGCGCCAAGCCAGTGCAAACGCGTTGGCGTCCACATGCGGGTAGAGCGCCTGTACTTCACGCACGATGCTGCCATGCCAGTCGACGACGGTGCCAAAAATATCGAAGGCCAACACTTTCGTGTCGGCCTTCACGCGATTGAGAGTGTCCATGTTATGCATGGACCGTGTTTTACACCAACAAGGCGTTGACGCGTTTCACATAGGCGGCAGGGTCTTCCGGCAAGCCACCTTCTGCCAGCAAGGCCTGGTCAAACAAGATGTGCGCCAGATCGTTGAAGTGCGGGTTGGCATCTGCGCCCAGTTTTTTCACCAAACTGTGTTCTGCGTTCACTTCCAAGATTGGTTTGACCACGGGCACAGCCTGACCCGCTTGCTTGAGCATGCGTGCCAGCTGTGTGGACATGCCGTGGTCTTGCACCACCAAACATGCAGGTGAATCCACCAAGCGGCTGGTCACGCGCACGTCTTCGGCCTTGTCTTTGAGTGCTTCCTTAAGCTTGGCCAACACAGGTTTGAAGGCTTCAGCAGCGTCTTCGGCTGCTTTCTTCTCTGTTTCGTCTTGCAGCTTGCCCAAATCCACCGCGCCCTTAGCGACCGACTGCAAAGGTGTGCCATCGAACTCGTGGAGGAAGTTCAGCGCCCACTCGTCCACACGGTCAGTCATCAGCAACACCTCAATGCCTTTCTTGCGGAACACCTCCAGTTGCGGGCTGTTCTTGGCGGCTGCCAGTGTGTCGGCGGTGATGTAGTAGATGGCCTCTTGGCCTTCTTTCATGCGCGCCTTGTAGTCGGCAAACGACACGCTCACCGTGTCGCTGCTGGTGCTGGCAAAGCGCAGCAGCTTGGCCAGCTTGTCTTTGTTGGCCATGTCCTCGCCCAAGCCTTCTTTCAGCACGGCGCCAAATTCGCCATAGAACTTGGTGAACTTGCCAGCGTCTTGTTTGTCTTCTTCACTCGCGTCGGCTGCGGGCACATCGCGCTTGGCCAAGTCTTCCAGCACCGCCAGCACCCGGCGAGTGTTGCCTTCACGAATGGCTTTGACGTCGCGGCTTTCTTGCAGCAACTCGCGGCTCACGTTCAGCGGCAAATCGGCCGAATCCACCACGCCTTTGACAAAGCGCAAATAAGTAGGCATCAGGGCCTCAGCGTCGTCCATGATGAACACGCGTTTCACGTACAGCTTCAAGCCGGATTTGGTGTCTCGGTTGAACAAGTCCATCGGCGCTTTGCCGGGGATGTAAAGCAGCTGGGTGTACTCGGTGCTGCCTTCTACGCGGTTATGCGTCCATGCCAGGGGTGCCTCAAAGTCGTGGCTGATGTGTTTGTAGAACTCTTCGTACTGCTCTTGGGTGACATCTTTCTTGGCCCGCGCCCACAGTGCGTTGGCTTGGTTGACGGTTTCCCATTCATCCGTGAGCACCATCTCACCGGGTTGATCGTTTTCACCTTCCTTCCACTCTTCTTTGCGCATGCGAATGGGCAAAGAAATGTGGTCGGAGTATTTGTTGATCACCGACTTGAGTTTCCATGCGCTCAAATATTCTTCGGCATCGTCACGCAGGTGCAAGATGATCTTGGTGCCGCGTTCGGCTTGCGTGATGGTCTCGACTTCAAAGTCGCCCGTGCCCGTGCTGCTCCAGCGCACGCCTTCTTCGGCTTTCAGTCCCGCGCGACGGGACTCCACCGTGATGCGGTCGGCCACGATGTAGCCCGAATAAAAGCCCACGCCAAATTGACCAATCAAGGCGCCTTGGTCTTTGGCGCTGCTTTGTTGGTCGCCGCTGAGCTTGCCCATGAATTCACGGGTGCCGCTCTTGGCAATCGTGCCCAGGTGTGCAATGGCCTCTTGCTCGCTCATGCCAATGCCGTTGTCGGCAATCGTCAAGGTACGGGCGGTTTTGTCAAAGCTCACCCGAACTTCCAGCTCGGACGATCCTTCGTACAAGGCGTCGTTGTTCAAGGCTTCGTAGCGCAGTTTGTCGCAGGCGTCCGATGCGTTGGACACCAGTTCGCGCAAGAAAATTTCTTTGTTGGAGTACAGCGAATGCGTCACGAGGTGCAGCAGTTGTGACACTTCGGCTTGGAATGAATGGGTGTGTTTGGTCATGGTGGCTAAAAATCAAAGAAGTCAAAACAAAAAGAACGCCCCGAGATGTGGGGCGTCTGGCGGTATTTCAAGTCCGGTTAAAAACGTTCGTGGGCACCCAGGTAGCGCCATTGGCCAACGGGCAAATTGCCCAACACCACGCGGCCCATGCGGATGCGTTTCAAGCCCACCACCAACAAGCCGACTTGCTCGCACATGCGGCGGATTTGGCGTTTTTTGCCCTCGGTCAGCACAAAGCGCAGCTGCTCGGGGTTTTGCCATTCCACTTGGGCGGGTTTTAAAGGCTTGCCGTCTAGACTCAAGCCGTGGCGCAGGCGTGCGAGCTGTTCACGCGGAAACACCTTTTGCACATTCAGCGCTTCACCTTGGTAAGTGACGCGCACCAAATACTCTTTTTCCATGTGGCTGTCTTCGCCAATCAGCTGACGGGCCACACGCCCATCTTGGGTTAGCACCAGCAGGCCCACCGAGTCAATGTCTAGCCGACCCGCTGGGGCCAAGCCGCGCAGTTGGCTGGGCTGGATGCGGTTCTTCGAGGTGTCTTCACGCCAGTGGTTGCGCCCGTGAATCAGCGTGATGGCTGGCTCATGACCGTCTTCGGCTTGGCCACTCACATAGCCCATGGGCTTGTGCAAAAGAATCGTCACTTGTGTGCTTTGGTGGCCTTTGGCGCGGGGGTCGATTTCGACCCGATCCGAGTGGCGCACCTTCACACCCATGGGGGCAGGTTGGCCATTGACCAGCACCCAGCCTTGCTCAATCCAGGCATCGGCTTCGCGGCGGGAGCATAAGCCGAGTTCGGCCATGCGTTTGTTCAGGCGAACGAGGCCTGTGGATGCGTCAGGTAGGGGTTGGTCAGGCATAGAGCAGGGGAGTTTAGCCAGTCGTGCCGTACGCACGCAGCGCGGGCAGGTTGAGCACACGCATGCCGCCGTATTCGATGCGGATAGCGCCCTGTTGCTCCAAGGTGTTGAGTGCCACATTCACACGCTGGCGCGACAAGCCCACCAAGTACGCCAGCTCTTGTTGCGTGATGCGCAGCATCTCGCCTACGCCAGGAAACAAGGCCGGGTTGAACAGCGCTGCCAGGTTGCGCGCCACCCGCACATCGGGGTCGTTCGAGCGGTCAATTTCGCGCGCTTCAATGAATTGCGCCAAGCGCTCGTTGAGCTGGTTCATCACAAAGCGGTTGAAGCCAATCGAGTGGTCCAGCAGCCAATGGAAGTCGTCAATCGGCAAGCCGGCCACCACGCTGCGACGCAGGGCCATGATGTTGTAGCGGTAGGGCTCGCGCTTGATGGCTGTGCCTTCTCCGAACCAGCCGCCTGGCGGCACCCCGGTGTAGGTGATGGTGCGTCCGCTGGCGCTGTCGGTGCTCATCTTGAGCAAGCCGTCAATCACGCCAAACCAAAACGTCACCGGACGCCCCATGCGGCACACGTGATCTCCAGGTAAGGGGTCGCTCACCACAAGTTGCGGCAGGATGCGCGTGCGTGCGTCTTCTGCAAGTAAATTCAGCCAGGGAATTTGCGCCAACTCAGAGGGGCTGGGCGCCCGACGGCGCTGATAAACACTGGATTGTTGGGTCATGCAAGAGCGCCCACGTGGTCAAAAAAATTCGGGTAAGTCCTGTCAAGGGTCTTCCCTCAATTGTCGTTGAAACGACAACTTGACGTCAAACCTAATCCTACGATGCCCATCAAGATGACAACTTGCCTTCCTGTGAAGGTAGGTTTCAAGCGACACAGCACGTTCACGCAAGGACTCGGCAATGCAGACCACGTTTCCCCGACTGTTACTGAAACACGCCAGCGAGCGCCCGCACGCACCCGCCATGCGCGAGAAGGAATATGGCATTTGGCAAACCATCCATTGGGCCGAGCTGGCGCAGATGGTCGAGCACATGGCCTGTGGATTGCACCAAGCCGGACTGACACGGGGTGAACACTTGGTGGTGATTGGCTCCAACCGTCCTCGCCTGTACGCCACTATGTTGGCGGCGCAATCGTTGGGCGCGATTCCTGTGCCGCTGTACCAAGATGCGGTGGGGGCCGAATGTGTCTTTCCACTCAACAATGCCGAGGTGCGCTTTTGTGTGGTCGAAGACCAAGAGCAAGTTGACAAACTGCTGGAAATCCGTGCGCAGTGTCCGCAAATCAGCCACATCTACTACGACGATCCACGGGGTCTGCGCAAATATGACGAACCTGGCTTGGGTTCTCTTGAAGGGTTGCTAGCGGCAGGAGCGGTTTTTGCCAAGCAGCACCCCGAGTTCTTCCGCGCCGAAATTGCCAAGGCTCACACCGACGACGTGGGTGCCATGTTCTTCACCTCGGGCACCACGGGCAACCCCAAGGGTGTGGTGCACACCCACAACTCACTCATCAACCGTGCAGAAGCGGGCGCCCAGTTTGACCACCTCACCGCCAGCGAAGACGTGTTGGCCTATTTGCCGCCGGCCTGGATTGGTCAAAACATTTTCAGCTACGCCCAGTGGCTCTACTGTGGCTACGTGGTGAATTGCCCCGAATCGGCAGCCACCGTCACCATCGACTTGAAAGAGGTCGGCCCCACCTACTACTTTGCGCCGCCCCGCGTGTTTGAGGGCTTGCTCACCAGCGTGATGATTCGCATGGAAGACGCAGGCAGCTTCAAGCGCCACATGTTCCATTACTTCATGGACGTGGCGCGCCAATACGGCCCCACCAAGATGGATGGCAAATCCATTGGCCTGGTCGGCGGTTTGCTCTACACCGTAGGCAACTTCTTGGTGTATGGCCCCTTGCGCAACAACTTAGGCATGAGCCGCGTGCGTGTGGCCTACACCGCAGGCGAAGCCATTGGCCCTGACTTGTTCAGCTTCTACCGCGCCATTGGCGTGAACTTGAAGCAGCTCTATGGCTCCACGGAAACCGCGGTGTTCGTCTGCTTGCAACCCGACCACGAGGCCCGTGCAGATACCGTGGGCGTGCCCTGTGCGGGGGTGGAAATCAAAGTGGCCGACAACGGTGAAATCTTGGTCAAGTCCGCAGGCCTGCTCAAGGGCTATTACAAAAACCCAGAAGCCACCGCCGAGGTGCTCACCGCCGACGGCTGGTACCACACCAGCGACGCCGGGTTCTTGGACGCGCACGGTCACTTGAAAATCATCGACCGCGTCAAAGACGTGGGCCGTATCAAAGGCGGTGCCAACGATGGCGCCATGTTTGCGCCCAAGTACGTGGAGAACAAACTCAAGTTTTTTCCGCACATCAAGGAAGTGGTGGCTTATGGGGACCAGCGCGACAAGGTTTGCGTGATGGTCAACATCGACTTCGATGCGGTGGGCAACTGGGCGGAGCGCAAAAACTTGCCCTACGCCGGCTACACCGATTTGGCGCAAAAGCCCGAGGTCTATGGCCTCATCCAAGAGTGCGTGGAAAAAGTCAACGCCGATTTGGCCGCCGACGCGCTGCTGGCGGGCAGCCAAGTCAGCCGCTTCTTGGTGCTGCACAAAGAGCTGGATGCCGACGATGGCGAGTTGACCCGAACCAACAAAGTACGCCGTGGCTTCATCGCTGAAAAATACGACGCCTTGGTCACCGCCTTGTACGGCGGTGCCACCGAGCAGTTCATTGAAACCCAAGTCAAATTTGAAGATGGCCGTACCGGCAGCGTGAGCGCCACGCTCAAGATTTCGGACGCCAAAACCTTCGCCCCCGTGGGGAAAGCCGCATGACTAAAAAAATTGGTGACGTCATCCTCGATGTCAAAAACATCAGCCTGCGTTTTGGCGGCGTCAAAGCGCTGACCGACATTTCGTTCAATGTGCGCGAGCACGAAGTGCGCGCCATCATTGGCCCCAACGGTGCGGGCAAAAGCTCGATGCTCAACTGCATCAATGGCGTGTACACCCCTTCAGAAGGCGCCATCACCTTCCGTGGTCAAACCTTTGCCCACATGGACAGCCGTCAAGTGGCCGAGATGGGCATTGCGCGTACCTTCCAAAACTTGGCCTTGTTCAAGGGCATGAGCGTGATCGACAACATCATGACCGGACGCAACCTGCGCATCAAAAGCAATCTGTTCATGCAGGCCTTGCGCATTGGGCCCGCACAACGTGAAGAAGAAGCGCACCGCGAATTTGTCGAACACATCATCGACTTCCTGGAAATTCAAGCCCACCGCAAAACGCCTGTGGGGCAGCTGCCTTATGGCTTGCAAAAGCGTGTGGACCTGGGCCGTGCCTTGGCCATGGAGCCACAGGTGCTGCTGCTTGACGAGCCGATGGCGGGCATGAACGTGGAAGAGAAACAAGACATGTGCCGTTTCATCTTGGACGTGAACGAAGAGTTTGGCACCACGATCGTCTTGATCGAACACGACATGGGCGTGGTGATGGACATCTCCGACCGCGTGGTGGTGCTCGATTACGGCAAGAAGATTGGCGACGGCGCTCCCGACGAGGTGCGCAACAACGAGGAGGTCATCCGCGCCTACCTCGGCACTTCACACTGAGGACAAGAACATGGCGTTTTTTCTGGAAGCTTTATTTGGTGGCCTGATGGCCGGCATGTTGTATTCCCTGGTGGCACTTGGCTTTGTGCTGATCTTCAAAGCCTCGGGGGTGTTCAACTTTGCCCAAGGCGCGATGGTCTTGTTTGCGGCCTTGGCCATGGCACGTTTCTCCGAGTGGATTCCTGGCTGGTTGGGCACGGACAGCAAACTGCTGGCCAATGTGCTGGCTTTTGTCATCGCCGGTGCATGCATGTTTGTGCTGGCTTGGGTGATTGAACGCTTGGTGTTGCGCCACCTAGTGAACCAAGAGGGGGTGACCTTGCTGATGGCCACACTGGGCATCACGTACTTCTTGGATGGATTGGGTCAAACTATTTTTGGCAGCGACATCTACAAGATCGATGTGGGCATGCCCAAAGACCCGGTCTTCTTGTTTGATTCCGTTTTTCAAGGCGGCGTGATGATCAACCTTGAGGACGTCTATGCCGCCTGCGTGGCTGCTTTGTTGGTGGTGGTGTTGTCTTTGTTCTTTCAAAAGACCAGCACCGGACGTGCCCTGCGCGCGGTGGCTGATGACCATCAGGCCGCGCAGTCGATTGGCATTCCACTCAACCGTATTTGGGTGATCGTGTGGTTTGTGGCCGGTGTCACTGCATTGGTGGCCGGCATCATCTGGGGCTCCAAGATGGGTGTGCAGTTCTCACTGACCACCGTGGCTTTGCGTGCCTTGCCTGTGATTATTTTGGGTGGACTCACCTCGGTGCCAGGCGCCATCATCGGTGGCTTGATCATCGGTGTCGGGGAAAAGCTGTCAGAGGTGTACGTCGGCCCCATGGTGGGCGGTGGAATTGAAATTTGGTTTGCCTACGTGCTGGCCTTGGTGTTCTTGCTGTTTCGTCCGCAAGGTTTGTTTGGCGAGAAGATCATCGACCGCGTGTAAGAGGAATAAAAAATGTTTTACAGAGAAAACGGTCAATTCAAAACCTCCTACCGCAAAGATCAGCAGATCTTTCCGATCACCCAAGACCGCTGGATGATTCTGGCCTTGGTTGCTTTTGCATTCATCGGCATCCCGGCCCTGGTCGACGAGTACCTGTACCGCGCCATCCTGATTCCCTTTTTGATTTTGTCGCTGGCTGCTTTGGGCGTGAACATCTTGGTCGGTTACTGCGGTCAGATCTCTTTGGGATCAGGCGCTTTCATGGCGGTGGGTGCCTACATGGCCTACAACACCTACATCCGCATCGATGGCGTGCCGTTGGTCGTGGCCTTGCTGTCGGGCGGGTTCTTTGCCACCTTGGTGGGCATTCTGTTTGGCATTCCTAGTCTGCGTGTGAAAGGCTTGTATCTGGCGGTGGCCACACTGGCGGCACAGTTCTTTTGCGATTGGGCTTTTCTGCGCTTGGGCTGGTTCACCAACTACAACGCTTCAGGCTCGGTGTCGGTGTCCAACCTCAACGTCATGGGCTTGCCCATTGGCACCCCGGTTGAAAAGTATTTGTTCTGCCTGTGCTTTTTGGTGGTCTTTGGCTTGCTGGCGAAGAACCTGGTGCGCTCAGCCATTGGCCGCGAATGGATGGCCATTCGCGACATGGACGTGGCCGCCGCCGTGATCGGCATCCGCCCCGTCTACGCCAAGCTCAGTGCCTTTGCCGTCAGCTCTTTCATCGTCGGCGTGGCGGGTGGGCTTTGGGGCTTCATCCACCTGGGTTCTTGGGAGCCTGCTGCGTTCTCGATTGACCGCAGCTTTCAATTGCTGTTCATGGTCATCATCGGTGGCATGGGTTCCATCATGGGCAGCTTTTTTGGCGCGGCCTTCATTGTGGTTTTGCCTATCTTTTTGAACCAGTTTTTGCCCGCACTTGGCGACATGGTGGGCGTCACCATCTCGACGGCGACTGTCGCGCACGTGGAGTCCATGATTTTTGGCGCATTGATTGTCTGGTTCTTGATCGTTGAGCCACACGGCTTGGCCAAGCTGTGGTCGATTGCCAAACAAAAACTTCGTCTGTGGCCTTTCCCACACTGAGTTCCTTGACCTTTCAAACTTTTAACAGGAGACAACCCATGAAGTTTCGTCACATCACAACGGCAGTGACCTTGGTCGCAGCAGCCATCACCGGCAGCGTTGTCAGCACCCAGGCGGCTGCACAAGCCAAAGAACAATTCTTCCCGGCCCTGGTGTACCGCACCGGCGCTTATGCACCCAATGGCGTGCCCTTTGCCAACGGGTTCATTGACTACCTCAAACTGACCAACGCACGTGGGGGCATCAACGGCGTGAAGGTGATTTATGAAGAATGCGAAACCGCCTATGCCACCGACCGCGGCGTGGAATGCTACGAGCGCCTGAAAGGCAAGCACGGCGGCGCCACCGTGTTCCAACCACTGTCCACCGGCATCACCTTTGCGCTGACAGAAAAAGCCCCTATCGACAAAATTCCCGTGCTCACCCCGGGCCTGGGCCGCAGCGAATCGCAAGACGGTGGCGTCTTCAAATGGAACTTTCCCCTGGCTGGCACCTACTGGGTGGCCGCTGACACCATCATCCAAGACATTGGCAAAAAAGAAGGTGGCTTGGACAAACTCAAAGGCAAGAAGATCGCCTTGATGTACCACGACAGCCCCTTCGGCAAAGAAGCCATTCCCATGTTGCAAGAACGCGCTGCGCTGCACGGTTTTCAGCTGAGCCTGCTGCCCGTCACCCACCCCGGCGTGGAGCAAAAGTCCACCTGGTTGCAGATTCGTCAAAACCGCCCCGACTACGTCATCAACTGGGGCTGGGGCGTGATGAACTCCACCGCTTTGAAAGAAGCCCAAGCAACAGGCTACCCACGCGAGAAGATGTATGGCGTGTGGTGGGCCGGTGCTGAGCCCGACGTCAAAGACGTGGGCCAAGGTGCCAAGGGCTACAACGCGGTCATGATGCAGCACGGCGCTGAGAAGAACGCGGACGTGGTCAAAGAAATTTTGTCCAAGTTGCACAGCAAAGGCCAAGGCACAGGCCCACAAGAAGAAGTGGGCGACGTGCTCTACATGCGTGGTGTGCAAGCTGCGATGTATGGCATTGAAGGGGTGCGCGCCGCACAAGAGCGTTTTGGCAAAGGCAAAGTCATGACCGGCGAGCAAGCGCGTTGGGGCTATGAGAACTTGAACCTGACCCAGGCCAAGCTCGACTCGTTGGGCTTCAAAGGCGTGTTGCGTCCCTTGTCGACCAGCTGCCAAGACCACATGGGGGCCGCCTGGACACGCATGCACACCTGGGATGGTGTGCGTTTCAACTGGTCTTCTGACTGGTACCAGGCGGATGAGCAAATCATCAAGCCCATGGTCAAAGCAGCTGCTGACAAATACGCCGCTGAGAAAAAAGTCACGCGTCGCTCACCTGCCGACTGCCAGTCCTGATGACGTGTCAGATCAGCCGCACGCAGCGTGTCGGTTGATTGTTTGGCGGCTCTTTCTGAGCCGCCAAACCTCAAACCTACAAGTGCTTGTGGTTTGAGGTTTGGTCAAACCCGCAATGTTTTTTAGCAAGGTCAATCATGAGCGCCAACAACATCGTTCTCAACGTCAACGGCATCGAGGTCATCTACAACCATGTGATCCTGGTGCTCAAAGGCGTGTCGCTGCAAGTGCCAGAAGGCGGCATTGTGGCCATCTTGGGTGGCAACGGCGCGGGCAAAACTACCACCTTGCGCGCCATCTCCAACTTGTTGCAAGGCGAGCGTGGGGCTGTCACCAAAGGCAGTATTGAGTTTCGTGGCGAACGCATTGAAAACCTCACACCTGCTGACCTCGTCAAGCGCGGTGTGGTGCAGGTGATGGAAGGGCGTCATTGCTTTGCCCACCTGACCATCGAAGAAAACCTGCTCACCGGCAGCTACACCCGTTCCGACAAAGGCGAGGTGGCTGCGAATTTGGAGAAGGTCTATAACTACTTCCCTCGTCTCAAAACCCGCCGCACCTCGCAAGCCGCGTACACCTCAGGCGGCGAGCAGCAAATGTGCGCCATTGGCCGCGCCTTGATGTCCAACCCCAACATGGTCTTGTTGGATGAACCCTCGATGGGGCTGGCGCCGCAAATCGTGGAAGAGGTGTTCAACATCGTCAAAGACTTGAACGACAAAGAAAAAGTTACCTTCTTGCTAGCCGAACAAAACACCAACATGGCCCTGAAATATGCCGACTATGGCTACATCATGGAGTCGGGCCGCGTGGTGATGGACGGTGCTGCATCTGACCTGGCCAACAACGAAGACGTGAAAGAGTTTTACCTGGGTGTGGGCGGCGGTGAGCGCAAGAGCTTCAAAGAAGCCAAGAGCTACAAGCGTCGCAAACGTTGGTTGGCTTGAACCCTGTGGTGCCGCTCCTTATTGAATGAACCTTATGTCTGAACACCTTCACCACGATGCGCTTGAAACACGCAGCCCCGCCTCGCGCGAGGTCGCTTTGATGGCCGCCTTGCCTGCGCAAGTGGCCCATGCGCAAAAAAACTCTTCCGCGTTTGCAGCTTCATTGGCAGGCATTGACGCCCGGCAAATCAACACGCGCGCTGCACTGGCCAAGCTGCCTGTGATCCGCAAGTACGAACTGCTGGCGCAACAACAAGCACAGCGTGCCGTCAACGTCTTCGGTGGCTTTGCCGCCATTGGGTTTGGCAAAGCCATGCCCCGTGTGTTTGCCAGTCCTGGCACCATTTACGAACCCGAAGGTGCACGTGCCGATTACTGGCGCATGGCCCGTGCCATGTATGCCGCAGGCTTTCGCGAAGGCGAGCTGATTCACAACTGCTTCAGCTACCACTTCACGCCTGCTGGCTCGATGATGGAAACCGGCGCACACGCCATTGGGTGTACCGTGTTTGCAGGCGGCACAGGCCAAACCGAACAGCAAGTGCAAGCCATGGCCGAGCTCAAGCCTGCGGGCTATATCGGCACGCCAAGCTTCTTGAAAATCATTGTTGAAAAAGCTGTCGAGATGGGCGTGGCCTTGCCCAGTGTGCGCAAGGCCTTGGTGTCGGGCGAGGCGTTCCCCCCTAGCCTGCGCGATTGGTTGGCCGAGCGCGGCATCGCGGGCTACCAGTGCTACGCCACAGCCGATTTAGGTCTGATCGCCTACGAGACGTCTGCCCGCGAAGGCTTGGTGTTGGACGAAGGTGTGATTGTGGAAATCGTGCGCCCGGGCACGGGCGACCCGGTGGCCGAAGGCGAGGTGGGGGAACTCGTGGTCACCAGTTTGAACCCTGACTATCCTTTGATCCGTTTTGGCACGGGTGACTTGTCGGCTGTGTTGCCCGGTACATGCCCTACGGGTCGCACCAACACCCGCATCAAAGGCTGGATGGGCCGTGCGGACCAAACCACCAAGGTGCGTGGCATGTTTGTGCACCCTGGCCAAGTGGCCGAGGTGGTGAAACGCTTCCCCGAAATTGCGCGTGCGCGTTTGGTGGTCTCGGGCGAGATGGCGAACGACCAAATGGGTTTGCAAGTTGAAGCGCAGCCCGCCGATGGGTTGGCGCAAAAAATTGGTGAAGCCGTTCGTGAGATCACCAAACTTCGAGCCGAGGTGGCGTTCGTGGCGCCCGGCAGTTTGCCCAATGATGGCAAGGTCATTGAAGACGCGCGCACCTATCAGTGAGTGTGATCAGGGTAAGCTATAGCCCGCCTACGTGATGACCGTAGCCTTTTTAGAGCGTGTGTCATTTACGATGACTTTTATTTAGGAGACCTCATGAAAAAACTGTTTTCACTCAGCCTGTTGGCGTTGGCCGCACTGACCGGAGGTGCGCAAGCCGCCGACTTCCCCATCAAAGACAAGCCCATCACCATCATCGTGCCCTTTGCCGCTGGTGGACCCACCGACCGTGTGGCGCGCGACTTGGCCGAATCCATGCGCAAGCCCTTGGGCGGCGTGGTCGTACTGATTGACAACGCAGCCGGGGCGGGTGGCACGATTGCTTCGAACAAAGTTGCCAAGGCAGTGCCCGATGGTCACACCTTGTTCTTGCATCACATTGGCATGGCCACGTCGCCTGCGCTGTACCGCAAGTTGCCTTATGACACCTTGGAAGATTTTGAGTATTTGGGCATGGTCAACGAAGTGCCCATGACCTTGATCGCACGCCCCAATATCCCTGCCAACAACTTCAAAGAGTTGTCGGCTTGGATTGCCCAAAACAAAGGCAACGTCAACTTGGGCAATGCAGGTTTGGGTGCTGCGTCCCACCTGTGCGGTTTGTTGTTCCAAAGCGCCATGAAGATCGACATGACCACGGTGCCCTACAAAGGCACGGCGCCTGCCATGACCGATCTGATGGGCGGTCAAATCGATTTGCTGTGCGACCAAACCACCAACACCACCAGCCAGATCGAAGGTAAGAAAGTCAAAGCCTTTGCGGTGACCACCACCAAGCGTTTGACCACACCGGCTCTGAAAGACTTGCCCACCTTGCAAGAGGCTGGCTTGAAAGATTTTGAAGTCACCATTTGGCACGGTTTGTACGCACCCAAAGGCACGCCTGCGGATGTGCTCACCAAAATCAACAATGCCCTCAAGGTGGCGCTCAAAGACCCAGAGTTCATCAAGAAGGAAGAAGCTTTGGGTGCTGTGGTGGTGAATGACAAGCGCGTCTCCCCCGCCGACCACAAAAAGTTTGTCGCTGCTGAAATTGCCAAGTGGGGTCCGATCATCAAGGCCGCTGGCATCTACGCCGACTGATGAACACACCCGGACAAGCCACCTTCGGGTGGCTTTTTTATTCGACCTAGGCCGCAGCGCCTGGGCTATTCGATGAGGAGACCGACATGATGATTCGTCGCACCGTTTTCAAAACCGCCGCGCAAGTGGCTCTGTTGGCCGTTGCTGCCGTGTGTGGTTTGCACGCCAGCGCCCAAAGCTGGCCCACCAAGCCTGTGCGCATCGTGGTGCCGTTTGCACCGGGTGGCACCACCGACATCTTGGCGCGCGCCGTCGCGCCTGAGCTGACCAAGGCCTTTGGCCAGCCCTTCTTTGTGGACAACAAAGGAGGCGCTGGGGGCAACCTGGGGGCCGAAATCGTGGCCAAGTCCCCGGCAGATGGTTACACCTTGCTCATGGGCACGGTGGGCACGCACGGCATCAACCGCGCCTTGTACGACAAACTGCCCTACGACCCGATCAAAGACTTTGTGCCCATCACCTTGGTGGCGGGCGTGCCCAACGTGATGGTGGTCAATGCCGAGCGCGCCAAAGAGCGCAACATCCACACCGTGGCCGATTTCCTGGCCTATGCCAAAGCCCATCCGGCACAACTGAACATGGCATCCAGCGGCAACGGAACCTCGATCCACCTTGCGGGTGAGTTGTTCAAGAGCATGAGCGGCACTTTCATGGTCCACTTTCCTTATCGCGGTTCTGGCCCGGCCTTGCTCGATCTGGTGGGGGGCTCGACCGATGTGATGTTTGACAACTTGCCCTCGTCGATGCCGCTCATCAAAGCAGGCAAGCTCAAGGCCTTGGGCGTGACCAGCGCCCAGCGCTCTGCCGCCTTGCCCGATGTGCCAACGGTGGAGCAAGCGGGCGGCCCGAGCCTGAAAGGCTATGAGGCCAGTTCATGGTTTGGTTTGTTGGCTCCTGCTGGCACGCCGGTGGATGTGGTCAACCGCATCCAGCAAGAAGTCACCAAGTCTTTGAGTACACCAGCCATCAAAGAAAAGCTGTTGGCCCAAGGCGCTATTCCTGGCGGCAACACCTCCGCCGAGTTCGCGAAATTCATTGACGCCGAACACAAAAAATGGGCCCAGGTGGTCAAGACCTCTGGCGCCAAAGTGGACTGATGCACCGGTGTTGCGTCGGTGATGCCGACGCAACGCGTGCACAGAGGTTTATCCGGCTTGTACGGGCAAGGCCTCGAAGGCAGAGAACGGCAGGCTTTGCTTGACCAAGATCACGGTGCAAGGCGCGTCCATCGCCACCTTGATCGGCACGGTGGCGACGAAGCGTTGCATCTGCAAACCGTGGGTGGCTGCCCCCATCACAATCATGCTCACTTGGTTGCCTTCGGCGTAGCGCACCAAGGCGTTGGCCACATCGCTTGCTTCTAGCACGTGGTAAGAGGTTTGGTGGCCTTCCAAATTCAGTGGTCGTGCCCACTGCCGCAGCAGGGTCAGGTATTGGCGGTGCAGCGAGGTTTCGCTGCTGGCGCTCTCGGTGCTGCTGGTTTGGTTGGGCGAAATCACCGTCACCACCGCCAACCTTGCACCCGGGCGCAAACCCAATGAACGTGCCACCGCTTGCCGCAACGAATACAGCGTGGCGTCGCTCGCCTCGTGGTGGGGCACGGCCACCATCAAAATTGGCACTTCTTCAATTTGCTGCGACGGCAAGGGGCTGGGCTGGTACTGCATGCCCGCTGCGCGCACCCACCGTTTGAGGTGGGTGAAGAACGAGGTGCCTTTGAGTTGTTGGCCGCGTGCGGTGATCTTGACTTGTTCGGGGTTCTCCAAATCAAACGCCAAATGCGATGCCGATGGGTAGCGTTGCGCCGCCACGGGCTCCAAGCAGCGCAGCACCACCTCTTGCAACCACTCTGGCGTTTCGGGTCGCAAGCGACGTGGCGGCGCTGGGTCCATCCACAAACGCTGACGCATGCCGCCGTCTGTGGCCGGGTTGCCAAACGGCAGCTCGCCGGTCGCCAGTTCGTAGAGCATCACGCCAATGGCAAAGATGTCACTGCGTGGGTCGCCGCGCACCCCCACCACTTGCTCTGGCGCAATCCAGGCGGGCGAGCCCACGGCTTTGCGCAGCTCTTCGGCCAACAAGTCGGGGTAGTGCGCGTGGCATGACAAACCGAAGTCCAGCAACACGGCGTGGCCGTCGGGGTGCATCAGCACATTGGCGGGTTTGAGGTCGAGGTGGCAGGTGTTTTGTTGGTGCAAGCTGTGGGCAGCGCGTGCCACGGCAGCACCCAGTTGGGCGATCTCTTGAGGTGATGGGTGGGTGCGCTGCTCGGTGTGTGCATCAAGCAGGTGCTGCAAGGTTTGCCCCGGCACATGCTCCATCACCAAGTAGGGCAGCGTCACCAAATCGCCTGCGGCGACAAAACGTGGCACATGGCGACTATGCAGCACTTGCAAGAGTTGATGTTCTACCTCAAAGCCCACAATGTTCTCGGCGCCATCGCCTGCCGTCATGCGCGGCACCTTCATCACCATGGGGAACGGGGCCTGGCGCTGGTCGGCGTAGCGCACCTCATAGATGTGAGCCATGCCACCGGCGTGCAAGCAATTGCCAATGCAAAAACCGTCCAACTCAGTGCCTGGCTCAAGACGCTTCATCGGCCGGTCTCCAGCCGCTCGGCAAAAAACTCAGGCAAGCCTGCTTCACGCACGCAACGCGCAGCGGCCATGTGGTCGTAGGCCACGCGGTGAAACGTCAGCTTGGCTGCGCTGCTGTCAAACAAGGCGTACATGGCGCGCGGGTTGCCGTCACGCGGCTGGCCCACCGAGCCCACGGTGGCAATCCAGTGACGGTGTTTCGGGGTCGGAATGGCCACACCCGGTGAGGGCTCAAAGCGCATCAGCTGCCGCCCCGTGCCCCGGTAGAACAAGGATTGGTGGTGCACATGACCCCCAAACACATAACGCACAGCGGGGTCTTGCATGGCCGCATCCAAACTCAGGCTGGCCGTGCGCTCGTCTTCTACATAGCGCCACCGCTCGGGGGCATCGGCACTGGCGTGCACCAACAGCACGCTGTCCTCACAGGCGGTGAGGGGCAAAATTTCCAACCAAAAGCGTTGTGCCGGCGACAGCTGGTCGTGGGTCCAGTGTGCGGTTTGACTGCCTAATGACAAATTGGCACTGGCGTCGTTGAGGTTGTGGCTTTGAATCAGTTCTTCGTGGTTGCCACGCAGCACGATGCCGCCCTGCGCTTGAATGTCTTGGCAGCGTGTCACCACCTCTGCCGGAAACGCGCCGTAACCCACCAAGTCGCCCAGCACGGCAATGCGCTCTGCGCCCTGTGCTTTGGCATGCGCCAAGCACGCCTCGAACGCGTGCAAGTTGCCATGGATGTCAGACAGCAGGGCGTACTTCATGGCTCAGCCTCAGGTGTTCAGTACACGTACACGCCGCGTCCCGTCTTGCGGCCCAGGTGCCCCGCCGCCACCATTTCTTTGAGCAGCGGGCAAGGGCGGTATTTGCTGTCACCAAACTCGTTCAAATAGACCTCCATCACGGCCAAGCACACGTCCAGGCCAATCATGTCAGCCAAAGCCAGCGGACCAATCGGTTGGTTGCAACCGAGCTTCATGCCCGCGTCAATGTCTTCGGGCGTGGCCAAGCCTTCGGCCAGCACAAACAGGGCTTCGTTGATCATGGGCACCAAGATGCGGTTGACCACAAAGCCGGGGGCGTTCTTCACGGTGATGGGGCTCTTGCCCAGTCGGGTGGCCAGGTCGTGCACGGCATCGTGGGTGGCGTCGCTGGTTTGCAAACCACGGATGATTTCGACCAAGGCCATCATGGGCACGGGGTTGAAAAAGTGCATGCCAATGAAGCGGTCGGCGCGTTGTGTCACCGCGGCCAGTTTGGTGATCGAGATCGACGAGGTGTTCGATGCCACGATCACCTCGGCTCCGAGCAGCGCATCGACTTGCTTCAAGATCTTGACTTTGAGCTCGTAGTTCTCGGTGGCGGCTTCGATCACCAGTTGTGCGGTTTTGAGGTCGTCGTAGTTCGTGCTGCCTTGGATGCGTGACAAGGCGGCTGCCTTGTCGGCCTCGGTGATTTTTTCTTTCTTGATCAGGCGGTCCAAACTGCCCGCGACGGTGGCGATGCCTTTGGCCACCGAGGCCTCCGAGATGTCGACCATGACCACGTTCACGCCTGATACGGCACATGCCTGCGCGATGCCATTGCCCATGGTGCCCGCACCAATGATGCCTACGGTTTGAATGCTCATTGAAATTTCCCTTGTTGCTTGGATGGAATAGAAGAATATTAGCGGGTGAAGGGTTGCGCTTGGCTGACTTGGCTCAAGCCTTGAAGCGCTTTTGCGTCAGGTGCAGCGCTATGCGCCAGGCCACCACGGTGTACAGCGCCAACACGCCCAAATGCAACAGGGGTTGCGCGGGCCACTGGTCCAAGAACAGCGGGCGCACCAAGGCAATGGCTTGGGTCAGGGGCAGCCAGGCGGACACCTCGCGCACCAGATATGGCAACTGGTCACGCGGAAAGAACACGCCGCTCAAGAACATCATGGGCGTGAGAAACAACGTGAAGTAGTAGGTGAAAAAGTCATAGCCCTTGGCCAGCGCATTGAAGATCAGCGCAATGCAACTGAAGGTGATGCCCACGCACAAGAGGATGGGCCAAGCCGCCAGCAGCTTCCAGCTGTGGGTGATGCCCAGACCCATCATCACGCCCAAGATGGCGGTGATGGTGAACAAAGCCTTGAACGCAGCCCACAGCATTTCGGCCAGCAGCACATCGTCCAAGCGCATGGGGGCGTTCAAGATGCCGTCCCAGGTCTTTTGTACATGCATGCGCGAGAAGGCGGAGTACAGCGCTTCAAACGTGGCCGCGTTCATGGCGCTCATGCAAATCGAGCCGCTGGCTAAAAACAAAATGTAGGGTACGCGTTGGCCGTCCAAATTGACTTCACCTACCAATGCGCCCATGCCGTAACCAAAGGCCACCAGCCACATCAAGGGTTCGGCGATGTTGGCCACCAGGCTGGGAATGGCAAGCTTGCGCCACACCAATAAATTGCGCAAAAACACGGGCCAAAAACGAAAGTAGGTGTGCATGGTGTCAGCCCTCTTCCCGGATCTGGCGCCCGGTTAATTTCAAAAACAAATCTTCTAAATTGGCCGGTCGGTGCAGGGTGCGCAGACCGCTGTGTGTGGCCAAGGCCTGCAACAAGGGGCCTGCTTGGTGGGTGTAAAAAAACACGGTCTCGCCGCTGGTCTCGACCCGTTGTGCCAAGTCTTTGAGCGGGCTGTGCACCAAGCCCAAGGCGCCATTGCCGTACACCTCCACCACATCAGGTTCTAGGTGTTGGGCAATCAAATCGCGTGGTGCGCCTTCGGCAATTTTTTTGCCGTGGTCGAGCACCAGCAGCCGATGACACAAGCGTTCGGCTTCGTCCATGAAGTGGGTGGTCAGCAGAATCGACTTGCCTTGTTGCAACAGTTGCTGCAAACGCTCCCACATCAGGTGGCGCGCTTGGGGGTCGAGGCCAGTGGTGGGCTCGTCGAGCAGCAGCAAGTCAGGGTTGTTGATGAGGGCGCGCGCCAGACTCAGGCGTCGCTTCATGCCGCCCGACAACTCGCCTGGCTTGGCATCGGCTTTGTGGGTCAAGGCGGCAAAGCGCAGCAACTCAGGAATGCGCGCCTGAATGTCAGCTTTCTTCAAACCAAAGTAACGGCCAAACACCATCAGGTTTTCGGCGCAGGTGAAATCTGGGTCGAGGGTGTCAAACTGACTCACCACGCCCAGGCGGGCCTTGATGGCCAAGTCATGCTCAGGCATGGCCAGACCAAATGCGTTCACGCTGCCGCTGTCCGGTGTGGCCAGCCCCAAGCACATGCGCAGTGTGGTGGTTTTGCCTGCCCCGTTGGGGCCAATCACGCCGAGGCATTCGCCGGGGGCGATGCGAAACGACACATCGTTGACCACGGTGTTGTCGCCGTAGCGTTTCATCAAGTGCTGACATTCAAACAGAGGTTTCATGACAAACATTGTGCCGTGCATGGTGGCACTTTCAGGTGCTTGGCTGCTTTTCAGAGCCGTCTTGGCCGCCACCTAAAATCCGAACGATGAACGAAACCCTCACCGTGCTCTTGCAGTACCTGCTGCCCAAACAAGCCTTGACCGTGTTTGCGGGCACTGTGGCCCGTGCCCAAGGCGGACGTTTCACCCACGCTTTGATTCGTTGGTTTGTGCGGCGCTACCACGTCAACATGGACGAGGCTGCACAGCCCGACATCACGCACTACGCCAGCTTCAACGATTTCTTCACCCGCGCCCTGAAACCCGGCGCTCGCCCTTTGGCCAACGCAGACTTCGTGTGTCCCGTGGATGGCGCCATCAGCCAGCTCGGGCACATCGAGGGCGACCAAATTTTTCAAGCCAAGGGGCATCACTACAGCACCCAGGCTTTGGTGGGGGGCGACGCAGCATTGGCCGCGCAGTTTGCGGATGGCGAGTTCGCCACCATCTACCTCAGCCCCAAGGACTACCACCGCATCCACATGCCCAGTGCAGGGCGCTTGCGCCGCATGATCCATGTGCCGGGCGATTTGTTCTCGGTCAACCCGGCCACCGCACGCGGTGTGCCTGGCTTGTTCGCACGCAACGAGCGCGTGGTGTGTGTGTTTGACATGCCGGCTGCCCTGGGTGCCAAGCCACAGCAGTATGTGTTGGTACTGGTAGGAGCCACCATCGTGGGCAGCATGGCCACGCCTTGGCATGGGGTGGTCAACCCGCCACGCTCAGGCAAAGTCCGCGATTGGAGCTACAACGACCAAGACATCCACTTGCGTCAAGGCGAAGAAATGGGCCGCTTTTTGTTAGGCTCCACCGTTGTCTTGCTCTGGCCCAAGAACACCATGGCGCTCAACCCCGACTGGCAAGCTGCACGCCCTGTGCGTTTGGGCGAGAAGATGGGCGACGCGGCCGCTTATTGAAACGCCACTTCTGCAAAGCTGCGCAACTTGCGGCTGTGCAGTTGTGCCGGGCCTTGCTCGCGCAGCAGCTCAATGGCGCGCATGCCAATGCGCAGGTGCTGGTCCACACGCTCGCGGTAAAAGTGGTTGGCCATACCGGGTAGCTTGATCTCGCCGTGCAAGGGCTTGTCACTCACGCACAGCAGCGTGCCGTAGGGCACCCGAAACCTGAAACCATTGGCGGCAATGGTGGCGCTTTCCATGTCCAGCGCCACAGCGCGGCTTTGGCTGAAGCGCCGCTGGGGCGTGTTGTTGGGCAGCAGCTCCCAGTTGCGGTTGTCGGTGCTTGCCACCGTGCCGGTGCGCATGATGCGTTTGAGTTCTGCACCTTGGCACTGCGTGACATCGGCCACGGCGCGCTCCAGCGCGACTTGAATCTCGGCCAGCGCAGGAATGGGCACCCACAGGGGCAGCTCTTCGTCCAGCACATGGTCTTCACGCACATAGCCGTGGGCCAACACGTAGTCGCCCAACTGTTGTGTGTTGCGCAGGCCCGCGCAGTGGCCCAACATCAGCCACGCATGGGGGCGCAGCACGGCAATGTGGTCGGTGATGTTTTTGGCGTTGGCAGGCCCCACCCCAATGTTGACCATGGTGATGCCCGCGTGGCCTGGGCGCACCAAGTGGTAAGCCGGCATTTGCGGCAAGCGCGGGGGAACTTTGCCGAGTGCATCGTTCGCTTCGACAGACATACCCACACGCCGTGTCACCACATTGCCGGGTTCCACAAAGGCCACGTAGTCGCTGTTGGGGTCTTGCATGGCGGCGTGACCCAGGCGCACAAATTCGTCAATGTAAAACTGGTAGTTGGTGAACAGCACGTAGTTTTGAAAGTGCTCGGGGCTGGTGCCGCTGTAGTGGCGCAGGCGTTGCAGCGAATAGTCCATGCGTGCTGCGGTGAACAAGGCCAGGGGCTGGTGCTCGCCCGCAGCGGCTTCAAACGTGCCGTTGGCAATGCCGTCGTCCATGGCGGTGAGGTCGGGCAAGTCAAACACCTCGCGCATTTGCTGGCGCCGTTCAGCACTCATCTCACCTTCGATGTGGTCATTCTCAGCAAACGAAAAATGCACGGGGATTGGCTGGTGGCTCACCCCCACTTCCAAGGGCACATCGTGGTTTTGCAACAGCAAGCGAAACTGTTCGCGGTAATAGTCGGCAAACAAATCAGGTCGCGTCAGCGTGGTTTCGTAGCGTCCTGGTTCGGCCACAAAGCCGTAACTCAGATGGGCACTGTCACTGCCTTTTTTCAAGGCGCCTTGTTGGGTGTGGATGCGCACAAACGGGTAATAGGCGCGCACCCGCTGTGGGAAATCTTGGCCTGCCACGAACTGCTTCATGGCCAAACGCAAATGGTCTAGGCTGGTTTGGTACAGCGCTTGCACTTGTGCCAGTGCGCTGTCGGCGTCGGTGTGACGGGTGGGGGCGATGAAAGGGGGGCGAATGCTCATGCTCTGATGTTAAAGCTGACATGTGACGACATCGTGGACGACAAGCCGTTTGGCGTGAAGTTGCTCAATCTTTTCTTGTGGCCGAAGGGCCGTTGATTGAACGGCTGAGATACGCAGGGATGGCCAAGGGTGAAATCACCTCCACATGGTTGGCCATCGTCCAACCCTCTTTGACAGGCGCGACCACATAGGCTTTGTCAACGCCGATGTCTTCGCAGGCTTGCCAGAAGCCTTTGCTCACCTTAGGCGCAGAAGAAAATTTAATTTCAAACCCAATGGTTTGGCTGCCGGTTTCGACCACCACGTCAAGTTCTGCCCCAGCAGCTGTTCGATAAAAAGAAACGCTGGCACCGACGGGCAGATGGTTGCAAATTTGCTCGATGCAAAACCCCTCCCAAGAGGCGCCTGTGATTGGGTGACCCATCATGTCATGAGTGTCGCGTATGCCCATGAGGTAATGGAGCAATCCGCTGTCACGCACATAAATTTTGGGTGATTTCACCAGCCTCTTACCGAGGTTGGCATGAAACGGTTCTAGTCGGCGCAACATAAGGCTTTGCACCAAATGGTCAAGGTACCGTGTCGTGGTGGGTGCGGATACGCCAAGCGACGTCGCAATGCTGGATGCATTGAACAACTGGCCATGCAAGTGCGCCACCATGCGCCAAAAGCGTCGCATCAGTTCTGGCTCAACGTTGATTCCGAGCCCTGGTAGGTCTGTGTGCAGAAAGTGTCTGACAAAAGCATCGCGCCAAAGCCAAGATGCCTCATCGCCAGCGGCTGTGTAGCTATTTGGAAACCCTCCGCGCAGCCACAAGGTTTGGATATCTGCAAACTCTTGATGCACTTCACTCAATAGCAAAGGAGCCATGTCGACCAAAGCCAAACGGCCCGCTAACGATTGCGATTGCTGAAGCAGTTTGAACGAAGCCGAGCCAAGAATAAGGAATCGGCCATTCCGGCGGTCCGCATCGATTTCACCGCGCATCGTGCTGAACAATTCTGGGGCGTTTTGAATTTCATCCAAAACAATCAGCCGATGGCGATTGGCTTGAAAAAAAACATCCGCCTGCTCCAGTTTGGCGCGTGCTTGGTGCGTTTCTAAGTCGAGGTAGATGGACTGCGGGAATTCAGTCGCAATTTGCTGTGCCAGTGTGGTTTTGCCGATTTGGCGAGCGCCCAAAATGGCAACTGCTGGACTCCAAGACAGTTGATTGCGAATTTCTTGCGAAGATTTTCGAGTAAACATCCTTGCATATTAAACATGCCACATTTAAAATGCAAGGATAATTTTTCTACATATTGCGCCGGTACTGCCCACCCACCTCAAACAAGGCGTGGGTGATTTGACCGAGTGAGCACACGCGCACCGCGTCCATCATCACTTCAAACACGTTGGCGTTGTCGATCACGGCTTGTTGCAGACGTTGGAGTTGAACCGCAGCCTCTGCTTGGTGACGGCGGTGGAAGTCGTTCAAGCGCTGCAGCTGGCTTTGTTTTTCGTCGTCGGTGGAGCGGGCCAGCTCTAGCTTGTCCATCACTTGTTCGCCATGCGGATTGCGGAAGGTGTTGACGCCAATGATGGGCAGCTCGCCCGTGTGCTTGAGCATTTCATACGTCATCGATTCGTCTTGAATCTTGCCGCGCTGGTAACCCGTCTCCATGGCACCCAACACGCCGCCACGCTCGGCGATCTTCTCAAACTCCGCCAGCACAGCTTCTTCCACCAATTCGGTGAGTTCTTCGATGATGAACGCGCCTTGGTTGGGGTTTTCGTTTTTAGCCAAGCCCCATTCGCGGTTGATGATGAGCTGAATCGCCATGGCGCGACGCACCGAGTCTTCGGTGGGCGTGGTGATGGCTTCGTCAAACGCATTGGTGTGCAAGCTGTTGCAGTTGTCGTAAATCGCAATCAGCGCCTGCAAGGTCGTGCGGATGTCGTTGAACTGGATCTCTTGCGCATGTAAGGAGCGGCCTGAAGTTTGGATGTGGTATTTCAGTTTTTGCGAACGTTCATTGGCGCCGTATTTCTCTTTCATGGCCACCGCCCAGATGCGGCGTGCCACGCGGCCCATCACGGTGTACTCGGGGTCCATGCCGTTGCTGAAGAAAAAGCTCAGGTTGGGTGCAAAGTCATCCACGTGCATGCCACGCGCCAAATAGGCTTCCACAAAAGTGAAGCCGTTGGAGAGGGTGAACGCAAGTTGCGAAATCGGGTTGGCCCCCGCCTCGGCAATGTGATAGCCGCTGATCGACACGCTGTAGAAGTTGCGCACTTGGTTGTGCACAAAGTACTCGGCAATGTCGCCCATCACCTTGAGCGAAAACTCGGTGCTGAACAAACAGGTGTTTTGGCCTTGGTCTTCTTTCAAGATATCGGCTTGCACCGTGCCGCGCACGTTTTGCATCACCCAGGCACGGATCTTGGCGGTCTCGGTGTCGGTGGGCTCACGGCCGTTGTCGAGTTTGAATTTGGCCAGGTGTTGGTCGATGGCGGTGTTCATGAACATCGCCAAGATCGAAGGCGCAGGCCCGTTGATGGTCATCGACACGCTGGTGGTGGGCGAACACAAATCGAACCCGTCGTACAACACCTTCATGTCGTCGAGCGTAGCCACGCTCACGCCCGAGTTGCCCACTTTGCCGTAAATGTCGGGGCGCAAGTCAGGGTCGTTGCCGTACAGCGTGACCGAGTCAAACGCGGTGCTCAAGCGCTTGGCGGGCATGCCCTCGGACAGCAGCTTGAAGCGGCGGTTGGTGCGAAACGGATCACCTTCACCGGCGAACATGCGGGTCGGGTCTTCGCCCTCGCGCTTGAAGGCAAAGGTGCCGGCGGTGTAGGGGTAGCTGCCGGGCACGTTGTCGAGCATCAGCCATTTCAAAATTTCGCCGTGGTCTTCGTACTGCGGCAAGGCCACTTTGCGGATGGCGGTGCCACTCAACGACTTGGTGGTGAGTGCGGTGCGAATTTCCTTGTCGCGGATTTTCACCACGTATTCGTCACCCGCGTAGGCGGCTTGCATGTCGGGCCACTGCGCCAACAGTTTGCGCTCTGTGGTTCCTAAGTTTTCTTCACGCGCAAATGCCAAATCGGTGGCGGCTTCAGACGCTTTGGCACGGCCTGGCTTGCCCTCGGCCAGCATGCGCGCGGCTTCACGCAGTTGCTGAATTTCGCGGGCCAGTTTGGCCTGCGCACGCGCGCGCTTTTTGTAGCCGCGCACGGTGTCGGTGATTTCGGCCAAATAGCGCGTGCGCGCTGCGGGCACCACCGGCGTTTGGTTGGTGCTGTGGCGTACGCCCACCACGGGCAAACGTCCTGGCTTGAAGTTCAGGCCCAAGGCCGAGAGCCGCACCTTCAGGGCTTGGTACAGCGCGGTCACGCCGTCGTCGTTGAAGCGCGCCGCCATGGTGCCAAACACCGGCATTTCTTCGGTGGGGGTGTTCCAGGCCTCCTGGTTGCGTTGCACTTGCTTGGCCACATCGCGCAGGGCATCGCTGGCGCCTTTGCGGTCAAACTTGTTGATGGCCACAAACTCGGCAAAGTCGAGCATGTCAATTTTTTCCAGCTGGCTGGCGGCGCCAAACTCGGGCGTCATCACGTACATGGGCACGTCCACGTGCGGCACGATGGCGGCGTCGCCTTGGCCAATGCCGGAGGTTTCGACAATGATCAAGTCAAAGCCCGCACACTTCGTGGCAGCCAACACATCGGGCAAGGCCGCGCTGATTTCGCTGCCAAAGTCACGCGTGGCTAGGCTGCGCATGAACACGCGTGCGCCGTTGCGCCACGGGCCAATGGCGTTCATGCGGATGCGGTCGCCCAGCAAAGCGCCACCGCTCTTGCGGCGAGACGGGTCGATGGAGATCACCGCAATGCGCAGGCTGTCGTCTTGGTCCAAACGGATGCGCCGCACCAACTCGTCGGTCAACGACGACTTGCCCGCACCACCCGTGCCCGTGATGCCCAACACAGGCACTTTGTGTTGACTGGCTTCTTGCCGC
This sequence comes from Limnohabitans sp. JirII-29, assembly GCF_003063395.1. Lineage (NCBI taxonomy): Bacteria > Pseudomonadati > Pseudomonadota > Betaproteobacteria > Burkholderiales > Comamonadaceae > Limnohabitans > Limnohabitans sp. JirII-29. The sequence goes on from NZ_NESB01000002.1 coordinate 97,982, forward strand.
ACAGCGTCCAGCAACTTGGCGTCCAGGCTGCCGTTCTCTAGCGCGGTGATCATTTGGGCCAGCGCACGCCAGGCCATTTCGTCATCGCCTTGGATGGCCTTTACCTCGCTGGGTGCGTAGCTCGACAGATCTTGGTCGCAGCGCATGATCATTTCGCCGATCATGCCTTGCAAGCCCATTTTTTGACCGTCTTCAGGGCTGTAAATGCGCGTCACGCCATAGGCTTGCAGCTCGCGAATTTCGGGTGGCACGATCACACCGCCGCCGCCGCCAAACACCTGGATGTGTGCGCCGCCACGGCTTTTGAGCAAATCCACCATGTACTTGAAGTACTCCACATGGCCGCCTTGGTACGAGCTGATGGCAATGCCTTGCACGTCTTCTTGTAGCGCCGCTGTCACCACCTCGTCGACCGAGCGGTTGTGCCCCAGGTGAATCACTTCAGCGCCCATGCCCTGCAAGATGCGGCGCATGATGTTGATGGCGGCGTCGTGCCCGTCAAACAAGCTGGCTGCTGTGACAAAGCGCACTTTGTGCGTGGGCTTGTAGTTGGCCAGGGCTTTGAATTCTGCGGACAGGTCGGTCATAGGGTGTCTCCGTGCTTTACGTTTACGTAAACGTCAATCATAGCGTCGTATCTGAAAAATGCATCCAATGCGGCGCATAAAAAAAGCCGCGCCCTGGGCGCGGCTTGAAAGGTCGGTGCAAGTTATCGGCCGCCGTACAAGTAATTTGGCAACCACAAGGTCAGACCGGGCCAGATGTACATCAAGACCATGCACAAGATCACGATCAACATGTAGGGCATCATGCCCGCGAAGATCTGATTGATGGTCACATGTGGCGGCGACACGCCCTTGAGGTAGAACGCCGACATGGCCACGGGTGGCGACAAGAAGGCTGCTTGCAAGTTCACAAACACCAACACGCCCCACAGCATGGGGTCAATCTGGAAGTGGTTGAGCAGGGGCAAGAAGATAGGCACAAAAATCACAATGATCTCGGTCCACTCCAGCGGCCAACCCAGCACAAAGATGATGGCTTGCGACAGCAGCATGAACTGAATCGGCGACAGGTTCATGGCCATGACCCATTCTTCCACCAAGCGTTGGCCACCCAAGATGGCAAACACCGCAGAAAACAAGGCCGAGCCCACGAACAGCCAGCACACCATGGAGGTGGTCTTGGCGGTCAAGAACACCGCTTCTTTGATGCGCTCAAAGTTCAACGAGCCCGAAGCCCACGCCATCAAGAAAGCGCCTGCCGCTCCCACAGCGGCAGACTCGGTGGCGGTGGTGATGCCCAGCAGAATCACCCCCAGGACCACCAAGGTCAGCACGCCCAAGGGCATGACCGACTTGACCAGCATGTTCAAGATTTCAAACTGTTCGCCATTGAACCCCTTGTAGTACCACGCCAGCAGCAGCACCAGCAGTGCGGCGGCGATCCAGAACCCCGTGTAAAAGCTATCGGGTACGGGTTCGGTCTTAGGCGCGTCTGAGGTGTCGCCGTCGCCCAGGGCTTGCAACGGGGCGTCGGTTTCGGCCTCTGCCGGTGTGTCGGCTTCAGCGCCCGGAGGGGCTTGCACACCGTTATCGCCCGAGGCTTGCGCCACCGACTCACTGCCTGGTGGTTCGGACACACCACCTGTGCTCTTGGGCTCTTGGGCCCCGGGTGGTTCTGCTAAGCCGCCACTCGGTGCGGCCACGCGCTCGGTGGTGGCGACTGTAGGTGCTGCAACTTGGGCCACGCTCGCTTGCGCAGCCGCGTTGTTGTCGGCTTGCGAGTAAATCACCACGTACCACCACACAGCGCCCAAGCTGACGATCACCATGAAGACGGGCACCAGGCTCATCATCAAGCTCTTGAACAACAGTGACCAGCTCACGCGCAACTCAGCCACTTGAATTTGCAACGCACGGCTGGGTGCCAGCGTGGCTTTGATCAAGGTGGGCAACATGCGCTCTGAATACATCCCTGTGAGTTTTTGAATCCAGGGCGACACCGGTGCGTGCAATTGCTCTTCAGGTAACTTGGGTGCGATCTTGGGGTCAATCAGCACCCAGCCAATGACATAGACCAAATACAAGAACGCCAAAAAGAAGCCGGGGAACATGGCCGCTGCGTATAGCTTGACCACCGACTGACCAGCCACTGCGGCGTACACAATGATCATGACCGACGGCGGAATCAAAATGCCCAGCGTGCCACCAGCCGTGATCACGCCTGCTGCCAAGCGCGTGTCATAGCCTGCGTTGAGCATGGGGCGCATGGCAATCACGCCCATGAGCACCACCACGGCGCCTACCAAACCACTGGCAATGCCCCAGAAGGTGCAAATCACCAAGGTGGCCACCGCCAATGAGCCTGGCAAACGGCGGAACGCCAGCTGCACGCTGTGGAACATTTTGTCCACCAGTGCGCCACGCTCCATCACATAGCCCATCAGCACGAACAGCGGAATCGACAGCAAGGTGTCGTTGGTCATCGCTCCGAACGTGCGTTGCACCATCAGGTTGAACACCTTGTTGTCCAGCCATGGTTGGCTGGGGTCGTAAAAAGCGGTGAAGCCAAACACCATGCCCAAACCCATGAGGGTGAAGGCGGTTGGAAAGCCCATCATGATCACCACCACGATGAGGCCCAACATGGTCAGGCCGAGTGCGGGATCGCTCATGGCTGACCTCCAGTCGATGAGCCCCTTTGGTGGGCTTCCTCGTCAATGCTTTTGGCGCGTGCAATGGCGTCGCGCTTGGCATCGTCGTCCACATAAATGCTGTTGGCCAGTTGTTGCTCGACCACGTCAATCTCGTCGGCATCTTTCAAGCGCTCGGGCCATGCGCCGGTGCGCAAGCACACCACGCAGCGCACGATTTCAGCCACGCCTTGCATCAGCACCGTCAAGCCAGCCAAAGGGATGATGGCTTTGAAGGGGTACAGCGGCAGTGGGTCGGCATTGAAGGTGTGTTCGCGAATTGCGACCGAGTCCGCGGCGTAGGTCCAACCTGCCCAGGTCAAGGCGATCACGCCAGGAATGAAGAACAAGATGTACAGAACCAAGTCCAGCGACGCTTGCGTGCGCGGTTTAGCGCTGCCATAAAAGAAGTCGCCACGCACATGGCCATCTTGGCTCAACGTATAGGCACCGCACATCATGAACAGCGTGCCGTACATCATGTTGCTGGCGTCAAAAATCCAAGCGGTGGGGGCATTCAAGGCGTAGCGCTTGAAAACCTCCGCCACCACCAAAAGCATCAAGGCCACGATCAGCCATGAGAAGGCTTTGCCCACCCAGGTGCTGATGTGGTCTGCTGTGTGCAGCAGTTTGAGAGTGTTCATATCAACCGTTCAGAAAAGAAGAAAACCCATCCGGGGTTGCCGAATGGGTTGAGCAGGTGAAGGCCGTGATCAGGCCTTTTTAGCGTTGAAGTAACGGTTGTAGGCCATTTTGAAGTCGACCATGTAGTCGTTCTGCCATTGGCCCGCACGTGCCGCAAACGCGCGCTGCGAGTCCATGACCTTCTTGAACTGGGGGTTCTCGGCAGACTTCTTCTCCACCACCTTGTCCCAAGCATCCAGCTGGGCTTTGAGGATGGCATCAGGTGTCTTGTAGAACTTGATGCCTTGCTTTTTCATCTCTTCGTAGTCTTTGGAGTTGCGTTCAATCGCTTTCCAGCTCATCTCGGCAGAAGACGCCGACACGGCCACATCAATGATGGATTTGAGTTCAGCGGGCAGTGCACTGAGCTTGCCTTTGTTGAACAAGATCTCAAACTGTTCGCCGCTTTGGTGGAAGCTTTGCAGCATGCAGTTTTTAGCCACATCCGGAAAACCCAACACGCGGTCTGACGACGCGTTGTTGAACTCTGCCGCGTCAATCAGGCCGCGGTCGAGGGCCGGCACAATTTCGCCACCCGGCAGTGGGTTCACCGCAGCGCCCAGTTCGGTGAAGATGTCGACCGCCAAGCCCACAGTACGGTACTTCAGACCTTTCAGGTCGGCCACTTTGGCGATAGGCTTTTTGAACCAACCCAGTGGTTGGGTGGGCATGGGGCCGTACACATACGACACCACGTCGATGTTGAGCGACTTGTAAATTTCTTCCAGCAGCTGTTTGCCGCCTCCGTACTGGTGCCATGCCAACACCATGTTGGGATCCATGCCAAAGGCCGGGCCCGAACCCCACAGCGCCAAGGCGGTGCTCTTGCCGTAGTGGTAAGCCAGCACGCCGTGGCCACCGTCGAGCGTGCCCTTGTTGACCGCATCCAGCAACTGGAAAGCTGGCACCACCGCACCAGCGGGCAACACTTCAATTTTCAAACGACCACTGGCCATGTCGTTGACTTTTTTGGCAAAGTCATTGGCGTACTCATGAAAGATGTCTTTGGCTGGCCAGGTGCTTTGGAAGCGCAACGAGGTGGTTTGTGCGCGCGACACCATGGGTGCAGACATGGTGCCTGCTGCGACAGCGGCACCCTTCAGTACGTTACGGCGGGCAGTTGTTTTCTTGCTCTCGGTCATGCAGTTGTCTCCTGATTGTTTGTCTTCAACGTTGAATAGACACTTTCATTTTTGGGCTTTTTCACAAACCTGATAGGCGGGTTTTCACTAGCCAGATTCATCTAATTCATTCGATCTGTCGCCTTGGAGTCTTGTTGCTGGTCTCTATACTTCGTCTCACTCTAAAAAGCATACGTTCGACCATGACCAAAACCGAGCAACCAGGCCTTCACCACGCTGTTCCCGCACAGGGATATGCCGGTGATGTGTCGCCACAACTGGCCCACCAATGGGTGCTGTCGGGCGAGGCTGTGCTGGTGGATGTGCGCACCGACGCAGAACGCGAATGGGTGGGCTTTGTGCCGGGTGCGGTGCCCTTGGCCTGGAAGCAATGGCCGGGCATGGCCATGAACCCGCTGTTCGATGACGGTGTGCGTGCCGCAGCACAAGGCAAAAAAGTGCTGTTGCTGTGTCGCAGTGGCGTGCGTTCTATTGCTGCGGCCAAGCGCGCCACGGAACTTGGGGTGGAGGCCTACAACATTCTGGAAGGCTTCGAGGGCGACCCAGATGCGCACGCCCACCGTGGGCGCATAGGCGGCTGGCGCTTTCGCAACTTGCCCTGGCAGCAAAACTGAGTCGTGCAAACGCCATGACATTTCTCGCACTCGATGTCGGCAACACCCGACTGAAATGGGCCTTGTACGACAACCCGGCACCCGGGGCGCACTTGCTTGGGCACGGTGCCGTATTTTTAGAAAACATTGACCGCTTGTCAGATGAAGATTGGCGGCATTTGCCAGAACCCACCCATATGCTGGGCTGCATCGTGGCAGGTGAAGCCATTCGCCGTCGCGTGGAAGAGCAGTTGGAGTTGTGGGACTTCACGCCCCATTGGGCGGTGTCATCCTCTGCTGAAGCAGGAGTCACCAATGGGTATGACCATCCCACCCGTTTGGGGGCCGACCGGTGGGTGGCCATGATTGGTGCCCGCGCACGCATGTTGCGCCAATACCCTGACGCACCACCTCGACCCTTGGTGGTGGTGATGGTGGGCACGGCGGTGACGGTGGAGGCTATCGATGCCAGCGGCAAATTTTTGGGCGGCATCATTCTGCCCGGGCACGGCATCATGCTGCGTGCGCTGGAGTCGGGCACGGCGGGCTTGCGTGTTCCCACGGGCGATGTGACCGAGTTCCCCACCAACACCAGCGACGCACTCACCAGTGGTGGCACCTTTGCCATTGCGGGGGCGGTGGAACGCATGGTGCAGCATGTTCGTCAACACTGCGGTGCAGAACCGGTTTGTTACATGACGGGGGGCGCAGGCTGGAAAATGGCGCCCAGCATGTCGGTGCAGTTTGAGTTGATCGACAACCTTATTTTTGATGGCTTGCTTGAAATTGCACGCCATCGCTTGGGGCATCACCTCTGAATAGGCAATAGCCCTGCGTGGCAAATGGCTGGACGAGCGGCTAGACTGGCAGCATGAAAGTCCTTGATTCATTGGTCACACAAGCGGCCAGCATCAGCGCTCTGCGCCGCGACATCCACGCCCATCCCGAACTCAGCTTTGAGGAGTTGCGCACTGCCGATGTGGTGGCGCAAAAGCTCACCGAATGGGGCATCCCCATCCACCGTGGCATGGGCAAGACGGGCGTGGTCGGCATCCTCAAAAACGGCAGCAGCGAGCGCGCTATTGGGTTGCGCGCGGACATGGATGCCTTGCCCATGCAAGAGTTCAACCAGTTTGCCCACACCAGCCAGCATCCCGGCAAGATGCACGCCTGCGGCCACGACGGCCACGTGGCCATGCTGTTGGCGGCAGCGCAACATCTGTCGCAACACAAAAACTTTGATGGCACCGTGTATTTCATTTTCCAACCCGCAGAAGAGGGCGGTGGTGGGGCCCGTGAAATGATGCAAGACGGGTTGTTTGACGCATTCCCTATGCAGGCCGTGTTTGGCATGCACAACTGGCCGGGTTTGGCGGTGGGGCAGTTTGCTCTGAGCCCAGGGCCTGTCATGGCCTCCAGCAACGAATTCAAAATCACCATCCACGGCAAAGGCAGCCATGCCGCATTGCCACACAACGGTGTGGACCCGGTGCCTGTTGCGTGCCAAATGGTGCAGGCTTTTCAAACCATCATCAGCCGTAACAAAAAGCCTGTGGATGCGGGCGTGATTTCGGTCACCATGATCCACACCGGCGAAGCCACTAATGTGGTGCCCGACCACTGTGAAATGCAAGGCACCGTGCGCACCTTCAGCCTGGAAGTGCTAGACCTCATTGAGCAACGCATGCGCGACGTGGCCCAGCACACCTGTGCCGCCTTTGGGGCCACTTGCACGTTTGAGTTCGAGCGCAATTACCCGCCCACGGTGAACCATCCTGCGGAAACCGCTTTCGCGCAACAAGTGATGGCCGGCATCGTCGGTGAGTCGGGTGTGCTGGTGCAAGAGCCCACCATGGGGGCTGAAGACTTTTCGTACATGCTGCAAGCTGTGCCTGGCGCTTATTGCTTCATCGGCAATGGCGACGGCGTGCACCGCGAGATGGGCCATGGTGAAGGCCCATGCACCTTGCACAACCCCAACTACGATTTCAACGACGAACTCATCCCACTAGGCGGCACCTACTGGGTACGCCTCGTTGAACAGTGGCTGAGTTAATTGGGGTCAGAACCTAATTAATCTCAATAGGCTGCGAGCAACGCAGTCAAATGCTGCTTGTGCGCACCTGTCGCGTAGGGCAGCAACAAGCCCAGCACATGTTTGGCGCCTCTGAGCAACGACTTCTCTGCACTTTCGGGCTCCAGCGCGTGACGTGGATCGCGCACATATTCGTAGCTCAACCACCACGTGAGCATCACTACCATGTGGGTCGCCGTCACTTCGCGCTCTGACGCGTTCATCGACAGCGCTTTGGCATGCTCAAGGCCGTCCAGCACAGCGCGAAACGCGGTGGTCTTGTGCAGCAGTGCGTCTTTGATGTGCGTTTCTAAGCGTCGGTTTTTGCTGAGTAGGTCGTTCAGATCACGGTACAAAAAGCGGTATTGCCAGACCAATTCAAACAAGGTGTGCATGAAGAACCATGCGTCTTCTACATCGTGCACGCCGGGTGCAGCGCCTAGCAATTCTTGCAACGCTGACTCGTAGCGCATGAACAGCGCATTCACCAACTCCTCTTTGGCGGGGTAGTGGTAATACAGATTGCCGGGGCTGATGTTGAGTTCAGCCGAGATCAACGTGGTGGACACGTTGGGTTCGCCAAACCGGTTGAACAGCTCCAGCGTGACTTCTAAAATTCGCTCAGCGGTGCGGCGGGGCGCCTTCTTTGCCATGGTGAATGAAGGTCAGTGCCTGTATTACTTGGCCACTTTCTTTTTGGCCACAGCTTTTTTAGCTGGCGCTTTTTTGGCAACCGTCTTTTTCGCGGCTGGTTTGGCTGGTGTGCCCAATTGCTTTTCTAACTGGGCAATGCGTGCGTGCAAGGCTTGCAACTCGGCGGCAGAAGGAATGCCCAAGCGCGTTAACGCTTTGGCCACGCGGTCTTCAAAAATGTTTTCCAGCTTGTCCCATTGCCCTGTGGCACGCTCGTTGAACTGGTGCGCCACTTGCGTCACTTTTTGGGTGGCTTCAGCCAGCTTTTCCTCGGCGGTAATTTGCGCCTTGCGTTGCATGGTGATGCCGTCACTCACCAATTTTTCAAACGCTTTGGTGCCTTCTTGCTGCGCTTTAGAAAACGCGCCCAGGCCAGCCAACCAAATTTGCTGAGCTTGCTCTTTCACGTTATCGGTCATGGCGGCAGGGTCAAAGTGTGGTTTGGTAGACATGGGGTGCTTTCATCAAAATGGTTGGACAACTTTAACGTGAAGCCTCTCATTTGTCTAAATGCCAATCTTCACAATCGCTATATAGAATGATTTGATCGAAAGGCTCATCTCATGCAACAACTTCTCTCCAAGCTTATCCTCCTTGGCAGCATGGCCGTGTTGTCGTTGCAAGCACACGCACTTGACAGCACCACGCGCAACGCCAATTTGGTCACTATTGGGTTGCCTGCTTTCGCCGCAGGCATGAGTTTTTTGAATGACGACACAGCCGGTGTCGTGCAGTTGGTCAAGTCAGAGGTCGTGACCTTGGGCATTGTGGAGGTACTCAAGTCGACCACCCACGAAATGCGACCCAATGGCAAAGACGATAAAAGCTTTCCCTCTGGGCATGCGGCGGTGGCCTTTTCGGCCGCGCAGTACATGCAAATGAAAGGTGGCTGGGAATACGGTGTGCCCGCCTACTTGGCTGCCAGTTATGTGGCCTGGGCCCGGGTGGATGCGCGTGAGCACCACTGGCGCGATGTGGCTGCAGGTGCCGCCACAGGCATGTTGACGACCTATTACTTCACCGACGCCAACACTGGCCGTCGACTTGGCATGAGCTGGACCGGGCGCTCAGCCTCTTTGCAGTTTCAACAACCTTTGAACTGATCTGGCCATGGGATATTGGGCCCGCCGCTTACGCAGCTTTGGCTTTGCGGTGCAAGGCTTGCGCCTGCTGTTGACCACGCAGCCCCATGCGCGCATTCATGTGCTGGCCTCGGTGGTCGTGGTGTTGGCTGGTTTTTACTTTCAAGTCACGCGTTTGGAGTGGGTGGCCTTGTTGTTGGCGATGGCCATGGTGTGGGTGGCTGAGGCACTCAACACCGGCATTGAGTTGGCGGTCGATCTGGCGTCCCCTGAGTGGCATGCTTTGGCGGGCAAGGCCAAGGACGTGGCGGCGGCCGGTGTTTTATTGGCAAGTTTTGCGGCTTTTTTGATTGGGATGTTAATTTTTTTGCCAAAATTAACAAATACGGTTTAATTGAGCCCTCCGTGCTCAGGGTAAACTCTCATCAAAAGTAGAGAAATGACCATCACAGACATGTCCTCCTCCGCTTGGTACGCCGTCCACACCAAGCCGCGCCAAGAAGTTCGGGCCCTTGAAAACCTTGAAAACCAAGGCTTTGAGTGTTTTTTGCCGATCATGGAAGTTGAAAAAGTTCGTCGCCAAAAAGTGGCGCGCATCAGCGAGCCCATGTTCAGCCGCTACCTCTTCATTCGGCTCAATGACGTCAACCACAACTGGTCGCCCATTCGTTCCACCTTGGGCGTGAGCAAATTGGTGAGCTTCGGCCATGTGCCAGCCAAGGTGCCTGCGCAGTTCATCGACTTTCTGCGTGAGGCACCCCCCACCACCGTTGCGCGTTTGTTCGAGCCCGGAGATAACGTGCGCATTGCCTATGGGCCATTGGCCGGCTTAGAAGGCGTGTACCAAGCCCATGACGGCGAAACCCGCGCGTTTGTGTTGGTGGACTTGTTGGGGCAACCCCAAAAACTCAAACTCGCTATCGAATCATTGGCCGTCAGCCATTGAGTCCGCGCGTTCATTTTGTTCTTACATAATTGCCTCCTGTGAACAGCGCTTTACCCCACACTCCCATCCACCCCCCCCATCACGTTGCCATCATCATGGATGGCAATGGCCGTTGGGCCAAACAACGCCACATGCCGCGCACGGTGGGCCATGCCAGGGGGGCTGCCGGCGTTCGCGCACTGGTGCAAGCGTGTGTTGACCATGGCGTTGACTACCTCACTTTGTTTGCCTTCAGCACCGAAAACTGGGGACGACCCAGCGACGAGGTGTCTACCCTCATGGGGCTGTTCATTCAATACCTTGAAAAAGAAATGAAGGCCATGCAAGCCGAAGGCGTTCGTCTGCGGGTATTGGGTGACATCAGCGCCTTCCCCGCAGAGTTGCAACAACGCATCGAAGCGGCACAAAGCGCCACCGTTCATAACCATGCCATCACGCTCAACGTAGCCGCCAACTATGGTGGCCGTTGGGACATCGTGAACGCAGTGAAGTCTTGGGGGCAGGCCAACCCAGGTCTTTCAGTTCAAAGCATGACCGAGCAAGACTTGGCCCAACACCTCAGTACCTCTGGCATGCCTGAGGTGGACTTGCTCATCCGCACCGGTGGTGAGTCACGCATCAGCAATTTTTTGCTTTGGCAGGTGGCTTACGCGGAGCTGTATTTCACCGATGTGTTGTGGCCAGACTTCGATGAGAAACAACTCGACAAAGCGTTCACATGGTTTGGTAGCCGTGAGCGACGTTTTGGCACCGTGACTGCCTGAACCAGAACATGACATCACCACAAAAAATCTACGTTGCAGGGCATCGCGGCATGGTGGGTTCAGCCATCGTCCGTGCGCTCAAACAGCAAGGACACGCGCGCATCATCACCCGTACCCATGCAGAACTTGACCTGACGGACCAGGCTGCGGTGCGTGGTTTTTTCGAAAGCGAAAAGCCCGATCAGGTCTATCTTGCCGCCGCCAAAGTAGGCGGCATTCACGCCAACAATACGTTTCCCGCTGAGTTCATTTACCAAAACCTCATGATGGAAGCCAACGTCATTCATCAGGCATGGTGCGCTGGCGTCAAAAAGCTGTTGTTCTTGGGCTCTAGTTGCATTTACCCGCGCATGGCAGAGCAGCCCATGCGTGAAGACGCCTTGCTCACTGGCACCCTAGAGCCCACCAACGAGCCCTATGCCATTGCCAAAATCGCTGGCATCAAATTGTGTGAAAGCTACAACCGTCAATACGGCGCCAGTCACGGGGTCGACTACCGAAGCGTCATGCCCACCAACTTGTACGGTCCCGGTGACAACTACCATCCAGAAAACAGCCACGTCATACCTGCGCTTATTCGGCGTTTTCACGAGGCCAAGGTTCATCATGCACCCAGCGTCAGCATTTGGGGTACGGGCACACCGCGCCGTGAGTTTTTGTATGTAGACGATATGGCCGCTGCAAGTGTCCATGTCATGCAGCTTGATAAGCCTGTGTATGACCAACACACCCAGCCCATGCAAAGCCACATCAATGTAGGTAGCGGGGGGGATGTCACCATTGCTGAATTGGCACACGCCATTGGTCAAACGGTGGGCTATCAAGGGCACATCACATTTGACAGCACCAAACCCGATGGCGCTCCCCGAAAGTGGATGGACAGCCAAAAACTCAACGCTTTGGGCTGGACGCCTCAAGTCAATTTACACAACGGTCTTCAGTTCGCCTACCAAGATTTTTTGAGCAACGTATGACGCAATCACAACCCAAAGTCGCCCTCATCACCGGTATCACTGGCCAAGATGGTTCTTATTTGGCTGAGTTTCTTTTGGAAAAAGGCTACATCGTTCACGGTATCAAACGTCGCGCCAGTCTGTTCAACACACAGCGCGTGGACCACATCTACCAAGATCCACACGTCGACAACGCCAATTTCAAATTGCACTATGGCGACCTGAGCGACACCAGCAACCTCATTCGCATCGTGCAAGAAACCCAGCCGGATGAAATCTACAACTTGGGCGCACAAAGCCATGTGGCTGTGAGCTTTGAAAGTCCGGAGTACACCGCTGATGTCGATGGCATGGGCACGCTTCGTTTGCTAGAGGCCATTCGTATTTTGGGTTTGGAAAAGAAAACCCGCTTCTATCAAGCGTCCACTTCAGAGTTGTATGGCCTGGTGCAGGAAACACCACAAAAAGAAACCACGCCGTTCTACCCCCGTAGCCCCTACGCTGTGGCCAAGATGTATGCGTACTGGATCACGGTCAATTACCGCGAAGCCTATGGCATGTATGCCTGCAACGGCATCTTGTTCAACCACGAAAGCCCGCGCCGTGGCGAAACCTTTGTCACCCGCAAAATCACTCGTGGCTTGGCCAACATCGCCCAAGGCTTGGAACAGTGTTTGTACATGGGCAATTTAGATGCCTTGCGTGACTGGGGTCATGCCAAAGACTATGTGCGCATGCAATGGCTGATGTTGCAACAAGACACAGCGGAAGACTTTGTCATTGCCACGGGTGTGCAGCACAGCGTGCGTCAATTCATCGCATGGTCTGCGCAAGAGCTGGGCGTTACCCTCAAATTCGAAGGCGCTGGCGTCAACGAAACAGCGACGGTGATTGCCATTCAGGGCGATGATGCCCCTGGCTTGAAGGTGGGCGATGTGGTGGTCAAAATCGACCCGCGCTATTTCCGCCCCACCGAAGTCGAGACCTTGTTGGGTGACCCGAGCAAAGCCAAACAAAAGTTGGGTTGGACACCCGAGATCACCGTGCAAGACATGTGTGTTGAGATGGTGAAAACTGATCTTTCAGAAGCTAAAAGAATGGCCCTGCTTAAAAAGCATGGCTATGAGGTCAACATCAGCGCTGAATAGTGCTGTTCGGTCAAAAGTGTGGGGCGATATGTCGCCCTACAATAAGTTTCATCAAAATAAAACATATCGACGTCGTCGCATATGTGGCGGTAGCGTGTTTTAGAGGAAAGATTTTCCAATGAGTCTCTTGACATCTATGGCCAAAGCAAAACATGTGCTTTGGCTGGCGGTAGCGTGCTTGAACGGCGCTGTCATGGCGCAACAATTACCGCAAACTGCTGGGGCTGGTACTTCTACCGGTACTTCTGTTGGCACTGGCGCGGCAGGCTTTAGCATGGGGGCAATGACCACAGGTGGCGTTCCTTCTATACGCCAAATCGATCCCATCACACCTGCGCAAACTGCCCCCAACAATTTCCAAGCTGGTTTTTTCCCGCCCCCTGAGCCGCTGAAGCCCAATGACTTTCAGAAGTTTGTTTTGGAAACGGCGGGCTACAAGCTTCCCCTGTACGGGCAAGTCTTTTTTGAAAACTTGCAGTTTTCACAGCAACGCGCCCAGCAATTGCAACAGGCCCAGTCTGCAACTTCCCCTGTGGGGGCTGGTTTTGCGCCTATCGACAACGCACCCGTTAGCAATGACTACTTGTTAGGCCCCGGCGATCAAGTGCTGATTCGTGGTTGGGGTTCGTTAGACATGGATGTGCGTGCCTTGATTGATCGCAACGGCATGGTCAGCTTGCCTCGTGTGGGCGCGGTATCTTTGGCGGGCGTCAAGGCATCGCAAGCAGAAGGCGTGCTGCGTAACGCCGTAGGCAAGTTTTACAAAGACTTTCAGTTGAGCGTGACTTTGGGGCAGTTGCGTTCCATCACCGTGTATGTGGTGGGGCAGGCGCGTCGCCCGGGCAGCTACGCACTCAGCAGCGTATCGACGCTGGCCAGCGGTCTGCTTGCAACGGGTGGACCCAATGCCACGGGTTCTATGCGTCGGGTAGAACTCAAGCGTGCAGGTCAAGTGGTGGCTGAGTTTGACTTGTACAGTTTCCTGGCGCGTGGCGACAGTGCAGGCGACATCAAGTTGACCGATGGCGACGTCATCGTCATTCCGCCCGCTGTGGGTTATGTGGCTCTGTTGGGCAAAGTCAACAACCCGGCCGTGTATGAAATTAAGTCGGTCAACGAAACGCTCGACCAATTGCTGGCTGTTGCTGGTGGCCTGCCTGTGGTGGCCGACCCGCGGCGTGTCACCTTGGAGCGCCTGACACCCAGCAACAGTCAGCCGCGTAGCGTGCAAGACTTTGCGTTGAACGAACAAGGCCTGAAAACCCAACTTAAAAACGGTGACTTGCTCACCGTCTTGGCCATTTCTCCTGAACTGGGCAATGCGGTGACTTTGCGAGGTAACGTTGCGCAGCCTGTGCGCTTGGGTTTTCGTGATGGCATGCGTGTGCGTGACCTGATTCCCAACCGCGAAGCCTTGATCAGCCGCGATTCAGTGCGGCGTCAAAATGAGGTGTTGTTTGATGCCAGCCAGCGCGAACGCACACAACGTGACCGCGAAATGATTCCCGACGATTTGTTGGCAGACAAAGAGCTGGATGACCGCTTGATGCGAGACCCGCGTTACGTCACACGCAGTACTTCCAGCATGCCCAGTACGCAAGGCACAAAGCCTGGTGATTCGAATGCCAACCCATCCATGTCTGCCGATGTCGTGCGCAATAACCAGCGCAACAACAGACCCGATATCTACGACATTGAAAGTTACCGTGACCAACGACAAGCACGCTTGTTTGGGCAGCAAGCGCCGATACAAACGAAAGACAAAAACGAAGTGCCTTCAGTGGCTGAACTGATTGGCAACTTGTATGACGAAATCAACTGGGACTACGCTGTCATTGAACGCATCAACCGCAAAGATCTGAGTGTCAGCTTGCTCCCGTTCAACTTAGGGCGCGTGTTGAACGATGCGAAAGATCCTGACAACCACTTGCTTCAAGCGGGTGACGTGGTCACGGTGTTTTCCGTTAACGACATGCGGGTGCCCATTGCCAAACGTCGCATCATGGTGCGCATTGAGGGCGAGGTGGCCCAGCCTGGTATTTATCAGGCCAAGCCCGGAGAAAGCTTGAGCAGTGTGTTGCAGCGTGCCGGTGGTTTGACGCATGACGCCTATTTGTTTGGAACAGGCTTGTACCGAGAAGATGTGCGCAAAAGTCAAATTGATAATTTGCAAAAACTCATGCGCCGTCTAGAGTCTGAGTCAAGCGCACAAATTGCGCAACTCAGCCAAAGCATGGGTGCCAGCTCAGACGCTAACTTGGCGCAAACCCGTATGTTGGCAGCTCAAAACGCGCAACGCCAAGCACTGGAGCGTGTCAGGTCGGTGCGTCCCGAAGGCCGCATTGCCTTAGGCTTGGAGCCCGATGTGTACAACTACATCAACAAACTGCCAGACATTCGTGTGCAAAACGGAGATCGACTGGTCATTCCTAATCGCCCAGATTTTGTCTACATCTATGGCGCAGTCAACACCGAATCGGCCTTGATTTATCGTGCGGGGCAAACCGTGGCCGACTACCTCAAGCTCTCGGGTGTGGGGGTGGCGGCTGATCGAAATGCCGTGATTGTGGTGCGTGCCGATGGCTCTGCATTCACCAGCGACAACTCGTGGTTTGGCACTTCGGTCAACAACGTCAAGCTCATGCCCGGTGACGCCATTGTGGTGCCCGACAAAGTGGATATGGAGTCCACATGGAGCTCTGCCATTCGCAATACCAAAGACATCACCCAAATTTTCTACCAACTTGGCTTGGGTGCAGCTGGGTTGAAGGCCTTGGGTTATTAAGGATTGCAGATGTCTGAAATGAACCAAATTGCAACCAACCCCGCTGAGCCTGAAGATGACGAAATCAGCCTCATTGATCTCGCGATTGCTCTGGGCGAGGAAAAGAAAACGCTTTTTGCAGTGCCAGCCATTGCCACCGCGCTGGCGCTTGTGGTGAGCCTTTTGATGACACCTGTATTTACCGCAAAAACCATCATGATGCCGCCACAACAGCAGCAAAGCGGTGCGGCCTCAGCGTTAGCAAGCTTGGGTGGTTTGGCCGGCCTCGCAGGTGCCGCTGCGGGTATCAAAAGCCCTGATGAGATGTATGTGGCTTTCATGCAGAGTGAAAGTCTGCAAAATGCTGTGATCAAACGGTTGAATTTGCAAGAGCGATATGACGAGAAAACCCTGATGGATACCCGCAAAGAACTGAAAGAGAAAGTCAAAATCTCTCCAGATAAAAAATCTGGCCTCATCACCATTGAGGCGGATGACAAAGAGCCAGCTTTTGCGGCCCAGTTGGCCAATACTCACGTTGAAGAATTGCGCAACTTACTGAGCCGCTTGGCAGTCACTGATGCTCAGCAGCGGCGTGTGTTCTATGAGCAGCAAATCAAAAAAGTGCAACAAGAGCTGGTGGCTGCCGAACAAAACTTTAAACAAGCCAAAGAAAAATCGGGCATGCAAGTCACTGCCGTGCTGGCTGAGAGTGGTGTGCGCACCAGTGCTGAGTTGCGTGGGCAAATTGCTGCTCGTGAAGTGCAACTGCAAGCCATGAGTCGTTTTGCGACCCCGCAAAATCCAGACATGCAGCGTATCAGCAGCGAGTTGTCAGCCATGCGCGGTCAATTGACTAAATTAGAACAAGGTGGGGGTGGCGATGTGCAAGGGTCACCCAGCCAACAGCAGGCAGTAAAGTCTTACCGAGACGTCAAAGTGCAAGAGGCCATGCTGGAGGTGTTGATCAAGCAGTATGAGTTGGCTAGGGTCGATGAGGCCAAGGAGGGACCACTCTTGCAGCAAGTGGACGTGGCTACGGTGCCGGAGCGAAAAGCTAAGCCCAAGCGTGCCATGATTGTGTTGGTGTCTGCCTTTGTCGGTTTGTTTTTGGGTGTGTTGATCGCCTGTGTACGACGCGCTCTGCGCAAATCAAAAGAGTCTGGTGAATTGCAACTTTTATTGCTGAAGAAAGCTTGGGGCATAAGTCGCTCATGATATATGGGCAAGTCTTGATGTTGGGGTTTTGCGGGATCTTCACGAAAACCTATTCAAAAATCATCACGCTGTGACTGATTTTTTGTTTATGTCTTTATTCATAAAAAATTTAGAAAAATACTTAATTTTTTTGATCGACTGCGTGGTTTTAAGGCCAACGAGTATCAAGTCAACGTCAGTCAGGAATAACTCAATATGAAAATCGCCATCGCTGGCACTGGTTATGTAGGTCTCTCCAACGCGGTTCTTCTGGCTCAGCACAACGAGGTCGTCGCTCTGGATATCAATGCCGAGAAAGTTGATCTAATCAACCAAAGACTTTCGCCTATCGAAGACGTTGAGATTGCCGACTATCTGAAAAAGAGCCAATTGAACCTGCGCGCCACTACCGACAAACTGCAGTCCTATATCGGTGCCGACTTCGTCATCATCGCCACGCCCACTGACTATGACCCGCAGACAAACTACTTCAATACCAAGTCAATCGAGTCGGTAGTTACCGATGTCTTGGCGATAAATCCAAAAGCGGTCATGATTATCAAGTCCACAGTACCAGTAGGCTACACGACCAAACTGCGTCAGCAGTTCAACTGCGACAATATCATTTTCAGTCCTGAGTTTCTGCGTGAAGGTCGGGCCTTGTATGACAACCTACACCCGAGTCGCATTGTGGTGGGCGAACAGTCCGAGCGAGCCCAGACGTTTGCGAATCTACTTAAACAGGGAGCCATCAAGCAAGCGATTTCGGTGCTGCTTACAGGCAGCACCGAAGCCGAGGCCATCAAGCTCTTTGCCAATACGTATTTAGCCATGCGTGTGGCCTACTTCAACGAGCTGGACTCCTACGCAGCCAGCCACGGCTTGGATACCCGCCAGATCATTGATGGCGTGTGCCTGGATCCCCGCATTGGCAATCATTACAACAACCCAAGTTTTGGTTACGGCGGATACTGTCTACCGAAAGACACCAAGCAGATGCTCGCCAATTACCAGGATGTGCCGCAAAACCTGATTCGAGCCATTGTGGACAGCAACACCACCCGCAAGGACTTCGTAGCTTTCGACATCCTTAAGCGCAGTCCCAAGGTAGTTGGCATCTACCGCCTAGTCATGAAGGCTGGCAGCGACAACTTCAGATCCAGCAGTGTGCAAGGAGTTATGAAGCGGCTTAAGGCCAAGGGTGTGGAGGTGATTGTTTTTGAACCGACACTGAAAGAAAAAGAGTTCTTTAGGAGCCCTGTGATTCAACACATTGAAGCCTTCAAAGCACAAGCCGATGTGATTATTGCCAACCGTCATTCACCTGAACTGGTTGACGTGCAGACCAAGGTCTATACGCGCGACCTGTTTGGATCAGATAGCTAACAAAAAAACATGCGCCAATACGAAACCCGCAAAAAAATCCTTGTCACCGGCGGAGCCGGCTTTCTGGGCAGCCACCTGCTCGACCGCCTACTCGCGCGTGGAGATGAGGTCATTTGTGTTGACAATCTCTTCACTGGAACCAAGCGTAACATTGAACACCTTCTGGACCACAAGCACTTCGAGTTCATTCGACACGATGTGACCTTCCCGCTGTACCTTGAGGTGGACCAGATCTACAACTTGGCCTGCCCAGCAAGCCCAATTCATTACCAGCACGACCCGGTGCAGACCACTAAGACCAGCGTACACGGTGCCATCAATATGCTGGGTCTGGCCAAGCGTTTGGAGGCCCGTATATTTCAAGCGAGCACCAGCGAGGTTTATGGTGACCCTGACGTGCACCCACAAACAGAAGCCTACTGGGGCAACGTCAATCCCATTGGCGTGCGTAGCTGCTACGATGAGGGGAAGCGTTGTGCCGAGACGCTATTTTTTGACTACCACCGCCAGTATGGTTTAGATATTCGCGTGGCACGCATCTTCAACACCTACGGGCCGCGAATGCACCCTAACGATGGCCGGGTGGTCAGCAACTTTATTATGCAAGCCCTACAGGGCAAAGACATAACCATCTATGGCGACGGCAGCCAGACCCGCAGCTTTTGCTATGTAGATGATTTGATCGAGGGCTTCATCCGCTTCATGGACTTGCCCCGGGCAGAAAATGGTGATCCAGGTTTTCCTGGCCCCATTAACCTCGGCAACCCGGGCGAATTCACCATCAAGCAGCTGGCAGAAAAGGTCATAGACCTTACCGGCAGCGCATCTAAGCTGATCTACCAGTCACTCCCTTCAGATGACCCCACACAACGTAAGCCTGATATCAGCCGCGCTAGAAAATATCTAAATGATTGGCAACCTGCGGTGCAACTCAACGAGGGTCTTCAAAAGGCAATCTCGTATTTTGACGATCTACTTACAAAAACCTAAATCACATAGAAATCATGCCTAAAACTTAGATCGAGAAGCTGACATAAGAAAATCAGGCCAATATTGCAGAGGTTTACTAAAAATCGCAAATTAATACCATGTCCCAACAACATTTCCTGCCCTTCGCGCTGCCGGATATCGGCGAGGAAGAGATCAACGAGGTCGTCAACGCCATGCGTTCGGGCTGGGTCACCACCGGTCCCAAGACCAAGCAATTTGAAGCGGACTTCGCGCAGTGGCTGGGAGGTGGCGTGGAGGCCATCGCCGTCAACTCGGCGACCTCGGGCCTGCACCTCGCGCTGGAAGCGCTGGGGATTGGCCCCGGCGACGAGGTCATCACCACTGCTTACACCTTCACCGCATCGGCGGAGGTCATGCGCTACCTCGGTGCACATCCAGTGCTGGTGGACATCGACCCCAACACCTTAAACATCGATCCTGCGCGAATCGAAGCTGCGATCACGCCGCGCACCAAGGCGATCATGCCGGTGCACTTTGCCGGACTGGGCTGCGATATGCAGGCCATCCTCGCCATCGCGCGCAAGCACAACCTGAAGGTCGTCGAGGACGCCGCGCACGCACTGCCCACCCGGGTCGGTGGTGAACTGGTTGGCAAGCTCGCATCCGACGTGACCGTCTTCAGCTTCTACGCCACCAAAACCATCACCACAGGCGAAGGCGGCATGGTCGTCTGCCGCGATGCCGACATCGCCAAGCGCTGTCGCCTGATGCGACTGCACGGCATCAACCGCGACGCCTTCGATCGCTACACCTCCAACAAGCCGTCCTGGTACTACGAGATCGTCGCCCCCGGCTTCAAGTACAACCTGAGCGACGTCGCCTCGGCGATGGGCATCCATCAACTGCGTAAGGCCGACGTGTTCCAGCAGCAGCGCCAGCAGATGGCGGACCGCTACTCCTTCGAACTGGCCGACCTGCCCTTGCTGCTGCCTCCCGGCGCACCTGCCGGCGACCTGCACGCCTGGCACCTCTACGTGCTGCGCCTGAGTGATGCCGCCACCGTCAGCCGCGATGACTTCATCCAGGCCATGTTCGACCGCGGCATCGGCTGCAGCGTCCACTTCATCCCGCTGCACCTGCACCCGTACTGGCGCGACACTTACAAGCTCCAGCCAAGCGACTTCCCGAAGGCGCTCGACTCGTTCCAGCGCGCCATCAGCCTGCCGCTTTACACCAAGATGACGTCCGACGACCAGGCCCGCGTCATCGACGCCGTGCGCGCCATCCTGACCGGCAACTGAGCACATCCGCATGTCCGGCACCATTTCGTCACCCACGGCACTGACCGGCTGGCGCGTTCTCCGTGAGGATGCACTCCGCCACGACTTGGCCGACCTGACTGCATGCTGGCGCGCGCGCCGACCCTTCGTGCTGATGCCCGCTAAGACCGCTGTCGCCGATGATTGGCTGGCCCAGGCACTCTCGACACTGCCTGCGCAGGCCCTCGAAGGCCACTTCGCGATGCTGACGTCCGGCTCGTCGGGCGATCCCAAGCTCGTGCTGTGCGAGATGGTGCGGGCCGAGGCGCTGGCCCGCGCACTGCAAGTCGCGCAGAGCAACGCCGATGTGGACGCAGCGATCGTCACGCTGCCGCTGACCTACAGTTTCGCGTTCGTGAACCAGTGGGTGTGGTCCGAGGTGCATGGCCGTCCGCTGGTGCAGACCGCCGGCCTGGCAGACCCGGCCGACCTGCGTTGGGCGCTGCTGGAAGCGAAGCGGGCCATGCTGTGCCTGGTCGGCGTGCAGGTGCCGCTGCTGCTGCAGTATTTTGCCGGGCAGGCCTTCCCCGGCGTGTCGCGCATCCACTTCGCCGGCGGCCGCTTCCCACAAGAGCAGTTGCCGGCGCTCGCGGCCCTGTTCCCGAAGGCGCAGGTCTACAACAACTACGGCTGTGCCGAAGCCATGCCACGGCTGACCGTGCGGCCCGCCACCGCCAGCACCGACCCGGCCGACGTCGGCCCGGCACTGCCCGGCATCGAGATCCGCTCCGACGGCGAAGGCGCGCTCGTGTTCCGCAGCGCCTATGGCGCCGTAGGCATCGTCGAGCAGGGCCGCTTCTCGCCCATCGGCGCGGACACCTGGGTGCGCAGCGGCGATATGGCTGAGCCCACGCCCGAGGGGCACTGGCGCCTCACCGGCCGCCTGAGCGAAGTCTTCAAGCGGCACGGCGAGAAGATCTCGCTGCCCACCATCCTCGGCACTGTGGCCGCGGCGTGGCCCGGCCAGTTCGCCGCCTATCGCGAGGTCGATCGGCTCGGCGAAGACAGCTGGGTGCTGGCATTGGCGCCGCTGGCCGAGGACGCACAGGTGCGATCCATCCTGCTTGCCTTGCGCAAGCAGCACCCGCGCGCCCACTGGCCCCTGCGCATCGAGGGCCATGCCGCACTCCCCCTGCTGTCCAACGGCAAAGCCGACCTGCGCAGCCTGCCGCAACATCCCGGCGCCGCCATCCTCTGGCGTCAACCCATCTGAATCACAGGACCACAGTCTTCATGAAAAAGCTCCAACGCGTCATCGTCGATGTCTTTCTGCTCGCCCCCGAGGAATTCCGCCTGGACTTGACCCGCGAGGAGGTCGATACCTGGGACTCGCTGGGCGTTGTGTCCCTGGCCGTCGGCATCCAGGAAGCCTTCGGCTACCACTTCACGCCGGACGAGGCGACCGGCCTGACCAGCGTGCAGGACATCGTCGACATCCTGCGCGCCAAGGGCATCGAACTGAATGATTGAGCTGCCGCCACGGCTGCCACTTGCCGAGGCCCTGCCCCGCATCGGCGGCCGGATCTGCCTGTGGACCAGTCCCTCCGTGCGTGCCTGGGCCGAGTTGCACCTGCCCTGGTCGGCCCAGGACGCACCCACGCATGACGCCGACTGGCTTGTCGTCGCCGGTGGCGGCCGGATGATCGACCAGGCCAAGGCCCTGAAGCTGGCACATCCCGACCTGCACCTGGCCGTCGCGCCTTCGCTATGGGGTAGCGGGGCGGAAGCCTCGCCGGTGGTGGTGCTGGACGACGCCGGGGTCAAGAACATCCACATCGACGCCGCATCGATGCCGGAACTGATCATCGACGTGCCCGAGTTCGCGGCCTCGGTGCCCGCCGACCGTGCCCGGCTGGCATGTGGTGATGCCTGGTCCCACGCGCTCGAAGGCTGGCTGTCACCGCTGGCATCCGACACGCTGCGAACCGACCTCGGCCAGGTCATCCGCGCGATGAGCGGGCTGCCGCTGGCGCCGGATGCGCGCTGGTTCCAACTCAGCGCTCTCGCCTGCGCTGGCCAGGCCAAGTCCAGCGTCGGACTCATCCACGGCATCGCCCACGAACTAGAAGCACCGCTGCAGGCCGCCGACCAGCACGGCCCCTGGCACCACGCACGGCTGTGCTCGCTCTACCTGTTGCCGGTGATGCGCTACAACGCCTCGCGCTCCGAGAAGCTGACCATATTTGCCGAACAGTTCGGCGTGGACCTAGCCCCGGTATGGCAGCGCCTGGCGGAACTGCACGACCATGCCGCCTACCGGGCCACGCTGCCCGCGCTGCAGGAGCACTGGCGCAAGGTGCTGCGCAACCCCTGCAGCCGTACCAACTCGGCGCTGGTCAATGCGCAGGCGCTGGACTTTTTGCTGGCCTTCGAGGCGACGTGACATGACCGCGCTTTTGAACGAACCACCGTTCTCACCTCGCGATGCCGCCGCGTTCGCGGCGGCCATGGACGCGCTGACGCTGGAGCACCTCGCGGGCTGCCCCGCCTACGCACGCGCCTGGCCGCAATCGCAGCCCGGCGGCGCGCTGGAAGACCTGCCCTACCTGCACGTCTCTGCCTTCAAGCACTACGTGTGGCGCACCGATGGCCCCGAGCTGAAGCATCAGCGACTGCTGCGCAGTTCGTCGACGTCCGGCGCCAACGCCAGCCAGATCTCGCTGGACACCCGCAGCGGCGAACTGCAAGCGGCGTCCAGCGCCGCCATCCTGCGCGACATGGTCGGCTCCGAGTTGCGGCCGCTGATCGTCATCGACAGCGTCAAGTCGCTGCAGCGCCGCGGAGAAGTCAGCGCGCGCATCGCCGCGGCCATGAGCCTCAAGCCGCTGTCGGCCGAAATCCATTTCGCGCTTGACGATGCCGACGCGCCCGACAGCACGCGCTGGGACCGCATCGCCGAGTTGGCCGAGCAGCACGCGAGCCTGCTCGTGTACGGCTTCACCTGGATCCTCTGGCAAGCCTGGGCTGACCGCGCCATCCCCGATCACGCCCGTGCAGCCCTGGCGCGCTGCAAGGTGCATTTCGTGCACAGCGGCGGCTGGAAGAAGCTTGAACAGATCCGCGTCGACCGCCAGACCTTCGACAGCGCGCTGCTGCGCCATGTGGCGCCCGGCTCCGAGGTGTGGGACTACTACGGCCTCGTCGAGCAGGTGGGCGTCATCTTCCCGTTGTGCCCGCACGGCTTCCGCCATGTGCCACGCTGGGCCCACGCCATCGTCCGTGATCCGTGGACCATGGCCGCGCTGCCCGACAGCCCCGGCCAGCTGCAACTGATGAATCTGCTGGCACACGGCGCGCCGTACCACAACGTGCTGACCGAGGACATGGCCCGCCTAGTGCCGGGCGACTGCGCCTGCGGCCGCCAGGGCCAGCGCTTTGAGCTCATCGGCCGGGTGCCCAAGTCCGAAGTGCGCGGCTGCGCCAACCAGTGACCGCGCCATGCTGACCTTCTTCGAAACTCCCCAGGCAGCCCAGGCCGTCGCGCTGAATTTCGACCTGACCCGGCGCCTGGACGACTGGACGTCGTTCCGCAAGGTGATGGCATCGCGCGTGCCCGACGCCTTCACGCGTGACGAGTGGGCCTACCTCATCACCTTCCTCGACGGCGACCATCTGCAGGCCATCTTCACGCAGACCTTCGGGCGCCGCCTCTACGCGCCCGGGCTCCGCCGCATCGAGGCGCTGTTCCGCGCCCGGCCACGCGTCTCCGTCTGGCTGCCCAACAACGTGAGCCTGCTGGGCCCTCTGGTGCTGATCATGATCTCGCTGGGGGGGGGCGCCATCACGCTGAAAGCCGGCTCGCGCTCGGAGGATCTCTGCCAGGCCTTCCTCGACTATTGCCGCGTGCATCTGCCCGAAAGCGAGCTGCGCACCTATCTGTCGAAACAGGTCGACGTGCAGCGGTTCAGCCGCGAGTCGCCGGCCAATCGCGAACTCGCCCAGGCCGATGTGCGCATCGTCTTCGGCTCGGACGCCGCCGTGGCCGCCATCGACGCGCTTCCCCACCCAGCCGGCAGCGTGCTGGTGCCGTTCGCCGACCATCAGTCGGAGGCCTGGGCCGAAGTCGCTGCGCTGAACGATGCCGCGCTGCTGCAGCTGATCAAGGTCTTCGCGATCTACGGCACCGCAGGATGCACGTCGCCGCGGCGCTTGCGCCTCATCGATGCCAGCGAGGCCGACTGCGAGACCGTGCGCCAGCGCCTCGCCGCACTCTGGCCCACCGCACAGCGTCAGGACGTCGCGATGAACGTCGCATCGCAAAACGTCGCGTCGCGCCAGGTGCTGGCGGCGCTGGGCTGGGCGGCAGAACTCGCGCCCCGCAACGCCGCCGTGCTGGCCACTGGCCATGCTGGCCTGCCCGAGGCGACCGGCGCCATGACACTGTCCATCGTGCCGTGCCAGCGCGATGACCTGGGCCAGGTGCTGCCCGCCAACATCCAGACCGTCGGGCACGTGCTGGTCGAGCCGCAATCCCCGGCCTGGCTGGAGCTGCTCGCCCCCACCGCTGTCAAGCGCTTCGTGCCGGTGGCCGCGATGCACCATTTCTCGCCGGTCTGGGACGGCGGCAATTTCTGGCGCTCGCTGTTCGAACAGGTAGACATCGCCTCATGATTGATCGCCACGATTTCAACTCGGACTGGTGGGGTCGCTCTGTCGGCATCATCCAGGACGACCAATGGTTCGACCTCCCACCCAGCCAGCAGCGGGCCGAGCTAGCGCCTTATGCGTGGGTGGAGTTCAAGTCGCCGCTGCCAGTGATTGAACCATCCCGCTATACCTCCGCCGGCTTCCGGCTGACCGATACGCAGATCGCCTTCCGCATCGCGCTGGACAAGATCGAGGAGACCGCGTCCATGCTGAAGCTCGACTGCGTGGCCGCGTCAACCAAGCCCTTCCAGCTCGATGCCGCGTCGATGTCCGACTTCCAGCACGAGCGCTTCGCCCACCTGTACGGTGTCTCGTCCGACCGCATCACCAGCCGCTTCGCTACATGGGCCGGCCAGCTCTTGAAAGCTCACCCGGACTGGGCGCTCGAAGTCTCCTACGAAGGGCAAACCCAGGGCTGGTTCGTCGCCGAACCCACCGGCAAAGGCCTTTACTTAGCCCTCGCCATGCTCGCCCGGGGCGCAACGCTGTCGGGCGCCAGCCTGTACCGCAAGGCGCTCCATCACTTCGCGGTCCAGGGCCAGCGCATCGGCCACGCTGGCTTCAGCGCCAGCAATACGGCCGTGCTCAACATCTATTCACAACTCGGCGCGCGCTTCACGGCGGCCCAGGGCATCTGGCTCTGGCAGGCCGACAACCCATCTTCATGATCAAGCGCCTTTTCGACATCCTGCTGGCCGCTGTTGCCTGCGCGATCCTGCTCGTCTTCTTTATCCCTTTCGCGATTCTCATCAAGCTAGATAGCCCCGGCCCCATCTTCTTCAGGCAGCAGCGGCTGGGCCGGCTGGGCTACACGATCAACGTGCTGAAACTACGCACTATGCACGTCAACGCTGAGGCCATCTTCAACGCCGACGGCTCCCGGTATGTAGGCCAGCGTGACCCGCGCATCACTCGCATGGGATATTTCCTGCGCACCGGTTTTGACGAACTAACCCAGGTTTACAACGTGCTGCTTGGTGAGATGAGCTTCATCGGCCCGCGGCCCGACGACCTTTTCTCGGTCCACAACCTCGAAGGTACCGAGTGGCTGAAGCTCAGCGTGCGCCCTGGCATCACAGGCCTGGCGCAGCTGACGGGCCGTAACGACCTACCCTGGAAGGAGCGCCTCCAGTACGACGTCTACTACGCGAAGAACCGCACCCTGATGCTCGATCTGCGCATCACCGCCCGCACGCTGGGCGTGCTGTTCAAACGCGAAAATCCGCAGCCGCTCGTCGCGCGCGACGTGATTAACGCCTTCTTCGCACGTCCTGAACTCAAGGCCGAGGCGGCCCAGCTACAGGCCATGGTGATGCAACGTCGACCTAGAGATCCTCGAAACCAGGTGGCCTGATCCATGGACTCCCGGTTCACCATTCTCGTCAACTCGTCCGACGGCTTCACCGACTGCTGGGGGCCGTTCTTCAAGCTGCTACAGCGCTACTGGCCTGGTTGCCAGTCGCGCATCCTGCTGAACACCGAGACGCACGACTACCAGCACCCTGAACTGCCCGTCGTCGCCACCAAGGTCCAGGGCGACTCCCCGCGCCGTCTGACTTGGAGCGAATGCCTTTCCGCCGCGCTCGACCAGGTGCAGACCCCGCTGATCCTGTACTTCCAGGAGGACTACTTCATCCGCCGCGCCGTGCAGGCCGGCAAAGTGGAGGCAGCCCTCGAGCACATGCTGGCCCACCCGGAGGTCAAGCACATCGCGCTCACCGGCATCGGCAGCCAGCCCCCGTTCGAGCCCTACGTCGACACTCGCTTCCAGAAGATCCGCCGCCGCGCCCGCTACCGAATCTCGACCCAGGCCGCGCTGTGGCGTGTAGAGACACTGAAGTCCTATCTGGTGGCCGAAGAGAACGGCTGGATGTTCGAAATCTATGGCACCTGGCGTGCACGTAAGCGAGACGAACTATTTCTCTGCGCTGACTACAGTGACGCAAGTGGCGGCCCGGCCATCGAGTACCTGCATACCGGCATCGTCAAAGGCCAGTGGTTGCAAGAGATTCAGGACGACTTTGAAGCCAACGACATCGACATCGACTTCGGTAAGCGAGGCTTCTACCAACCCAAGAACGTCCTGCGCCGAAAGATTGAGACCGGGATGCGGCTGCTGGAGCGGCCAGGCTACCTACTGAAACAACTGATGTGACGGACCCGGCCCGCTTAAACGTGATTGATGTTTCACCATGATGTTGACGCGAATCCTGCTAACGGTCGTCACCGCGGGTGCCAGCCTCGCATCGTTCGCTGCCTATGCGTTGCTGCTGCGCTACCTCGGCGCCAGTGCGGACCTCGACCAGCTCTTTTACGCAGGCAGTCTGCCGGTTGCCGTCTCCGGCATGCTCGCAGGCGTACTAGCCTATCTGCTGCCACCACGGCTTACCCGACTTTCGTATCGGCACCAGGACACCGTCA
Organism: Limnohabitans sp. JirII-29; assembly: GCF_003063395.1. Taxonomy (NCBI): domain Bacteria; kingdom Pseudomonadati; phylum Pseudomonadota; class Betaproteobacteria; order Burkholderiales; family Comamonadaceae; genus Limnohabitans; species Limnohabitans sp. JirII-29. Next base: position 125,441 of record NZ_NESB01000002.1, read on the forward strand.
CACGCGCACTGTCCCTCTTGGTGGCTGGTGCAACGGCCATCGCGCTTGCCGTCGGCCTGGCAAGCCTTGCCGCCCAGCCCGCGCAGTGTCGCTTCTGGCTGTTGTGGATTGGCTTCGCCCTGTTCGCAGGGTTGTCGCTTCTAGTCTCCGTGCTGAGTTGCTTAGCCCAGGCACGAGGGGACTACATCGCGACCGGCTGGGCACCGCTGGCCATGAGCGGCGGCTTGTTCACGGGGGCGATGGTCGCCATTACCACCAGACAGGTTTGGTGGCTGCTCCTTGGGCAGTTGGCTGGTGGCTTCGTAGCCTTGCAGTGGCTGGCCTGGCGGTTGCCTCTGAATTGGCGCGGGCTCAGCGGCCAACGGCGGCAGGCACTCGCCGCCCTGCGGTCGCTGCGGGCATCAGCCCTTCCCATAACGCTGGGCACCGCCGCATTTACTCTGTTCCAGCCGCTGGACGCTTGGCTGTGTCGGCCGCTGGGTGAGGGCTCATTGACGACCATGTCCTTTGCCCAACGTGTGCTGGTGGCAGTGAGCACGGTCATCAGTCTTGGCGCCTATGTCATCGCCGCCAAGACTTCGCGGGACACCCTGCGCACCGGCGGCGTAGGCGCGCTGCTCTGCCAGGCTAACCGCGAAGCCATGCGGCTGGTTTCGGCTGGGCTGCTGGCCGTGGTCGCCTACGTGATCGGCGGGCGCTGGGTACTTGGCCTTCTACTGGAGTCTTCTAGCCTGCACAGCGCCGATCTTGATCGTCTTCTCGACACTATTGGCTGGATGCTGGTGGGCGTCGGCCCCATGGCTGCCATGCCCTACCTTTGTCGGGTTTTCTATTCGATGAAGTCCTATGTCGTCCCTGCGGCGCTCGGCACCGCCGTGCCGGTCGGCTATGTGACGTTAGGTTGGCTGCTGTCGCGTCCGCTCGACGTCAAGGGACTGGCTTTTTCATATTCGATCGTGTGGTGGCTGACATTCGCGACTGCTTTGCTGTCCCTTCGCAAAATAGACCGCTTGCAAAGCACACACTAAGTAGAGTCATATGCTGAGTTACATATTGATCTCAACGATGATAATCATCGGCATTACGCCGATGATTTATGAAAAGCGACGAGGTCGCTTCGACTTCTTTAATTTGAAAAATACATTTATTTTCTACTTTGTCATCCAACTTGGCTTATCCGGTTTTGCGACAATCTACTTTGATCAACCGTCGGACATTGGACCTGACACGATTGCCAATCGAGCAGACTACGATTACGCGCTGACTATTTCAGCCATTGGTCTTGCCATGTTTCAGATAGGCTACTATAGCCGCTCAAAAAAAACGTGGCCAGCCCCTCAACTACTAATGAGACCCTGGAATATAGCCGCAACTAGAGTGGTTATATTCGTTTACATGGTGCTGGGCTTCGTTGGCTTTGCAGCTATTCTGCAGATCAATGGTGGTCTAAGTAGCTTCCTTGAGTCGCGTGAAGCTTTCCGAGCAGGTGGCCTCACTGGCATGGGGATTTTCCTATTTCCCGCTACTGGCCTAATGGCCATCGCAGCTTTAATCTATTTCCTCCGACACCGCAAGACACAATCGAAAATTCAAGTCATCAAGTGCCTCGGCGTACTGATCGCCGCCCTAATTCCTGCTTACTTCCTCGGTTTCAGAAGCTCAATTGCCCTACCCATATTGCAGCTCTTGGTTGTATGGAATTACGCAAGAGCACGACTGCCGTTCGGCAAGATTACAGTCTTGTCGATCTTTATCATGGGGATATTCACCTTCTACGGCATCGGTCGTGCCATTCCCTCAGAAACAGGTTTCAATTTCGATGATTTTGCGAGAATTGCCTCGGAGCGACCGGAGCTGGTATATGCAGTCATTTCGCGATCAAGAGGCACCGAGGTTGTCGCTGCCGTGACGGCGAAACTTGAGAAGACAAACGAATATGAGTATGGCTGGTCAAGCCTAGTTGAGACTCTAACAATCATCATCCCAAAGGCAATATGGCCGGATAAGCCGCAAGTGCTTTCCGAGCGCTTTGCAAATTATTTTTTTGGCCTGACACTAACGGAAACAAGAGGCTATGAAGCCGAAAACTGGAGCGGGATTTCACCAACAGTTATCGCCGAATGGTATTGGCATTTTGGCTTGCCCGGTGTGATTGCAGGCCTCTTCTTTCTTGGTCGAATCGCCAGCGGGACATATAACACCCTACTCGCCCACAAGTCTCAGCCCACCGTAGTTCTGTGCTACAGCATCATATTTACATCCTTCTCGATGTTTGCGGAAAGTCAGCAAAACTACAGCAACGGATTGGTTTTATATGCTGCAGCACTCACGGGAACTTTCATTTTAATTACCAACCGAACACGTGCAAGTCAAATTAGCTAAGCCGACGTTATCCAAGGCTCATGACTTTGCAGTAGCAATATGTCAGAAAACATCCTCATATTCCGCTCTGCAGCCCTAGGCGACTACATACTGGCCACACCTGCACTGACGGCACTGCGCCAAACATTCCCAGGCGCGCGCATCGTGCTGCTCACGACCCAGGCGGCCCAGAAGGCGCAGCGCGATAAAGTCGCGAAGTACGCTGGCGGTGAGAAGCAGGTGCCCTGGGTCGCATTGACTATGCCCCACCTAGTCGACGAGGTGGTCTCCGTCCCCGATGTCCAGTCGCTTGATGGGTTAAAGAGGGTGCGCGCCATCTTGAAGGGGCGAAAGTTCAGCCGCGCCGTGCTGCTGCTGGATCCCGCCGCCCCATGGCTGGGACGCATTAAGAAGTTCGTGATGATCTGGGCCTTGTTGGGGCCTCTGCCGGTGCTGGGTTGGCGTGGCTGGGGTTCGCTCAATGGTGACCGCGCTGCGCTGAAGGCGCAGGGTGTCCTTCGACATCACGTGCACGGCCCGCTGCAGTTCCTGCAGGAACTGCAGCCGCCACGGGCCTACACGGAAGCCGACGTTCGCTTCGACCTTCGACCTTCGCAAACTGATATCGCCTGGGCCTCGGAATGGCTGGCTTCGCATGCGCCGGCGGGTGAGCGAACCCGTTGGGTCGCTGTCGCTCCCGGCTCGATCCAACCCCACAAGCAATGGCCGATCGAGAACTTTCTGGCCTTGTGCTGGAATCTGGCCGACCGAGTGCCCGACATCGCTTTCATAGTGCTCGGTACGCCAGTAGACTCGGCGCTCGGCGCGAGGATCCAGGCGTCGCTGGGTACGGAGCGCTGCTTTGTGCTGGCGGGCCAGAGTTCTATTGCGCAGTCGGCGGCGCTGTTGGCACGTGTTGACTTGTTGGTGGGCAACGACGGCGGCGCCATGCATCTCGGAGATGCGATGGGCGCAAAGGTCGTTTCCATCATCCCCGGTCTCGAATATCCGGATTCCATCGAGCCTTGGCATAACCGCCATCGTGCAGTTCGCCATCCCGTGCCTTGCGCACCCTGCTACAGCTTCACTCACTGCCCCAAGATTCATAATCGATGCATGGTCGAACTGCCGCTCGCGGCCGTGCAGGAGCGCTGTGAAGAAGCATTGAAGGAAGCGTTAGACCGGCCCCTACAGTAGGTGCCCTTTCGTTATGACATTGAAAAACAAAAACGGCCAGCCGTTGACTGCCTGGTATCTGAGTCCACATGACAAAATTCCCTCAGACTCGTGGGGCTATGACCGCGCATTGATCCAGACCGACACGCTGCGGGCCGCCGGTTGCCGAGTGGTGTTCTGGGCTGCCTCGTTCTCGCACTCCACCAAGCAGGTGCGTGGAGCGCCATGGCAAAAGATTCCCGTTCGCGATGGTTTCGATGTACGGCTGGTGCCGGTGCGTGGCTATCAGCGCCACGGAGGCCTTGCCCGGATAGGGTCGTTGTTCGACTTCGGGTGGAACATGTGGCGTCAGCCCACTGACGAGCCCCCCCCCGATCTGATCGTGTCGGTGATGCCCACGCCGTTCGTTGACGTTGCATCAGTGCTGCTGGCTCGCCGCTATGGCGCTCGCTTCGTGCAGGACTTTCGCGATCTGTGGCCGGAGTTGTTCGTGCATGCATTTCCCAAGGCATGGCAAGGCCTCGGCCGCATCCTGATCAAGCCGTTGCAATGGATGCGCAAGTGGGCGCTGCGCCGCTCGGATGGCTTCCTGTCGGTGACCCAAGACTACCTGGACTTCGCTAACGACATCTCCGCCACCGTGAAGCAGCGTCCGCATGCCGTCGTGTATTTCGGCATGGATGCCCATTCGCCGGACATGACTCACGTACACGCGCAGAAACTCGAAGGCCTTCGCAAAGCGGACGCCAGCGAGATCTGGGTTGTGTACGGCGGCACGCTGGGCGACAACTACGACGTGGCCACAATGGTGGCCGCGTTCGACGTCATTCAGCGGGGGTATCCGGAATTGAAGTTGCGCCTCAAGGTCGCTGGCAGCGGGCCGCTGAAGGGCCTGGTGGAGGCTTTAGCCGGCAAGCACCCCGAGGTGGTTAGCTATTTCGGTCCGCTGAATAAGGATGAGTTATGGATGTTGCTGGGTTCGTCTGACATCGGCCTGCTACCCTACGCCGGATTCTCGACGGTTTCGGTGCCCGCCAAGACCTTCGACTACATCGCAGCCGGTCTGCCGATGATTAATTCGTTGCCTGGTGAAATACAACGCATCCTGGCGCAGCGCGGCATCGGTGCGCAATACCAATCAGGAAACGTGCATAGCCTGGTGAGCGCCATCGTCCGGATGGCACAGGACCCCACCGCGTTACTCCTGATGCAGGAGCGTGCCCGTGCTGCGGCAGAGGAATATTCAAAGGGCCGGCAGTACAGCCGGATGCTGGACGTACTGGGCGAACTGTTTCCCAAGTCGCCATGTTTGGTCAAAAAATTGAAGGATTAACGCGATGAGCATTCGTAACCGACTGCGAATTGCTCGGCACGAACCTAACATTTTCTGGTTGGTCTTAGTCAAGGTGTTGAAGCCGGATGGAGTGTTACATTGAAGATTAATTTTGAAACTAACTTCGATGGAAATACAACTCCGTTCGGACCTAAATCCAAATCTCGAAGTCATGGTTGTTGGATATTTCGGTGATGCCCGATATGTAAATTTATCGCTTCACAATTTTTAGTGAAGTAAATCCTCATTCCCACACTGCGGCTCAAACTCCTTCACCGCACTCAGCAACAACTCACGCAGTAGATCGCTATCGTTGGCATTACAAGCCAGGCCGAGGGCGTCCACCAGCGATACCATCGCATCCATCACCAGTTTGTGCTCATTGGCTCTCTGAATACGGGGGTGGCGTGTTGGTGTGACGTGATCGCCAATCAACAGCTCTTCATACAGTTTTTCACCGGGGCGTAATCCGCTGAACACGATTTCTATATCCCCAGATGGGTTGCTGTTATCGCGTATCGTCAAACCGCTGAGGTGCACCATTCTTCGGGCCATGTCTAATATTTTGACGGGCTCGCCCATGTCCAGCACAAACACATCGCCGCCGTGGCCCATGGCGCCAGCTTGAATAACCAATTGTGCGGCCTCTGGGATGGTCATGAAGTAACGAATGATTCGTGGGTCTGTCACGGTGATGGGGCCGCCATTTTTAATTTGTTCTCTAAATACGGGCACGACCGAGCCTGAAGAACCCAACACATTGCCAAAGCGCACCATCACAAACCGTGTGGGGCTAAACGGTTCTTGTGCGAGGGCTTGTAAAACAAGCTCTGCTACGCGTTTGGTGGTGCCCATGGTGTTGGTTGGGCGCACGGCTTTGTCGGTAGACACCAGGACAAAGGTTTCTACCTTATGCTCACGTGCGGTGCATGCGGTATGCCACGTGCCCAAAATGTTGTTGAATGCCCCGGCGCAAGGGTTCTTTTCTACCATGGGCACATGCTTGTAGGCGGCTGCATGAAAAACTGTTTCGATGCCGAAGCGCTTCAACACCAAGGCCATCTTGGCAGGGTCGGTGACGGACCCCAAAATGGGTTGAATTTTTTTGCTGACCGGTAGAGGCAATGACAACAACTCTTGCTCAATGCTGTAGAGCGCAAACTCATTGAGCTCATACAACACCAACACACGAGGGTGTTGTGCCAGTATTTGGCGACACAACTCAGACCCGATAGAGCCGCCCGCTCCTGTCACCATCACCGCCTTGCCTGTGATGTTAGCTTTGAGCAGCGTAGCGTCTGGTGGCACGGGGTCGCGACCAAGCAAGTCTTCAATTTCTACATCACGTAAGTCTGATGTTTTGACTTTCCCTTCTGCCAATGACGCAACACCTGGCAGGGTGCGCACTTGTACAGGCAGTTTTTCTAGTTCTTGAATGATGCGATTTCTCTCGGCGCGAGAGGTCGATGGAATGGCGAGCAGTACTTCAGTGATTTGTTCGCGCTGAATCAAAGGCGCTAAATCTTGACGCGCATAAACAGTGAGTCCAGCAATCTGATTGCCATGAAGTTTGTTGTCGTCGTCTACAAATGCAACGGGCTGCATTTCTTTGCTATGCGACAAGGCCAATGCCAGCTGTACGCCTGCAGAGCCCGCTCCAAAAATGACCGTGCGTTTTCTAGGAGGCCCTGAAGCGCTGCCATTCTGCGCCTGTGACAGCCATTGTCTGGCAAGCGTTCTTGAGGTGCCTATGAGCAAAGTGGTGAGCAAACCATGTATGAAGGCGACAGAGAGCGAAATGTCTTTGAGCTTGAAGACAAGTATGCCGACAGCAAGCAAAAGGGTGTATGCGGCCACAGCTTTGACAACGGCCACTATTGCGTGCAGGCCCACATAGCGCATGACTGCTCGATAGAGCCCGAAGTGAAAAAACACAGGCAGTGCAATGGCGGGCGCTGCCACCATGAGTGGAAACAATGACCACATAGGTACCCACAAGCTGTCAAGCCGGGTGGCTAAAGCAAGGTAGAGGCAGACTTCGATAGACAGCACATCGGACAACAAGATGAGTGCTTGTTTGCTTTGGCGTGGCAAGGTTAGTGCGTGTTGACCAAAGCTATATGCGATGGGCGGCGCAAGTTGAAGTGCAAGTGCAAGCAGCGCCGCCGCAGCAAGAGTGGCCCAAATGCCTTGGATATTTTCACTGTTCGCACTGATGAGTTGGGTTGAGACAAGTGGGCGTTCCACATTGGGTTCGTAACAGCGTACCGAAAAGCCTTTGTTCGCAGACTGTTGCGCGCTCAGTAGGCAAGCTTGTTGTGCAACGGGCTTTGAATTCGACTCATATTGAGCGACGCCATTGGGTAAAAGTGCGGAGTAGTTGGCAATCGCTTTACCGGATAGCAACTCAGCATCCTGGCTTGTTAAGCGTGTCGTGCAAGAGCTTTTTTCTGTGTTGCAAGTACTGCATGCGCTGTGAATGCTGAACGCAATATTTTTGAGTGTTTCCTCACACGATGTAGACGTTGTAGTGGCACGGACAAGAATGGTAGTAACCAGATCGTCGTTGGTAATTTTGACGACAGGGTAGTGTTCTCGTGGTTGTTGGAACAGTGCCAACATTGCAAACACTGTCGCTAAAAAACCTGCAGTCAAGGCTTTCCAATTGCGGAAAAGTAAAGTCAGAAGCATTGTTTTTATGAGTGTCGCTAAGTTTGTCGCAAACGATCAGCAGGTTGATTATGGACTCTTAACCTAATGATTTTTGTCACATTGATTCGATTGCTTTGTTTGAGTAAAAAGTATTCAAATAATTAACTATAAATTGGTATTTGTTGCATTGCATCAACATTTAAAAATATTCGCTATTGAACTCCTTCGGATGCTTTTCAAACTGCACAAGTTGAGGTATATTAAATCTTATATCGTTTTGAAAAGTAAGTTTGCATCTTGCTTTTTGCGGTAAACCTCATTGAGGGCTCTCATCAACCAACCTTTGTCTGGAACTGCTATGAAAAAAGTTACTGCATTATTCATCTCTGCGGCCTTGGCCTTGTCTTCTGTTGCCTTTGCACAAAACGAGTCATCTTCGGCTGGTTCTGCCGGTGGAGCAGGTAGTGCCGGTGCTGGCGCTACCGGTGCAGCTGCTGGTGCAGCTGCCGGTGTGTCTGTTGGTGTGGCTGCAGCTGTGGCTGCGGGCGTGGCTGTTGCTGCCGCAGTGGCGGCTAACAAGTCTGACCCTGTTTACACGACGACCAACTCTGGTACAGGTACAGTTTCTGTTTGCATCCGCAACTGCTAATTGCTTAACGACTGTTTGAACAAACGCCCCGTGAGGGGCGTTTGTTTTTATGCAAGCATGTTTAACTAAAGTTTCAAAGTGGTTTTTTCACGATATGTCAAATTTATTGTTGGGTGTCTTGCTGTGTTGCTCTTGGGCTGCCGTAGCAACCCCACGTTTGATACTTTCACAACGCTCTTGCCTTGGGGCAAGCAGTACGCTCAAGTACAACCAGGTATCGAATATCTGTGGGTATCACTGGACGGTCGTGCGAGTGTGATGGCCTTGGGTGAACGTAAGTTGCAGCCAGGTAAAGGCCATGCTGACGTGCATGAGTACTGGTACACAGGGCAGGGCGAAATGTTGTATTTGCTGAATGGGCGTATTCAACAGGCACATGGTTTTATCAGTGAGTGGCGCGCTCAAACAAGTTCTGCGCCTGCGTGGGAGGATGTGCGGCAAAGTTCAAGAGAGTGGCCATGGCAGAGGCAGCTAGACATCATGCCGGGCTATCGGTATGGCGTTGTTGAGAGCGTGGTATTGAACCGCATGCAAGCACCCAAACGTTTACCTGAGGGTGTCACAAGCCAAGCACAATGGGTTGTCGAAACCGTCAATAGCAAGGGGCACGATGGGTTGGAGTGGTGGTACTTGCAGAAATTTGCGTTGTTGAATGATCGCGTTGTTTACAGCGAACAATGTCTTGACAAAACACTGTGTCTGAAAATGCGGCCGCTCGGGGTGATGGTGACAGCACCATGAATTCAAAGCAAGGTTTGTGGGCTGGCGTATTGGCCGCTTTTTTTCTGCCGTCAATGAGTGTGTTGGCTCAAACGAATACATTGAACCGCATAGATGCGCCGCAGCGCTTAAGCCAGTGGTTGAATGAGCGCCAAGAATTAGCTGCTTCATACCCACTGGGCACGATGTGGCAGACGACAGAAGAGATGTCAAGGCAAGCGTTGGTTTACCAAGAGTTACGGGTTTCACTGGAGGAGTTGTTGAGGCAGGGCCATATTGGGCGTTCAAGTTTTGAGGGCTTGCTGAAAAATTTACAAACCATGCAGCCGACGGGGCGTGTGCCAGTGCCGAGCGTGGAAGCCAAATGGTTAGAGGCTTACCCACACAAAGACCCTTTGTTGCAAGTGGGGGACACGGTGTATGTGCCAATGCGTCCCATCAATTTGCGTGTCATGGGCGAAGACGGTCGTGTGTGTGAAATTCCGCACCGAGAGGGCTTGCAAGCGAAAGACTATGTGCGTGCTTGCATGGGGGCGGGCACTTATGGTCCGTTGGCTTGGGTGGTTCAGCCTGACGCGCGCGTTCAGCGCGTCGGGCTCAGCCTTTGGAACGCCGCGGAACAAGACCAGCCAGCGCCTGGCGCATGGATATGGGTTCCCGCGCATGCTTCTCGGTTGCCGGAAGTCTGGAGCCAGCGTTGGGCCGAGTGGCTGGCCACGCAAGGCGTGTCATCGCGCTTGGCATTGAATAATTTCTATCAGCCTATGCGGCAGGCCTACCCGCAAGCTGTCGATGACGGCCTGCTTGATTTGGCCGGACGTCATGCACAGCCAGACCCGACGGCCAGCAATTGGGGCAATGTGGGCTTGTTGCAAACACCCACAGCGCGCATGCAAAAAGCTGGATATTTTGGGCTGACGTTTCATCGCACATGGCCCTATCAAAACACCAATGTATTTTTCCAACCTCTCGATTGGCTGGAGGCTGGGTTTCGTTACACAGACACATCCAACCGTTTGTATGGGCCGGAGGCATTCAGTGGGTCGCTGCCTTACAAAGACAAAAGCTTTGATGTGAAGTTTCACGCGCTGAAAGAGTCTGATTGGGTGCCAGAGATGGCGGTTGGCCTACGCGATGTGGGCGGCACAGGCTTATATAGCTCGGAATATGTGGTGGCCAGCAAGCGCACTGGTCGAATCGATTGGTCGTTGGGCATGGGGTGGGGGTATTTGGGGGGACGAGGTAATTTGAGTAATCCCCTGAGCCGAGTACTTGGGCAGCGTATGAACACGCGAGTCAATGACACAGGCCAAGGCGGTACGTTTTCAACCAGCAGTTGGTTTCACGGTCGCGCTTCTTTGTTTGGCGGTTTGGAGTATCAAACCCCATGGAACTTCAATGTGAAGGTGGAGTACGACGGTAACAACTACCAGAACGAACCCCAAAGCAACAACTTACCCGTGGCGTCGCCATTTAACTGGGCCATCGTGTATCGCCCCTTGAAGGGCTTGGATGTGTCGATGGGTGTGGAGCGTGGCAACACGTGGTCAATGGGCTTCACGTTTTATGTGGACATGGCAGGGCTCAACATGCCCAAGGTGACCGACCCTGCGCGTCCCGCCGTGCAACTGGCGCGCCCGAAGGCGGAGCCCAATTGGCAAGACACCGCCAACGATGTATCTGCACTCACGCTGTGGGATGTACAGCAAATTTATCGAACACCTGACACCTTGATGCTGGAGGCACGCAACTCGTACAACGTGTACAACCAAGAGCGCTTGGACAAAGCGGTGGCCGTGTTGAACCGCGATGCGCCCGAGGGCGTTGAGAACTTTGAAATCCACCATCACAAGGTGGGTGATGTGTTGGCGGTAGAAAAGGTCAATCGCAGCGAATGGGTCACGCAACAAACACAGCCTGCACGCACGCAAGAGCCCGTGTTGCCGGTGCAACCGGTTTACAAGGTGCAGACCACCGCTGAGCGAAAACCACTGTTGCCAGACAAGCCGCTGAACTATTGGGTGGAGCCAGGCGTGGACTTGGTGCAAACCATCGGCGGACCCGATGGCTACCTGTACCAGTTCAGCGGTGCCTTGTGGATGGGGCTGGAGATGCCATGGAATGTCAAGGCCAACAGCACTTTGCGCATGCGCTTGAGTGACAACTACGAGAAGTTCACGCCCGGCTGGTCTTACATGCCGCAGGTGCGCACACACATTGCCGAGTATTTGAAAACCTCTAAGTTCACCGTCGACAGCTTGACGTTGAGCAAGTCTGAGCGCTTGGGCTCCAATTGGTATGCCGCAGGCTATGTGGGTTATTTTGAGATGATGTTTGGCGGTGTGGGCGGCGAGGTGTTGTACCGCCAACCCGGCAGCCGTTGGGCGGCGGGGCTGGATGTCAACCACGTGCAGCAACGCAGCTTTGCCCAAGACTTCAGCTTCAGAGACTACAAAATCAACACCGGGCATTTAACGGGCTACTGGATGACGCCGTTTGAAGGGGTGCACACTGCGTTGAGCGTGGGCCAGTACTTGGCGGGTGACCGTGGGGTCACGATGTCGGTGTCGAAGGTGTTTCGCAACGGCTCCAGCCTGAGCGCTTATGCCACCAAAACCAACGTGCCTGCTGCCGTGTTTGGCGAAGGCTCGTTTGACAAAGGCATTGCCTGGACCATTCCGTTTGACGCCTTCTTAACTAGCAGCAGCCGTTACGCTGCCGGCTGGAGCTGGAAGCCCTTGTTGCGTGACGGCGGTGCGCGTGTGACGCGCCCTGTCAACTTATTTGCCGATACCTCTTGGGTGTCGCCTGTGGCGAAGGCCTATAGTCCTGCCAAGCCACCCAACGATCGTGTGGCACCCGATGACCGAGTGGAAGAATATCAACGCGTGAGGTAATGTGAAAAAAGTTTGTGCCACTTGTCTTCTTAATTGGTGTTTAGTATATTGAACACAAATCAGAGGCTTTTATGAACTTGCAAGAATTAGGTGTGGCCGTTCATGAGCGGCGAGAGGCGTTGGGGCTGAGTCAGCTGCAATTGGCAAAGCTCGCGAACTTGTCGCGCACCACCATTGTTTTGCTAGAGCGAGGAAGCTTGAAAGATCTAGGCATCAGCAAGGCGATGGTCTTGATGGACGTGATTGGATTGACGCTTGAAACCCATCCATTAATGCATCATCAAAAGCAAGGGCTTGTGATGGCAAGTCGAATGGCAAGTGTGAGTTATCGCGAAAAACTCTCGACTAAAGAGCTGGCGCTGGCAATGGCAACTGGTGATATTCCCCACAAACGAAAAGCTCATTTGGCAACACTTCTCGATGAAGTGCCAGTGAGTGTGCTGGTTTCAGCGGTCAGCGAGGCTTCGCGCAAAACATCTGTGCCTCCGAAAATGATTTGGACAAATCTGACCAAGTGGGCGCATCACTTTCAATCGCCAAGAAGCGTGTGGTGCTGAGTTGAATTTACCGAATGGTCCTTGGAGCATTTTGCTGGGTCACGCGTTGACCGTGATTGATGACATGACTAGGCGCGGCGGTATCAAAGATCCTTTTTGGACGTTCGGTGGTGGTACTGTCTTGATGCTTCGGTATGAGCATCGCAAGAGTAAAGACATCGATATTTTTGTCCCTGATCCGCAATATTTGGGTTTTGTGACACCTCGTCTAAGTGATGTGGCGGCAGAAATTACAAGTGACTATGTTGAAGCTTCGGGGTTTGTTAAATTGATTCGACCAGAAGGCGAAATTGATTTCGTGGCCGCACCTAATTTGACGCCAGATCCTTTTGATGTATGGACCCTGAGTGGACGCCGAGTTAGAGTTGAAAAGTCTTGTGAAATTGTCGCTAAAAAGTTATGGCACAGAGGTGATATGGCAACGGCACGCGACTTGTTTGATCTGGCTTTAGTCATTGAAAAAGAAGAGAAGTTGCTGCGATGTGCTGCACCTTATTTGATTCGGCACAGAGATAAATTTCTAACCCAAATTCATGATCGTCAAGATTTGTTCAAGATTCAGTTCGAAGCGATTGACACTTTGAAATACAAGCCTGTATTTGAAGAAGCCCTTCATGCAGCCAAGAACTTCTTAACCAGTCTTTGAAATTAAAAGTACACCATGTCTACATTGATTCCTGTAGTGCTGTCGGGTGGCAGTGGCTCTCGCTTGTGGCCCCTGTCGCGTGCGTTGCGACCCAAGCAGTTCTTGTCGATCACCGACGAAGCCACCTTGTTTCAACTCACGTTGCAACGCTTGCAGGGCATACAGGGCGATGGTGAGGCGATGTGCCCCATCGTGGTGGCTAACGATGATCACCGTTTTTTGGTAGGAGAGCAGTGCCGCGAAGTAGGCGTGACCCCCTTGGCCATTTTGTTGGAGCCTGTGGCTCGCAATACGGCCCCTGCCATTGCGGCCGCAGCATTTGCGGCGCAAGCCTTGGCTGCTGCTGATACGGGCGATGACCCGGTGCTGTTGGTATTGCCGTCAGACCATGTGTTCAGCAATGTTCCTGCGTTTCACCACGCTGTGCGCGTGGGCTTGCAGGCCGCACATGCAGGTGCATTGGTCACCTTTGGCATTGTGCCCACCCATGCTGAGACGGGCTACGGCTATGTGCAAGCGCGCGAACCACTGAACGCGAACCAAGCGGTGCCTGTGTCGCGCTTTGTTGAGAAACCCGACTTGCTAACTGCGCAAGCTTATGTGGATGACGGCAGCTATACCTGGAACAGTGGCATGTTCATGTTCAAGGCCTCGGTGTTTTTGCAAGAGCTGGCCAAGACCGATGCCGCCATGCACAAGGCCTGTGAAGCTGCATGGACGGATGCGAAAAAAGATTTGGAGTTTGTGCGTTTAGACAAAGCTGCGTTTGCGTCGTCGCCTTCCAATTCGGTGGACTACGCGGTGATGGAGAAAACCGACAAAGCCGTGGTGGTGCCGTTGGATGCGGGTTGGAACGATGTGGGGGCTTGGTCTGCCGTGTGGCAAGTGTTGCCACAAGATGCGCAAGGCAATGCCCAGCGTGGTGACGTGGTGCTTGAGGGCACCACGGGCAGCTATGTGCATGCAGACAGTCGCCTGGTGACTTTAATTGGCGTGCAAGACTTGGTGGTGGTGGAAACCTCTGACGCGGTGTTGGTGGTGCACAAAGACAAGACCCAAGACGTTAAAAAAGTGGTGGACCAGCTCAAGGCCAGCAAGCGGCCAGAAACTGAACAACACCGCGAGGTGTTTCGCCCATGGGGTTCTTACGACTCGGTCGACCAGGGTGGGCGTTTTCAAGTCAAACGCATCAAGGTGAACCCAGGCGCTAAGCTGTCGCTGCAAATGCACCATCACCGCGCCGAGCATTGGGTGGTGGTGACTGGGACAGCCAAGGTGCGATTAGGTGACGACTACCGATTGGTGACAGAAAACGAATCGGTGTACATACCGGTGGGAACGGTGCACTCCCTGGAGAACCCAGGCAAAGTGCCGCTGCATTTGATTGAGGTGCAATCAGGCTCGTACCTGGGTGAGGACGACATTGTGCGTATGGAAGACTTGTACGGGCGGCTCTGAAGTTGTCGGGTTGCAGGCAAATAGAATGACGTCATACACGAGCGTCAGGCTACACGCCGCGATGTGACTCGAAGACAGATTGCATCGCTGCGAAGCCTTCCAGATGACAGACAACTACACTATCACCTTTGCTTGCTACAACCAGCTGGACTACACGAAGCAATTCATTGCCAGTTTAGACCGTAGCGAAGTAGATTTCTCTCGCATCGTGGCCGTGGACAACGGGTCTACCGACGGTACGCGTGAGTGGTTGGGGCAACAAGGTTTTGGCTCGGTGATTTTGAATGACCGTAACTTGGGCTGCGGTGCCGCCTGGAACCAAGGAGCCTTGGCCTTGCAGTCAGAGTGGACGGTGGTGATGAACAACGATGTGGTGTGTGCCAAAGGCTGGTTACGCCACTTGTTGCAAAGCGCGCAACAGCACCAGTTGCAAATTGCCAGCCCTGCTATGGTGGAGGGCGAGCTCAACTACGACTTGGCAGCTTGGGCCACCGAATCAGCACAAAAAATGCAGGGCTACTGCCGCCATGGCGCGCCCCATGCCGTGTGCATGGCCATTCACGACAGCGTGTGGCAAGACATTGGGTACTTCATGCCAGTGCCTAAGTTGCTAGGTTACGAAGATGCCATATTTTTTCAGCGCGCTTTAGAAAACAACATTCGTACCGGCACGGTGGCGGACGCATGGTTGCACCACTACGGCATGACCACGCAAAAAGCACTCAAGCTTGAAATGAACCTGGACCAAAGCGACAGCTTAGGTAACCGCAACCTGATGAAGCTGTACATGAACCAGTCGTGGTGGTCGCGCAAAGTGGCGCGTTACCAACGACGCAAACTCCTGCATGATGCGCGTGCTTATGAGTTGGGTGCTTTTGGGGTGACGGTGCATGGCACAAGGTCGTTAGAAGAATTTACATGGTGTTGATGTGATGAAAGATATGCATGCGTGAAGCTTCCAAAACAAATTTAATTCGTGACCCCTCGTTTTCAGCGCATTATTTGCAAGGGCAAGTGCTGGATATTGGCGCCGGTACGGATCTTGTTTGCCCTTGGGCGCAAAGCTTTGATGTAGAAGATGGCGATGCCAACTACATCACAAGATATTTTCAGAATGACGTGTTTGATACGGTGCACAGCAGCCATTCCCTTGAGCATATGGAGAACCCCGTGCAAGCCCTTAAAGGATGGTGGGCGTTGGTGAAGCCTGAGGGGTACTTGATTGTGGTGGTTCCGGATGAGGATTTGTACGAGCAAGGTATTTGGCCAAGTTTTTTTAGCAATGAGCACCGATCTACTTTTCGTTTGGGCTCAAACACCAGTTGGTCTCCGGTGTCTTTTGATCTACAAAAGTTGTGTGAAGCGTTACCCGGTGCGCAAGTGGTCAGTGTGCAAAAACAATCACTCGGCTACAACCCAGATTTGATGTTTCCTAAAGGCTTGCAACCCAAAAGAATCAAGCAGCCTCTTAAAACATGGGTCAGTTTGATCAAGCGAGTGCCTTTTGTGGGCGCCAAGTTGAAAGACGAGTTTCTAAAAAGTTTGATTAAACATGGCTATCCCTATGACCAAACTCAAAAAGATGCTTTGGCACAAATTGAAATCATCGTGAAGAAGGCAGCAAACTAAATGGGGACTCTCACCAAATATGACTTGGTCCATGTGCCATGTAACGTGTTCATCGAAATCGGGACAGGTTCTGGGGGAGCGCTAGAGCACGCGTGCCAAACGGGGCCGTTTGAAAAACTCTACAGTGTAGAAATTCATAAAGAAAGCGCCGAGAAGGTGCAGGCTAAATTTGCACACATGCCTGATGTAAAAATTTATAACGCCACCTCGTCTGAGGCGCTTCGTGATATTTTTAAAAAGCTACAGGCTTCTGACAAAGCCTTTTTCTTTTTAGATGCGCACTTTCCGGGTGAACACGGCATCGACTTCTCCGGTTACGACAACTTGACCTTGAACAAGGTGACATTGCCCTTGGAAGACGAGCTAGAGATGATTCGCGACGCACGCGCTCAAAGTGACGACATCATTGTGATTGATGATCTGCGTTTGTATGAGCAAGGGCCATTTGAGCGTGGCAACTTACCCATTGGTTTTGGCGGCATCCCAGAGGAAATGCGCAACACGGATTTCGTGTACCGGCTCTTTGGTGACCGAACCGTGATCAAAGATTACCGTGATGAAGGTTATCTGATCATTCTTCCGAAGAAGGGCGATTTTGAGTTGAAACGGCTGGGGGCATTTCAACGGTTAAAGCGCAATTTGCACAGAAAATTGAACGGCTAAGTCGGTTCGCAAGGCATATTCTGGTGAAGCTTAGGAAAGCACTTTATTTTTATGTGATCTTGATCAGGGCGATTGTTCAAGCTTGGGTGAAGTGCCCTCGCGAAGCGAAAGCCTTGGTGTCTGAGCTCTGGCGTGTTTACCAAACTCAGTCGTATGACGCGTTCATTCACTTTGTGCTCAAACGCGTGCTTGTGCACCAGTACCGACTCAAAGTCAAAATCAAACTGGGCCGTCCGTCGCCGACAATTTTTCGCAAATTTTACGAAGAGATCAATGGTGATGAAGCTCTGTGTGGCGATACCGCCGTTAAAGCACGACAACAACCAAAGTACTTGATCATTCGCGATGGCGCCATGGGCGACGTGTTGATGCTGACGCCTGTCGTGCGAGCGCTATACCTTCGGCATGAAGGTGACATTGCGATCGATATTGCGACACAGGCGCGGGCTGTTTTTGACCATAACCCTTATGTGCGTGCAGTGCTCGACCCGAAGACCTTGTCACGAGGTATTCATACGTACGATGCAGTTTTAGACCTCAACGAGGTGTATGAGCGTTCCCCTCAAGCGCATCCTGTCAATGTCTATGGAAAGTTTGTGCTGGGGGTTGGCGCGTTTGATAAGAAGTTAGAGCTTCATGCGACGCAAGAAGATGCCCACGTCATTGATGGCGTCGTTGCAAAAATTGGTGGACCTTACGTGGTGGTCCATCATTTCCGACACGAGTGGCCCAACAGAGAGATTGATCCGAAGGTTTGGGGTGGTTTGCTGGATGGGTTTGCACAGCAAAAGAATTTCAAGGTTATTTATGTCGGCGTTGATCGTGACCATGCGCATATCAAAGGGCCTGGGTTTGAAGACCACCGAGGCAGGTACTCGATACAGCAATTGAGCTTGTTGATTGCAAGGAGTGAGGGGTTTTTAGGTGGGGATTCTGGGCCCTCACATATCGCCGCCACGACAGATGCCCCCATGTGTATTTTTTATACGTGTGCACACCATGAAGCCCGCATGCCCTTGCGTCAGACGGGACGTTTTTTACCCATCACGCCTCGCATAGATTGCTACGGCTGTTTGACACGTAACCCTGTTCCTAGGCCCGGTTATTTTTGTCAGCGTGGCGATAACGCCTGTGTGGGGGCGTTTGATGTTGGCGATGTGACCCATCGTATTTTGAAATTTTTTGAAGGACGTCCATGACTCTTCTCGTCACCGGCTGCGCCGGCTTCATCGGCAGCAACTTTGTTCACACCTGGTTGGCAAGCTCCAACGAGACCATCGTCAACCTCGACAAGCTCACCTACGCGGGCAATTTGGCCAACCTTGAGGCGCTCAAGGGCGACAAGCGTCATGTGTTTGTACAAGGCGACATTGGTGACCGCGCGTTGGTTGAACAACTCTTGGCCACCCACAAACCGCGCGCAGTGCTGAACTTTGCGGCTGAGTCCCATGTGGATCGCTCCATTCACGGCCCGGGCGACTTTGTGCAAACCAACATCGTGGGCACCTTCAACTTGCTCGAATCGGTGCGTGGTTATTGGAGCGAGTTGCCCGCTGAGCAAAAAGCCGCCTTCAGGTTTTTGCATGTATCGACCGATGAGGTGTATGGCACCTTAGAGGCCAACGACCCTCCGTTTGCTGAAACCAAAAACTACGAACCCAACAGCCCCTACAGCGCGTCCAAAGCGGCCAGTGACCACTTGGTGCGTGCATGGCATCACACCTACGGTTTGCCGGTCCTCACCACCAATTGCAGCAACAACTACGGGCCGTATCACTTTCCTGAAAAGTTGATTCCTTTGGTGATTCACAACGCCTTAGCAGGCAAGCCCTTGCCTATTTACGGCGATGGCCAGCAAGTGCGTGATTGGTTGTATGTGGAAGATCACTGCCGCGCCATTGCGCGCGTGCTGGCCGACGGCAAAGTGGGCGAGACCTACAACATTGGCGGTTGGAACGAGAAGCCCAACCTAGAAGTGGTGCACACCCTGTGCGCCGTGCTCGACGAGTTGCAGCCCCGTGCCGATGGCCAGCCTTATGCCAGCCAAATCACCTACGTCAAAGACCGCCCCGGCCATGACCGCCGCTACGCGATTGACGCCCGCAAGATTGAACGCGAGGTGGGCTGGAAGCCACAAGAAACCTTTGAGACCGGCATTCGCAAAACCGTGCAGTGGTACCTGAGCCACCAAGACTGGGTGGAGGGTGTGACCAGTGGCAACTACCGCCAGTGGGTGGGCAAGCAATACGGCGCTTGATTTGCTACTTTATGGTGGACCTTCTATGTGGGACAAAGGAGGGTGTTGCTGCGTTGGGTTCACAATACACACAAATTGATAAAAAATTGTGAAGCTGAACAGTTTCTAACCTGTTTTAAAAATCATGTCCCATATTGAAATTCGCCCTATTGCTGTAGATCTTGACGGGACTTTGATTCGCACAGATTTGTTGGTTGAGTGTGTAAGTCAGTTCTTAATCCAGCATCCTTTGCAGTTTTTCAGAATTTTCATATGGCTTTTGCGCGGCAAGATAGTCCTAAAAACTGAGCTAGCCAAGCGGTTGCAGCTAGATACTTCGGCGCTACCTTACAACGCAGAACTCTTGAATTGGCTTCGCATTGAGAAGTTAGCTGGACGACGTTTGATACTTGCCACGGCGAGCCACTACATATTGGCCGAGCAAGTGGCACAACACTTGGATTTATTTGATGAGGTGTTGGCCAGCAAGGGGGATACCAACCTTAAATCCACAGCCAAAGCACAAGCCTTAGTCGATCGCTTTGGTGAAGGTGGGTTTGAATACGTAGGTAACGACGTTCCTGATTTACAAGTATGGATCAAAGCGCACACCGCACATGTGGTGGATGCATCGGCAAGGTTGCTGAGCCGCGCCCGGGCTCAGGGCAAAATTGGGCAAGTGTTTAACAGCAGCGTACCTTCAAAGCAAATTGCCATGCTCAAAGCCATGCGTTTGCACCAATGGATGAAGAATTTGTTGGTGTTTGTACCGTTGATGGCCGCTCACCAATACGCAGATATACAGCGTGACATGTCGGCATTGATGGGGTTTGTGGTGTTTTGCCTGACAGCGTCAAGTGTGTACTTGTTGAACGATTTGGTCGACGTTCAAGATGACCGTCACCATGCGCGCAAACGCAATCGTCCCTTTGCATCGGGTGCGCTAGGTCTTATCACCGGGTGGGTCGCATGGCCCGTGTTGTTGCTAGTGGCAATTGTGTTGTCGGTGCTGTTCATGCCTTTGCTGTTCTCAATCAGTCTTGGCATTTACTTCCTGTTGACGGTGGCATATTCACTACAGCTTAAACAGTTAGCTGTTGTGGATGTGCTCACGCTTGCTGCGTTGTACACCTTGCGCATCATTGCAGGGGCCGCTGCCATTGATGTTGCAATGTCTTTTTGGTTGCTGTTGTTTTCGATGTTTATTTTCTTGAGTTTGGCCCTGATCAAGCGCTACAGCGAACTCAAAGTGGCTCGCGATGCAGGCAAGACAGGCGTCTTGCGTGGCCGTGGCTACGAGCCAGATGATTTAGAGCTGGTTTCTAGCTTGGGCGGTAGCGCTGGTTTTATCGCCGTTCTGGTATTGGCTCTGTACATTCAAGATGGACAAGCTGCGCATTTGTATGCGACTCCCCAATTCATTTGGCTTGCGTGCCCTGTGATGTTGTTTTGGATTTCGCGTGCGTGGCTGATTGCTCACCGTGGCCGCATGCACGACGATCCGATCGTGTTTGCGCTCAAGGACAAAGTGAGTTGGGGCATAGGCGCTTTCATGATTGGCGTGTTGGTCGTCGCGCGCGTCTTGTCATGAAAACGGCCGCTCGTATTGCGCTGGTCTATGCGCTTGTATCTGCCTTAGCGACTGTTGCAAATATTGGTACGCAAGCTTTATCGATCTGGATTTATAGCGGTGCTTATGCCGTTGAACTGTCTGTTTTTGTAGGTACTGCGATGGGTTTTCCCATCAAGTATGTGCTTGAAAAAAAACACGTCTTTTACTTCAAGGCAGACAACCTGCGTCACGACACGCGTTTGTTCATTCTGTACGGCTTCATGGGTGTGTTTACCACTGCTATTTTTTGGGGTATTGAGTTTGCCTTCCACTACATCTATGGCTCCGACACCATGCGTTACATGGGGGGGGCAATTGGTTTGAGCTTAGGGGCGTACATCAAGTACCACCTTGACAAGCGTTTTGTATTTAAACAGGTGCTGATATGAAGCCAGTCAGCGCATGGGGGCGTTTGTCGAATGACCTGCACGAGGTGCAGGTACTGAGTGACCGCACGCAGGTGGCGGCGGTGTTAACTGCGCATCAACCTGGCTTGGCCTACGGAAATGGACGCAGCTATGGCGATGTGTGTCTGAACCCTCATGGTCGTTTATGGCACACCTCAGGCTTGAACAAACTTATTGCGTTTGACGAAACGACGGGACTATTGGTGTGTGAGTCGGGTGTGTTGCTGCGCGACATCCAGCGTTTGTTTGTTCCACGTGGTTGGATGTTGCCTGTAACTCCTGGCACACAGCTCATCACGGTGGGCGGGGCGGTTGCCAACGATGTGCATGGTAAAAATCACCATGTCGTAGGCTCGTTTGGGGACCACGTGCTTGGCGTGTGCTTGGCGCGCACGAACGGCGAATTACTTCAGTTGAACTGGGTAAACGCTCCCGCGTTGATGAGCGCCACTATCGGTGGTATGGGCTTGACGGGTGTGATCGTGACCGTGGAGTTGCAATTGCGTCGCGTGGGTAGCCCATGGTTACGAACAGAGACATTGCCGTACCAGGGGCTGTCCGAGTTCTTTGAGTTGGCTGATGCCTCCGAGAACGATTGGGAACACACGGTGTCTTGGATTGACTGCTTGTCGGGGCAAACTGCGCGCGGCATTTTTATGCGTGCCAACCACATGACTTCGCAAGAGGCTGCAACGATGCCGTCTCTTAACCAAGCCTTGGCGACACATCCGCGCAAGGCGCAAGGTAGCGCTATGAGCATGCCATTTGTGCCGCCCATCTCGTTTGTGAATGGGCTATCACTCAAGCCGTTCAATATGGCTTATTACCAGTTGCAAAAACTCAAGCATGGATTTGGTGTGGCGCACTATGAGCCGTTCTTATACCCGCTGGACAATTTGCAAGACTGGAATCGTATGTATGGGCCTCACGGGTTCTATCAATACCAAAGCTTGGTCCCACGTGAGGTCGGTCAGTTTGCCGTGCAAGCCATGCTTGACGCCATTGCCGCTTCAGGCGAAGGATCGTTCCTCGCCGTGCTCAAAACTTTTGGAACTCGTCAAGCCAAAGGCATGCTCAGCTTCCCGCAGCCAGGCGTGACCTTGGCGCTTGATTTCCCCAACCGCGGCGAGCGTACCTTGAAGTTGTTTGAACGGCTTGATGCCATCGTGCGCGAAGCACGAGGCCGTTTGTACATGGCTAAAGATGCGCGTATGCCGCGTGATTTGTTTGAAGCCGGATACCCGTGCTTGCCTGAATTTACGGCGCACCGTGATGCAGGCATCAGCTCTGCCATGTCGC
Source organism: Limnohabitans sp. JirII-29 (assembly GCF_003063395.1). Taxonomy (NCBI): domain Bacteria; kingdom Pseudomonadati; phylum Pseudomonadota; class Betaproteobacteria; order Burkholderiales; family Comamonadaceae; genus Limnohabitans; species Limnohabitans sp. JirII-29. The sequence goes on from NZ_NESB01000002.1 coordinate 147,736, forward strand.
GTCGTTTGATGGAGTTTTAAGAATGCAACATATTGTCATCATTGGCGCCACCTCGGCCATGGCCGAACACTGCGCTCGGTTGTGGGTTCAAGCAGGCCCCGTGCGCCTCACCCTTGTTGGACGCGATGAAGGGCGTACCAATCGGGTAGCCGATGACTTGCGTGTACGCAGCCCCCAATCTATCGTGCAGGTGATGACCACAGATTTTGTAGATGCATCGGCCATTCAACAAACGGCCGATGCTATTGCCGCTCTTGCGCCGGTGGATGTGGTGTTGATCGCGCATGGGGTGCTAGTGGATCAAACCATTTGCCAAGAAGATGTACTGACGTGTGATGCCGCCTTGCAAATCAACGGCGTGTCCCCCGCGTTGTTTGCTGAAACATTTGTAAAACCCATGGTGGCCGCTAACCACGGCACGATTGCCATCATCGGTTCGGTGGCGGGTGATCGTGGTCGCAAGACCAACTATGTGTATGGCGCCGCCAAAGGTTTGGTGTTGCGTTATGCGCAAGGCATGCAACATCGTTTGGCGCATACGCGTGTAAAGGTTGTGTTGATCAAACCAGGGCCGACCGACACGCCCATGACCAGCGACCTCAGAGCAGCGGGCAAAAAAATGGCGTCAGTTGAGAGCGTGGCACAAGACATCGTCAAAGGCATTGCTGTAGGCAAGCCTGTGGTTTATACGCCAGGCATTTGGCGAGTCATCATGTTGGTTGTTATGCATTTGCCGCGCATTATTTTCAATAAATTAAGTATTTAGATGGGCCGAGTATGAGACTCAATTGGTTCAAAATTTCCTATGGCTTTCTCATTTTTCTAATGAGTCTGTTATTAGTTCAGTATGCTGCTCAAATTTTTGCGGGCGGGCACTCCTGGAAAACAGGTGACTGGCTGATCAACTATTCTGACGGTTTTATACGGCGTGGCTTAAGCGGATCGATATCAATAACAATTTCTCAGATACTTTCAGTGAATGTAAAGTGGGTCATTTTTTCAATACAGGCCGCCATCTTCATTTCATTTATTGTGCTAACGTTGCGGGAATTTTATCAATTCAAGGAAAGCCCTAAATCAGTTTTTTTATTATTAAGCCCTGCATTTGCTTTTATGTTTTGGGTGAATGATCCAGCTGTAGCATTCAGAAAAGAAATTACCATTTACTTAGCTCTAATCTTCATACTAAAAGCCTTTCAGAGAAGTGAAATTAATTTTTCCTGGTATTGGGCATCACTCGCAATCTTTGCTTTCTCTGGCCTGTCTCACGAAATCACTGTATTTTTTTTGCCGTTTTTTGTTTTTCCAATATTCAACCATTTTACTCAAAAGAACTTGGGCCTTAAGCCAATCGTAAAATACGCAGCCCCTTTTATTGCTCTGAGTATTTCCATATTGTTAACCAGCTATCTTTATAAAGGCTCACAACAAAGCATGGATGTAATCTGTGCATCTCTCGCTCCTTACGATTTGAAAAGTGACATCTGCGAAGGTGCAATAAGCTGGCTTAAGTATGATGCTAAATTCGGAGTTGAAAGCGTTATTAAACTCGGTTCAGACGTCTGGGGTAACTACTTTTTCTTGGCCGTGTTGTCTATGCTTCCGATTTTGTTGCATCGAAGTGATAATTTTTTCCAGAGCATGATAGTAGCCGGTTTTTTATCAATGCTGCCATTGTTTATAGTGGCGGTCGATTACGGAAGATTTATATCTATGATTTATACCGCCATAGTTCTTGTTGCAATTTGGACTCGTCCAAATTTAATACATCGAATTTGGTCGGTTAGCTGGCTTATAGGGTGCGTATATTGTTTCTTCTGGGCGCTTCCTAATTGTTGCAAAAATTTTCCTGGTAGAGGGCTACTCGGTAATGCCTTGTTCTCGGCCCTAAAATTTTAGTATGCCCAGACTCGTTTGTGCCGAGGCTTTTATGAATATATTTTCGTAACATGAACTAAATCTGAAGGCTCGTATGGATTGGATCGGTCTAATCAAAACTTATTTAAGATATTTCACTCAAAATGGTTTGGGCATTAGCCTGCTTCTTGGTTATTTGTTGCCCAAATACATTCGTTACTGTCGTTTCGTATCTATTGATAAATATCTTGGCTTTTCTATATATCTCTCATACTTTACGATGTTATTGTTGGCACTTGCATACTGGGCTTATCCTAATTACTTGGATCATGTCGAGTCGACGGTTGCCATGCTTGGTCTAATGGTTAAAGCTGGTGGGGCGTTATACCCATCGATTGACTCCTATACTTTACATGGTCTGCTCTATGGGCCATTGTTAACGGAAACCCAAGCTATTTTCCAGTGGCTTCCTTTTGATGCCATAACTAATTCAAAAATTCCTGGTGTCTTTGCCTTCATGGTTTTTGCATTAATTGCTTCTTCAACTCTGAGGAATGTGGTTTCTCGTGGATATCTCATCATATTGTTAATGTTTGGCCCTTATGTTTTTTGGACACGTGCCGAGCCATTATTTTTATTAATTTGTATAACTTCTTGGGTTGCCTGTTTGCGACCAAGTTCATGGCGGTGGCCTGTATTAGGATTTGCTGCCGGTTTAGCTACAGCGCTTAAGTTGCATGGGTTTCTCTATATATTTCCATTTATGTGTATTTCATGGATGGTCCGACCTCTTGATGCCAAGAAAACTCTGCAAAGCCTTGCTTGGTCAATTTGCGGTGGCATTTTGGCGTTGTCTTTGTGTTTTGCGCCAAGCTCAATTTCAGTTAAAAACTATTGGGCGTACATAAGCCTTGCTTCACACCATGAAATATTGTATGAATTAGCTGAGAAAAATTTGATTTATAGCTTTCTTATGCAAATTCCTGTCCTTACGATTTTTTGTTGGAAAAGTTCAAGTTTCAATCAAAGAGTTTGCTATGGATTAATCGGTTTTTCAATATTTTTAGTTTCAATAGCTGGTGCTAAAGCAGGGGCTGGATTGCACCATCTAATGCCTTTTGTGATTGTCAATGCCTGTCTGCTGGAGATATTCTCTGATCGTGGCAATAGGCTCGCTATCGATAGACTTAAGTACGCTTTTCTTCTGCTTTCAGCATATTTTTTATTCTCGGATATGCCTAAGATGGTACGAAGTGCTATTGGCAATAACGACACTTCACTACAAATAGAAGCTCGCGAGGAATTGGTCTCATTTCAAGCGCGTTATCCCGATATGCTTATGGGTGTTACAGAAAATACAAAAAATTACTATTCATATACTTTTTACAGAGTATTTTTACAAGCACAGGGTAGTCAACAAATTGATCCTCCAGCCTTCATGGACTTGAGTTACGCAGGCGTCTCGGATGATTCGTTGGTCAGAGTGTTTGAGTATTGCAATCGCCCAATTGTTGTGATGCCTAATAGGGGCGTGCCATTTTCAATATTAAATTTTTATACAAGTGCACCGTTATTTTCTGATTCAATACGCAATGCTTTTTCTAAGCATTATCATAAAATTAAACAAGGCGAATTCTTTGATATTTATCAGTGCTCCCCATAAGTGTTGATGTGCCCTTGTTATCTATGCGCTAATTTAGGCGCTCAAAAATAGACTTCAAATAGCACAAAAAATCATTTTTGTGCTATCTTTAGTCATGCCTAAGTCGTCGGCCCACAACGATTTCTTACCCCCACAAGCTGCCCAAGCCATTGCCGCGCTGGGGCACAACTTGGCGTTGGCACGCCTACGCCGCAAAGAGTCCTTGCGGAGTTGGGCGCTGCGCATGGGGGTTGCTGTGCGCACAGTGCAGCGCATGGAAAAAGGCGATCCTGGCGTTGGCATGGGCGTGTATGCCTTAGCACTGTGGACGATGGGCCGCGCTCAAGACTTGGCCAACATGGCGTTACCTGAGTACGACATGGGAGCCCTGGACATCGAGTTGGAAATCGCCAAAAAGCGCGGTCGCGCGTCCAGCGTCAAGGCGCCTGCATGATTGTTCAAGCGTTGCCTGAAACCTTGTACTTGTGGTGGTTGGGTGACCCCCAAGCGCCACAGCGCTATGCAGCACGGCGGCGTGGCCTTGCGCTATGCCGAGATGTCTTTGTGGTTGAGACGCTGTGGCGACGCCGCACGCATTCAAACCTCGGGCGAGCAGGTGTTTCGCCGCATGGGCGCCGAATCGTCGCTGACCAATGCCTTGTCAGAGCACGCGGCATTCGGCTTGACGGCGCAGCGCGCGCAGCAACTTGTGGCTGAGGTGGCGCGTGTTGTCAGTGGCTGGCAAGCGCATTTTCTGCAAGTGGGCGTGAGCGTCACAGACATCCAAACACTGGCGCAATACATAGACCGACCTTTTTTAAAAACGCAGCGTGATGCTGTGCTGTCACCATGACCGTTCACAAAATTCTTTTGCTAGGTGCCAACGGCCAGCTCGGCCACGAACTCGCCACAGCCCTGCAAGCCTTGGGTGAAGTCAAAGCCCTCACGCGTATTGAGGCTGACCTGTCACAACCCGACGTGCTGCGTGAATCACTGGCGCGCATCACACAAAACTTTGTGCCCACGGTCATCGTCAATGCAGCGGCTTACACGGCGGTAGACAAGGCCGAGTCAGAGCCCGATGTGGCCCATGCGGTCAATGCGTTGTCAGTCGGCGTGTTGGGCGAGGTGGCCCAACATTGCAGTGCCATGGTGGTGCACTATTCCACCGACTATGTGTTTGATGGCTCGGGCAACCAGCCGTGGCAAGAGACAGATATGCCCCATCCGCTGTCTGTTTACGGACAAAGCAAATTGGCAGGCGAGCAAGCGCTGGCAAAAAGCTGTGCCAAGTATTTGATTCTGCGCACCAGCTGGGTGGTGGGCACACATGGCGGTAATTTTTTAAAAACCATGTTGCGCCTGGCTGCTGAGCGCGACAGCCTGCGCGTGGTGGCCGACCAAGTGGGCGTGCCCACCTCTACCGCTTTGTTGGCGCAGGTCACGGTGCAGATGGTGCAAGCCATGCAAGACGCTGACGCACATGACCCGCGCTGGGGCGCGTACCACGTGGCTGCGGGTGGCCAGACCACGTGGCATGCTTATGCACAGCACGTGATTGCCAGTGCGCACGCGCGCGGACTGTCACTCAAAGCCACACCAGAGGCGGTGCACCCAATCACCACCGCCGAATATCCGTTGCCTGCACCACGTCCGCTGAACTCACGTTTAAACACCCACAAAGCGCAACACACCTTCAATCTCACCTTGCCAGATTGGCAGCAAGGCGTTGACGGTATCCTTGGTGCTTTGTTGTCAAAGTAAAAGCCATGCAAAAAAACAGAAAAGGCATCATCTTGGCAGGGGGCTCAGGCACCCGTCTGTACCCGGTCACACAAGCGGTCAGCAAACAATTGATGCCGGTGTATGACAAGCCGATGATTTATTACCCACTCGCTACGCTCATGCTCAGTGGCATTCGCGAGGTGTTGGTGATTTCTACCCCCCAAGACACGCCGCGTTTCGCCGAGCTGCTGGGTGACGGCAGCCAGTGGGGCATGCACATCGAGTACGCGGTGCAACCCAGCCCCGATGGTTTGGCCCAAGCCTTCATCATTGGTAAACACTTTGCGGCAGACCACCCCAGCGCCCTGGTGCTGGGCGACAACATCTTTTATGGTCACGACTTGGTCAAACAATTGCAACGGGCCGACCAACGCAGCAGCGGCGCCTCGGTGTTCGCCTACCACGTGCACGACCCAGAGCGTTATGGCGTGGTCGAGTTTGATGCGCAGTTTCGTGCCTTGAGCATTGAAGAAAAACCCAAGCAACCCAAATCCAACTACGCGGTGACGGGTCTGTATTTTTACGACGAGCAGGTGTGCGACATCGCTGCTGCCGTGAAGCCTTCTCACCGGGGTGAACTCGAAATCACCGATGTCAACAAGCGTTACTTGGAGTTAGGGCAACTCAACGTGGAGATCATGGGCCGTGGTTATGCGTGGCTCGACACGGGCACACACGAAAGCCTGATGGAAGCAGCCAGCTTCATTGCCACTTTGCAAAAACGCCAGGGCTTGATGGTGGCGTGCCCTGAGGAAATTGCCTTTGCCCAGCACTGGATCGATGCAGCGCAGCTCGGCAAGTTGGCCGCACCTTTGGCTAAAAATGGTTACGGCCAGTACTTGCTCAGTTTGTTGAAGTAAGCCATGCCCTATCAAGTGACCCCCACACCCATTGACGGTGTGTTGATTTTGGAGCCCAAGGTGTTTGGCGATGCGCGTGGCTTCTTTTTTGAGAGCTTCAACGCACGCGACTTCGCGCAAGCCACCGGTTTAGAGCGAACCTTTGTGCAAGACAACCACAGCAAGTCGAGCCAAGGGGTGTTGCGTGGTTTGCACTACCAGGTGCAGCACCCGCAGGGCAAGTTGGTGCGTGTCACGCAAGGCTCGGTGTTTGATGTGGCGGTCGACATTCGTCGCGAATCCAAAACCTATGGCCAATGGTTTGGCCTAGAGTTGTCGGCAGAGAACAAACGTCAGCTGTGGGTGCCTGAAGGTTTGGCCCATGGTTTTTTGGTGACGAGCGAGAGCGCCGAGTTTTTGTACAAAACCACCGACTATTACCACCCGGAGTTCGAGCGCAGTTTGCTGTGGAGCGACCCAGACGTGGGCGTCGAGTGGCCGCTGCATCTGTTGTCTGCGCCACCGCTGCTAGCCGCCAAAGACGCCAACGCGCCCACCCTCTTCGCCAGTTTTTGATGCCTCATCCAGACGCATCGCAGAGTCGCGCCGAGGGTCAGTGGGCCTCGTTGTTGCGTGATGCTTCGTTCGACGCCGATGCCCGTTTCCCCGTCGCCTGGCCGTTTGACGCCCGAGGCCGCAACGCGGTGTTGTGCGATGCTGTGCGTGGCGGGCGCGTGTTGCATTTGGGGTTTGCCGACCATGCCCCCTTGATTGCCGACAAGTTGCAACAAGGCGTGTGGCTGCACGACCAAGTGCAGCAGGTGGCCGCAGCATGTGTTGGCGTGGACATCAATGCCGATGCGGTGGCCTTGGCCACGCAGCTGGGCGTCACCGACCTGCATTGCCTGGATATTTTTGATTCCGCTTTTCAGCGCCTGGTGGATGAATTTCAGCCCACCCATGTGTTGCTCCCTGACGTGATGGAACACCTTCACAACCCGATTGCGTTCTTGCAGCGCGTGGCCCACACCGCCCCAGGCGCCACCTTGGTGGTTTCTGTGCCCAATGGTTTGAGTTTGCGCAACCTCTGGAATGCCTGGCATGGTGTGGAATGCATCAACACCGACCACCTCTGCTGGTACTCACCATTCACGGTGCTGAAGGTGTTGGCGCGTGCGGGCTATGTTGGCTGCAATGCCATCTGTGCGCAAATTGCACCTGCCTCGTCCCTCAAAGGGCGTGTATTTGCAAGGTGTGTGGCGTGGCGTTCTGTGTGGGCCGACAACCTGGTGGTGTCGGCGCGTTTGACCCATCGGGTTTAAGCGATGCCATGCCCGCAAGCCGGCCAACACAATCGCTCTTAGCGCAAGCGTGCCACCCACACGGTCAAAGCCAACAACCCCAAGCCGCTGACGCTTGCAAACGTAACGATGTGCTGTGCCGCATCTGGTGTTGAACTCGCCAGCACAGGCCCCCACAACACCACCGCTTGCACACACGTCAACGCGATGCACGCCCATGAATAGCGGACGGCTGCGTGGGTTTGAAATGGGCGATGGCTGAACGCCGCCAACAGGCAGGCCCCAACCTGCCATCCGGCCACAGGCACTATGTAGATCCAAATGCCCGTCCAGCGCGTGTCCAGCCAATGCCATTCAAGAGCCAAGGTGCACACCCATCCCAGCCCAACCACGCAGGCCGCGGCGACCAAACCTAACAGTCCAGCCGTGCGGCGAGGGTGGAGGTGCTGTGGCGCATGACCTTGTGCCAGCACCACCTGGGCCCAGGCCATGTGAACCAGCGCTGGCACAAAGCCCAAGACGCGCAACAAGGCGGTCAACCAACCGGTGTCTTGTGCGCCATAGAGCCGTTGCCACACCACAACCAGGCAGGTGGCCAGCAGTGCGTCACTCAACGTGTGCGCAAAACGCAAGCGCGCGCTGCGCGGGTCTGACTGTGTGTGGACGGGGGCCGGGTTGATGGGCATGTGCGGCAGGTGCTGTGCATGCGCATCGGGCGTGGCCTGCCAGGCAGGTGCCAGCCACGCTGCGCCCACGGCGTAGCCCAGCACCGCCGACCACACCAGGGTTGGGCCAGACCAGGCCATCCATGCGCCGCCCAGAGCCGTCAGCGCCGCTGTGAGAGGGGGCACCACGCGCACGGTGGCCTGTTGCCAACGTGTCCCCACGCGCAGGGTGAAGCTTTGTGCCAACACCCAAGCCATTTGACACACCGCTAACAGCAGCACCCACAGCAACGCTGAGCCGGCGTTTAAGCCACTGAGCCACACGGCAGCAGCGGCCAGGGGCAGCAACCACAGACCGCGTTGCAGACTGCTTCGCCATGCGCTGCGCAGCGCATCGTTTGCAGGCGCATGGGCATTGGCTAGCAAGCTCAAGGGGGCTTGGGCCAGGGCCAGCGTCATCCAAAAAAAGCCGATCTGGCTCAATAGAGAAAACTCACCCACCTCTTGTGGCGTGAACAAGCGCAGCATGAGCAGCGCAAACACCACCTGGGTGCCAAACGCCACCAAGCTGGCCAAGGCCACGGTGTGGCTAGATGAGGGCAGTTGGCGCCAACGAGGCTGTTGCATGGGCTGTCAACCTAGCAGGTGTTGCCAGAGTGGCAATTTGGCCAGCACATGCGGCCAGGCCAAGGCTTGCACGTCAGGCACCACGTAGGGAAAGACGTCGAGCGCTTCGCCAAAGTTAGTTTCCCAGCTGCTGAGCTCAGCACGCAACAGCAAGAAGTTGCCTTGGTGTTGCGCCGCAAAGTAGCGCACCCAGGCGTAGTCGTTGCTCACCACAGGCAAACCTACCGCGCAGTACTCCAACAGTTTTGTGGAGGTTTGCTGGTTGTAGGGCACGACATTGCTCACCAGGTTCAAGCCAAACCGTGCGCGGCGCAACTGTTCGGGCACGTGGGTGTGTGGCACACGGCCCGTGCAGGTGACCGAGGCAGGCAACTGTGCTTGCAACGCGTCAGGGACGTCACCGATCAGCAACAAGCGTCGACCTGCCGCGTGAATGCTGTGCAGCATGGGCACAAAGGGCAATAAGCGGTTCATCTCGCCCAAATACACCAAGTCGAATTCAGGCGCGGGCAAGTCGCGACGCTGGGCCACATCGAAGAAGTGCTGGGCCACGCCCATGTCGCGCAAGGCGCTGGGCACCGACCCGCCAAAGCCCAAACGCTCACGCACCCAGCCGTTTTGGTAAATCCGAAAATCAGGCTTGGGCTGGGTCCAGTGTTTGATTTGGTCTTTCAGCCATGCGTGCGGTGGCACCGAGGCTGACGCGTATTCATGCACCTGAAATGCCTGGCGCAAACGATGCGCCTCTGTGTAGGGCACACGACCACATATCCACCACACCACCGATGCGCTGGTGGGCACACTGGTGCTGTCGTCGTGCACTTGCACCTGGTGACCACGGTCTTGCAAAAACGCGGCATAGGCATCGAGCTCTGGCAAGTAAGCGGAGCCGTTGCGTACAAAGTGAATCAGCATGCGCGCAACACCTCTTGCCAAGCTTGGGTGAATGCCGGCAGGTTGTGCCGGGCCACGATGCGCGCCATGTCGGTCTTGACTTGTTCGGGCGGCAAACTCAGCACCGTCATCACCGCCTCGGCCAATGCCACGGGCGCGTCACCACGTGCCAACAGATAGGGCGCATCGCGGTCAAACAACTCGCGCAGGGCGGGAATGGGCAGCGCCACACAGGGCACACCGCAGGCCAGCGATTCCAGTGCGGTCATGGGGCAGCCTTCAAAGCGAGAGGTCAGCAGCGTCATCTCCCATGGGGTGTACAAGCTCGCGCCGCTGGGGTGTTTGCCCAAAAAATGCAACCTGCCTTGCATCAGCAAGTCCATGCCCTGGTGGGCCAAGTGGCGGTGCAAGGGGCCGTCACCCACGATACCCAGTTGTGCCTCGTCGGGCAAAAAGCGCAAGGTGTCGAGCAACAAGCCTAGACGCTTCTCGGCCGACAAACGCCCCACATAGCCAAGCAGCAGCGGCGGTATGCCGCTTTCTCCGCCATGGCCGGCGTGCACATGAATGGGCTGCCCCGCAGGCATGGGCGCCATGGCGTTGGGCACCACGTGGCTGCGCTGCGTGCGATGGAGTTGTTTGACAAAGCCCAGCAGCGAGTTTTCGGTCGTGCGTGACACCGAGACAAAGTGGTCGACCTGACGGTAGAGCAGGCGCAGCCAGGTTTTTTTCAGCACCGAGGCGCGGGCTTCTTTGAGCACGTCTTGCAATGGGCCATGCACCCAGCTCACCAGGGGTTTGCCGCTCAGGGCTTTGAGGGCGGCGCCGCAGTAGGTGGGGCCAAAGTTGTGGCTGGCCAAAATCACATCGTGTTGCTTGGCCGCTTGCACCAGGGTGGGCCAATGGGTTTGACGCCAGGGCAAGGCGGTGATCTGCCAGTTGGCTTCGCCCAAGGCCTGTTGCAAGGTCAGGCACATGGTGGCCACGCCCCCCCAGCCAGGTTCTTCCAACATCAACACGTGGCGCATGGTCTGGCTCACTTTGAAGCGTCGGTGTTCATCGCGCACCAAAGCCGGTGAGCACGGTGCGCACGGTCTTGACGGCGATCAACAAGTCCAGTGCGATTGAGTAGTGCGCCACGTAGTACAGGTCGTAGCTGAGTTTCACGCGCGTGCTGTCGGCGCTGTCGGCGTAACCGTGTTGCACTTGGGCCCAGCCGGTCAAGCCGGGGCGCACCAGGTGTCGGTAAGGGTAGCTGGGGATGGTGGTGGCGAAGTCGCGCACAAAAGGCGCTTGTTCAGGGCGAGGGCCGATCAAGCTCATCTGGCCCCACAGCACATTCCACAGCTGCGGCAACTCGTCGAGCCGGGTGCGGCGAATGAACTGCCCCACGCGTGTGATGCGTGGGTCATCGGTCTGTGCAAAGCGTGTGGCGGGCGCGGACGCGCCATGCACCATGCTGCGAAACTTCCACAGTCTGAAGGCTTGGCCGTAGCGGCCAATGCGTGTTTGCGAATACAGCGCTGGGCCTGCCGAGTCGTAGCGCACCGCCACACCGACTGCCAGCGCCAAAGGCAACCACAGGGGGGCGAGCAGCAGCACCAAGCTCAGGTCGATCAAGCGCTTGAGGCGGTCGTAGCCGGGGTCGTTGTCGATCTCCCACAGCGCATCTGCGGCAGCAGGCAGCATCTTGCGTCCACTCACCAGCTCGGCCACGGCTTCGACGCTGTAGAGACGCAGGTGCTGCATCTTGAGTTGGCTCAGCAGTCGGGTGCGCTCTGGCGTGTTGGGCACATGGCGGTCCAACACCACGCCGTCGCACGCGGGCAGGGCGACGGTTGCGCCGACATCCCACGCTTGCAAGCTGATGGCGCGTGGGTCCAGCGCTTGCGGCTGCAGGCTGCGGGTCAGTTGTTCGGGGATGTTGGCGTCCAGGTGCACCAGGTGCAGCGCGCGTTGCCCCACGCGGCGACGGTAACCCCACCACAGCCACAGCGTGGTGGCTGCATAGGCCCACACCACCGCGGCGCGTGAGTAGGGGTGTTGCAACAGTGCAAAGCCCAGGGGCGTGAAGAGGAACGGCGCCGAGGTGGACACCCACAGCACAGCGCTGCGTTCAGCCAAGGGCAAGTGCGAGGCGCGCATCAGCAGTTGTGCCGCCAACGCATACGGCAGGGCGCACCACCACAAGGTGTCGGCAAATTGGTAGGTCACCCAGCCGAGGTTTTCCAAACCATGAGCCAACAGCAAACTGGGCAACAGCAGCCAGGCGCCCCAAAGTGTCCAGCTTTGCAGCGCGTCACGGCGACGCACCGTGGCCGACACCAAGGCGGAGCCCAAGGTGGTGCTCGGGCGCGAGGTGGCAAAGTCTTCGTGCAAGCACTGTTGGTAAACCGCCATCACGCGCTCGGCCATGTCGCCCAGCGTGAACTGCGCTTCAAAGCGCTGTTGTGCTGCATGTCCCAAGCGCTGGCGCAGGGCCGGGTCTTGTGCCAGGCGCAACAACTGGTGTGCCACGGCTTGTTCGGTGTTGGCCACCAGCAGGCCTTCATGGCCGTGCATCACTTGCTCGCGCAGTCCAGGCAAGTCGCTGGCCAGCACGGGCAGGCCAGCACGCATGGCTTCGAGCACGGTGATGGGCATGCCTTCGTGGTCGGACAGCAGCACAAACACGTCGTGCTGCGTCAACAACTCGGCCACATGGTTCACATCGCCAGCCCAGGTGATGTGTTCTAGTCCCAACTGCTGAGCCAGGGCTTGGTGCTTGCTCAGCAAGGGGCCATCGCCCGCTAAGGTGACGGGCAACTCATGGCCTAGCCAGTCGCGCACTTTGGCCAAGGCGCGCAGCAGCAGGTCGTGCCGCTTGGGCGACTTCATGCGCGCCACCATGATCAGGCGCGGCGTCGTTGTCGTGTTCGGGAGCGCGCGCTCGTGAGCGCTTGGCAGCAGGTGTTCTTGCTCACCCAGAGCAGGGGCGGCGGGGGGCATCGCGTCGGACGCGGTGTTGGTCGTGCTCAAGCGTGCAATGCCGTTGGCAATCACATGCACGCGTTCTTGTGCGATGGGCAGTTGGTGGGCCAGGGCGCGCTCAAAGGCCGAGACGCAAATCATTTGCGTGGTCCAGCCCGACAAGGCACGCTCGGCCAGTGAGGCGAGGTGACGGCGCAGCCATGGAATTTCAGCTTTGAACCCAAAGCCATGCACGGTGTAGACCACGGGGCGCGCCGTGCGCTGGCAGGCTAGGCGTGCGGCCAGTCCGGCCATGGCGCTGTGGGCATGAATCAGGTCTGGTGGGTTGGCTTCAATCAACGCAATCAGTTGCTGCACGGCCGGCCACAGGCGCCAGGGCAACATGGACTCCACCATGGCGGGCATAGGGCACACGCGCACGCCCAGGGCTAGTAGCTGCTCGCCCAGTACCGAGTCTTCGGGCGGGCCACCAATGACCACCGTGAAGTTCACCCGGGTGTGCAAGGCCTCGCACAAGGCCTGCACATGGCTTTGGGCGCCACCGGACTCTCCCTTGGTGATGACCAGCATCACATGGGGTTTGTGGGCAATTGGTGGTGTGGGTGCGTGGGTGGTGGCCCAAGGGCTGTTGCGGCGTGGTTGCAGCGCTGAATCGGTGGCAGAGGGAGGAGCGATGTCAGCCACCACGGGCGGCGCCTCGGTCGGTTCAGGCGCGATGCGTTTGACGCGCGGTTTTTTGGTCTCGGGCGCAGGTGTGGCTGGGGGCAAAGGCTCGTCGCCAAACAAAGACAAGGTGCCGTCGTCGCGTGTGCTCATAGGGGGGTGTCAAAGCCTTGTGGGTTCATCGATTGCCAACGCCAAGCGTCGGCGCACATGCGCTCCAGCCCGAGTTGGGTGTTCCACTTCAGCAGCGCTTTGGCTTGGCTGGGGTCGGCCAAGCATTGGGCCACATCCCCAGGGCGACGTGCCACCACGCGGTGTGCAATGGGCACGCCGTTGACGTGTGCAAAGGTGTCCACCATTTGCTGCACGCTCACACCTTGGCCCGTGCCCAGGTTGACGGTCAGCAGTTTGGGCGTGTCCAAGGCTTGCAAGGCGGCCAAATGGCCTTGTGCGAGGTCCATCACATGCAGGTAATCGCGCACGCCGGTGCCGTCGGGGGTGGGGTAGTCGTTGCCGAAAATTTGCAGCGCGTCCCGTTGCCCCAGGGCGACTTGGGTGATGTAGGGCATCAAGTTGTTGGGAATGCCGTTGGGGGCTTCGCCCAGCAAGCCGCTTTCGTGCGCACCCACGGGATTGAAATAGCGCAGGATGGCGATGTGCCAACGTGGATCGGCAGCGTGCAGTTCACGCAAGGCGTCTTCGCACATCAGCTTGCTGCGGCCATAAGGGTTGGTGGCAGTGAGCGGGGCAGTCTCGGGAATGGGCACCACGGCTGGGTCGCCATACACCGTGGCCGATGAGCTGAACACGATGCGGCGCACGTCGGCGCGGTCCATGGCTTGCAGCAGGCTCAAGGTGCCACTGACGTTGTTGTCAAGGTAGCGCAGGGGTTGCGCCACCGATTCCCCCACGGCTTTGAGCCCGGCAAAGTGCACCACCCCTGTAAAGGTGTGGCGAGCAAACACAGCGTCCAGTGCTTGTGCGTCGCGGATGTCGGCTTGTACAAACTCTAGCGGGCGCACGCCCAGACGAGCCAAACGGTCCAGCACTTTGGGGCTGCTGTTGCACAGGTTGTCCAAAATGACCACCGGTTGACCCGCTTGCGCCAACACGACGGCAGTGTGCGAGCCAATGAAACCGGTGCCGCCAGTGATCAAAATTGGATGATTCATGGCGCAATTATCGTCGCCAGTCCCTGGTCGGGCGTCCTAGAATAGAGCCAGCTTATGGACGCGCAGAGTTAGTGCATCCACAAGCTGGCTTTACCTTTTTACTTTTTTCTTCCTTTAGTCATTTCATGAAACGTCAACACTCTTCCCACGGTGGCGCGCACAACAGCGCCGAATCTTGCATTGCCTTGATCGACGCCCGTTTTCTGGCCTGGTTGCAGGGACAAACCGAAGCCGCTCAAGACAACACCCGTCAACACCTGCTCACTTTGTTGGGCCATGCGTTGGTGAACAACGGCCTGGACCTGAACTTGCGCCGTATTTATTGGTACAGCGACAGCGCTGAAGACCAAGTGGTGGACGCCCAAATCAGCCGTGCCGTGCTGCCGCACAGCCAAGACGGTGGTGTGTCCATCTTGCGTGCGTTGGGGGCTGACCTCAAGCGCTTGGCTGAGCGTCAAGCTTGCGAGCACATTTTGGTAGGCAGCGATGACGAGCGCCTCCTCAGCTTGATCGACGAAGCTCAGCTGCATGGCGTGGCCGTGCATTTGCTGGCCGATGAAGCCTCGCGCAACATGAACCAATTGCAGCGTGATGACCCGGGTTGGGCACGCTTGCTGTCGCAAGCCGACCACCGCGTGGTGTTGGGTGCGCAAAACCTGCGCGATGGCGCACAACCTCGCCATGGCAACGCTGCGGTGCACGCTGCCCCTGCGATGGACCCTGAGCAACTGCGTGAGCAACTCAACACCGTCATTCAAGCCTGGTGGGCCGACGAACCTGAAGACTTGCGCGAAGAGCTGCGCGAAGAACTGCACAACACCCGTGGCATTCCACAAGAGGTGGACCGTCAACTGTTGTTGGGTGTGCGTCGCGTGCTGGAACGTGCGCTGAGTTTCCAAGAGAAAAAACTGCTGCGTGAAATGGTGCGCGATTTGGTGCTGGGTCCACAAGCGCCTGCCGCCAATGCCGCCCCCCAAGACGATCACATGGACTGACCTTCGGAGCTTTTGACATGAGCACTTTGAACCCGGCCGACATCCTGGCCCAGGCGTTGCCCTACATCCGCAAATTCCACGGCAAGACCTTGGTCATCAAATACGGCGGTAACGCCATGACCGACCCCTTGCTGCAACAGGCGTTTGCCGAAGACGTGGTGTTGCTCAAGCTGGTGGGCATGAACCCCGTGGTGGTACACGGCGGGGGTCCGCAAATTGAAACGGCCCTCAAGCGTTTGGGCAAAAAGGGCGAGTTTGTGCAGGGCATGCGCGTGACCGACGCTGAAACCATGGAAGTGGTGGAGTGGGTGCTGGGTGGCGAAGTGCAGCAAGACATCGTGGGCCTGATCAACCAAGCGGGTGGCAAGGCGGTGGGCTTGACCGGACGTGACGGTGCCATGATTCGCGCCCGCAAACTGGTGTTGCACGACAGCCAAGACCCCAGCAAAGCCTACGACGTGGGCCAGGTGGGCGACATCGTCAGCATCGACCCCAGCGTGGTCAAAGCTTTGCAGGACGACGCTTTCATCCCCGTGATCAGTCCGATTGGTTTTGGAGAAAGCAACGAGAGCTACAACATCAACGCCGACGTGGTGGCCGCCAAGCTGGCCACTGTGCTGCAAGCTGAAAAGCTGTTGATGCTCACCAACATTCCCGGCGTGCTCGACAAACAAGGCCAGTTGCTGCCCGAGTTGACACCACGTCGCATTGACGAGCTGTGTGCCGACGGCACCATCAGCGGCGGCATGTTGCCCAAGATCAGTGGCGCCCTGGATGCTGCCAAGAGCGGTGTGAATGCGGTGCACATCATCGATGGCCGGGTGCCGCACGCTATGTTGCTGGAGATCTTGACCGATCAGGCCTTCGGCACCATGATTAGGTCGCACTAACTATCAAGGCCGCCCATGTCTGACGCCGCTTCTGTCCCCGACTCTGATGCGACCCATGCCTCTGCCGAGGGCGTCAGCCGCAAGCGCATGAAGCCCGGTGAGCGGCGTGCGCAAATTTTGCAAACCCTCGCGAGCATGCTGGAGCAGCCGGGTGCCGAGCGCATCACCACCGCTTCTTTGGCGGCCAAATTAGAGGTGAGCGAGGCGGCGCTGTATCGCCACTTTGCCAGCAAAGCGCAGATGTTTGAAGGGCTGATTGATTTCATCGAAAGCAGCCTGTTCACCTTGATCAACCAAATCGCAGAACGCGAGGGTGACGGGGCCGACAAGGCAGCACGCATGGTCACCGTGTTGTTGCAGTTTGGCGAAAAGAACCCGGGTATGGCCCGCGTCATGGTGGGCGATGCTTTGGTGTTTGAACACGAGCGCTTGCATCAGCGCATGAACCAGTTGTTTGACCGCATTGAGTCGGCCCTGCGTCAAGTGCTGCGTGCTGCAGCCCAAGCGCGTCAGTCGCCCACCCCCACAGTGGACGCCCAAGTGCGCGCCGCCGCCTTGGTGGCGCTGGCCCTGGGCAACTTGCAGCGCTTCGCGCGCTCGGGCTTCAAACGTTCACCGCTGGAACATTTGGACGCTGCCCTCACGCTGTTGGTTTGACGGCCTGTGCTCGGCCTTTGTCGCCCACGCGAAGTGAGGCGCTCGCTCAAGGCGCCATAATCCGCCCGCACCTCATGCAACCCATGAGCGCTTCGAATGACTGTTTAACCTGAAAGGCAACCCATGAAATTGGTTCGTTATGGCAACCCCGGCAAAGAAAAACCCGGTTTGATTGACGCCGATGGCAAGCTGCGTGACCTGAGCGCTGTCATCCCCGACTTGCTGCCCCAATACCTCGGTGACGCCACCTTGGCCAAGCTGCGCCGCCTCAAAACCGC
Organism: Limnohabitans sp. JirII-29; assembly: GCF_003063395.1. Lineage (NCBI taxonomy): Bacteria > Pseudomonadati > Pseudomonadota > Betaproteobacteria > Burkholderiales > Comamonadaceae > Limnohabitans > Limnohabitans sp. JirII-29. The sequence continues at coordinate 164,971 of NZ_NESB01000002.1, forward strand.
GTCGCTGCCTTTGGTCAAAGGCAAGCCTCGTCTGGGTTGCCCCGTCGCAGGTGTGGGCAAGTTTGTGGCCATTGGCTTGAACTACGCTGACCACGCCGCCGAAGCCGGCATGGCATTGCCCAAAGAACCCGTGGTGTTCATGAAACCCACCAGCTGTATCCAAGGCCCCAACGACGATGTGATGTTGCCCAAGGGCTCGGTCAAGTCCGACTGGGAAGTGGAACTCGGCATCGTGATTGGCACCAAGGCCCGTTATGTGTCGCAAAAAAGCGCACTCGACCACGTGGCGGGTTACACCTTGATCAACGACGTCAGCGAGCGCGAGTTCCAACTCGAGCGCGGCGGCACTTGGGACAAGGGCAAGTGTTGCGACACCTTCGGCCCCATCGGCCCCTGGTTGGTCACACGCGACGATGTGCCCAATCCCCAGAAATTGGACATTTGGTTGGACCTCAACGGCGAGCGCATGCAGTCGGGCAACACCAAGACCATGGTCTTCGGTGCCGCCAAGCTGGTGAGCTATGTGAGCCAGTTCATGACCCTGTACCCCGGCGACGTGATTGCTACCGGTACGCCCGCAGGCGTGGGCCTGGGCAAGAAGAAAGATGGCAAGCCACAACCTATCTTCTTGAAGCGCGGTGACGTGATGACCTTAGGCATCGAAGGCCTGGGCGAGCAAACGCAAAAAGTGGTGGCGTTCAAGCTGTAATTTTTTGTTGCGCAAAAAAGCCGCTCATTGAGCGGCTTTTTCTTTGGGCGCTGGCGCTCTGCTCAGTCGCTCAAGCGCACCACTTGCAAACCCGGCAAGCTAGGCACCGCAAACTCTTCGTGGTCAAAGGCCTTGTCGCCGTCATCCGACGCCACGCCGGTGGTCACCAGGTTTTTGAAGTCAAACTTCGAGTGGTCCAGCAGGTGCGAGGGCACCACGTTTTGTAGCGCGGCAAACATGTTTTCAATGCGACCCGGAAACTTCTTTTCCCACTCGCGCAGCATCTCGCCCACCACTTGGCGTTGCAAGCCGTCCTGGCTGCCGCACAGCGTGCAGGGGATGATGGGGAACTGGCGGTGCGCGGCCCAGCGCACCAGGTCTTTCTCGCTCACATAGGCCATGGGGCGAATCACCATGTGGTCGCCACCGTCGCTCACCAGTTTGGGCGGCATGCTTTTGAGCTTGCCGCCGAAGAACATGTTCAAAAAGAAGGTTTGCAAAATGTCATCGCGGTGGTGGCCCAGCGCAATTTTGTTACAGCCCAACTCGCCTGCCACGCGGTACAAAATGCCCCGGCGCAAACGGCTGCACAGGCTGCACATGGTCTTGCCTTCGGGAATTTTGTCTTTCACGATCGAGTAGGTGTCTTGCGTTTCAATGCGAAACGGCACGCCGACTTCTGTGAGGTATTTGGGTAGCACATCCGCCGGAAAACCGGGTTGCTTTTGGTCCAGGTTGACGGCGATCAACTCAAAGCGGATGGGCGCGCGCGCTTGCATCTTGAGCAAGATGTCGAGCATGCCGTAGCTGTCTTTGCCGCCCGACATGCAGACCATGACCTTGTCGCCCTCTTCGATCATGTTGTAGTCGACGATGGCTTGACCGACCTGACGGCACAAGCGCTTCTCCAGCTTGTGGGTCTCGTGTTCGATTTTGATTTGCTGAGGGTCTTTGGCGGTGGTGGTCATGGTGTGCGTGCGTTGAGTGCAGGGCGGCAAGCGTGTTGCGCCCTTAGTTCCATTGTCCTGTTTCCATGCGAATCGCCACTTCGCAGTCGTCAAAAATTTCCAGCTTGGCAATTTTCACCCGAACGCCCAGCACGCCGGGCAGTTGCATCAGGCGATGGGCCAGTTTGCCAATCAAGCTCTCCAGCAAATTGACGTGCTCTGCGGTGCACTCGGTGATGATGATCTGGCGCACCTTGCGGTAGTCGAGCACGTGGCCAATGTCGTCGTCATGCGGTAGCAGGGGTTGGGTGCCTAAGTTGAGTTCGGCGTCCACCTGGATGGGTTGTGGATCGGTTTTTTCGTGTTCCAAGATGCCTAGGTTGGCATCAAAGCGCAAGCCATTGAGCGTGAGAATTTGGGTGCCTTTGGACAGTGCCATGGTCACAGCACTCCGGGTTTGGCACGAAAGGCTTCCACGCCGACGGCTTCGCAATCGGGGTAGACATCGGGTTTGCGGGTGGACACGCGCGCAGCCAACACGCCCGTGTGTTCGAGCAAGTGGGTCAAGATGTTGTCGCACAAAGTTTCTTGCAGACCAATGTGGCCTTTGGCAATGCGGCCATGCACCACGGCGCGCACAAAGTCGTAGTCCACCACTTCGTCGATGCGGTCGTCTTTGGGGCTGGTGCCTGCGAAAGACACGTACAAGTCCACGTCGATCACCAGACGTTGCGGGGCGTGTTGTTCAAAGTCGTGCACCCCAATTTGGGCTTGCACGGTGAGGCCGCGCAAAAACAGGCGGCGGCAGTTGAGCAGGAGGGCGTTGTTCAGTGAGGTGTTGGTCATGGTTTGAAAAGTTCTTCGACCACAAACATGATGTCGCGCGAGAGCGGCACCAAGTGTTGGCCGTTGTCCACCCGCACGGTGGTGCCGGTGATGCTGGGGTTGTTGGCCAGAAACACCACCGTGTTGGCGACGTCGGCTGGGGCGATGGGTTGGCGCAGCAGGTTGGCTTTGGCTGCGCGGTCAAAGTTGTCTTGCGATTGGGGGCCGCTCAAGTACATCAACCCAGGTGCCACCGCGTTGACGCGCAAGGTGGGTGCCAGCGACTGCGCTTGCAAACTGACCGCGCGTTCGAGTGCGAGCTTGGACAGGGTGTACGAAAAATAATCGGGGTTGAGGTTGAACACCTTTTGGTCGAGCACGTGCACCACGCTCGGAGCGGCCAAGCGTGAGGCAAGGTGCGCACTCTGCGCAGTGACCGGCATGGGCTCTGTGGTGTTGGTCGCCATGGCGTTGGCTGACACATGGGGTTGAGGCGCTGCGCCATGGCCATGCAAAGCGGCCAGCCACTTGCCAAAACGCATCGGCGCCATGAGGTTGACTTTGAGTTGCGCCAGGGCTTGGGTCTCGTCAAAGTCGCTGCCCTCGTCGGGCACAAACAAAGAGGCGTTGTTGACGATGCAGCGCAGGTCGGTGCCGGTGGTGGCCACCGTGGTGTTGAAAATGTGTTGGCAACTGGCTTCGTCTTCCAACTCGCCAGCCACGGCCAGGGCTTGCACGCCCAAAGCGCGCAGCTCGACACACAGGGCTTGCGCCGCGTCGGCAGAGCGGTTGTAGTGGCACGCCACGTTCCAGCCCGCGCGTGCGAAGGCCAAGCCGGTTTCACGGCCCAGGCGAACGCTGCCGCCGGTGATGAGTGCCCAAGAAGTCATGTGTGTGGTGAGGCGGTAGGATGCGCGCCAAGATTCGGTAGAGCCATGGATTCTCACAAATTATCTCAAGACCCCGCGCAACGCGCCCTCTATGCCCTGATTCAGCGTGCCATTGCCAAGGCCGGTGGCTGGCTAGGCTTTGACCGTTTCATGGCGCTCGCGCTGTACGCGCCGGGCTTGGGCTACTACGCCAACGACTTGCGCAAGTTCGGCACCACGCCTGAGAGCGGCAGCGACTTTGTGACCGCCCCCGAAATGTCCCCCTGGTTTGGTCGCACCCTGGCCCACTCGGTGCGCGAGGCGCTGGCGGTGACAGGTACCGACGAGGTGTGGGAGTTTGGTGCGGGTTCCGGCGCCTTGGCACTGCAACTGCTCGACACCCTGGGCGACACCATTCAGCGCTACACCATCGTGGATTTGTCGGGCAGCCTGCGCGCACGCCAGCAAGCCTGCCTGCACGCGCATGCAGCCAAGGTGCAGTGGGTGGACGCCTTGCCTGAGCAACTGAGCGGCGTGGTGGTGGGCAACGAGGTGCTCGACGCCATGCCGGTGCAGCTGTTGGTGCGCACGCAAGGTGTGTGGCATGAGCGCGGCGTGGTGTGGACAGGCGACGCGGCCCAGCCGCTGCAATGGCAAGACCGTGTGACCGAGCTGCGCCCACCCGTTGAGTTGGAGGGTGCGCACGATTACCTGACTGAAATTCACACCCAGGCCGAAGCCTTTGTGCGCACCCTGGCCGACCGCATGAACGCCAGCGTGGCAGCGGGCGGCAAAGGCGCCGCCGCCTTTTTGATCGACTACGGGTTTCCGGAGCACGAGTACTTTCACCCCCAACGTCACATGGGCACCTTGATGTGCCACCAACTGCACCAGGCCGATCCTGACCCACTGCAAGATGTGGGGGCCAAAGACATCACCGCCCATGTGAACTTCACCGGTGTGGCCTTGGCCGGCCAAGACGCGGGCTTGAATGTGCTGGGTTACACCAGCCAAGCACATTTTTTGATCAACAGCGGTTTGTTGCCTCCGCTGGTGGATGCGCCCCTGCCTGAGAAGGCGATGGCGCAAAAGCTGATCACCGAGCACGAGATGGGCGAGCTGTTCAAGGTGATCGCCTTTGGTACCGGCGAGCCTTGGGAGCCTATGGGTTTTGCCCAGGGCGACCGCAGTCACACGCTTTAAGGACACGCCATGTTTCGCTGGCTCTTGGTGGTGTTTTTGGCGCTGTTGTTGATCAACAGCGTGACGCCGTGGTTGCAAAAGCTTGGCTTTGGGCGTTTGCCGGGGGACATTCGGTTTCGCCTCTTCGGGCGTGAGATTTTTATTCCGCTCACGTCGACGATCATTCTCAGCGTTGTGTGTGCGTTGATTGCCAAGGTCATTTGAACTGCCCTTCGGTGTCAAACGCCGAGGGCTGCACCTGCGCTGCTCCTACGCCGCTGGCGCGGCTCGATGTCGCTGACGCAGGCACAACCTTCGGCGTTTGACGCGGTATGTTTTTGCTGCTGGCCTGTGATGATTCGAGCTTCCCTTCTATGTCAAACGCCGAGGGCTGTACCTGCTCTGCTCCTACGCCGCTGGCGCGGCTCGATGTCGCTGCCGCAGGCACAGCCCTCACCGTTTGACGTAAGGCGTGATGTCGTGCGTTGAAATCTGTGCGCGTACCCAGCATCGAAGTGGCAAGGGTGGTGACCGCGGCAGCGACATCGAGCCGCGTAGCGGCGTAGGAGCAGAGCGGTTGCCGCCCTTGCTACTTCGTTGCGTCTCACTTCAATCGCAAGAGAGCAAGAGCAAGAACGAGAAGAACTAAAGCGCCAACGAAATAGCCGCCAAGCGCGCAGTATCCAAACGCGCACCCACTGCTGGCCCGGTCAGTCCGTCTTGCAACGCCCGTGCACTGACCGACGCACTGTCCACCGACAAAGCCGCTTGCAGCAAGCGCGTCAAACGCGCACGCTGCGGGTAGTCGTCCTGCTCGCGCCCCAAGCGCCCACGGGCATCGCACTCACACGCTTGCAAGGCCAACGCAAACCGCTCGGGCCGGCGCACTGCATCGCAGCGCAGCAGCAAACGCAACACCGCTTGGGCGCCCAAACTTTGGCTTTGGTGGATGTTGCCGTGCTCACGCGCCACCACATCGGCCAGGGCTTTGCACTCCACCGGAACACGCCAGCGTTCGCACACGGCCAGCAGCAGTTTGGCGCTGCGTTGCTCGTGGCCGATGTGGCGTGGCAACACGTCCGCTGGCGTGGTGCCTTTGCCCAAGTCGTGGCACAAGCAGGCAAAGCGCACTTCAAGCGGCGCTTGGGCCAAGGCGCTTTGGTCGAGCACCATTTCCAGATGAATGCCGGTGTCGACCTCGGGGTGGTGCTCGGCGCGTTGGGGCACGCCGTAAAGACGGTCTACCTCGGGCAAGAGGCGCTTCAAAGCCCCGCACTGGCGCAGCACTTGCAACATGCGCGAGGGGCGTGCAGACATGAGGCCACGGGCGAGTTCTTGCCACACACGCTCGCTCACCAGGGCGTCTACCTCGCCCTCGTCCACCATCTCACGCATGAGTTGCAGGGTTTCGGGGGCCACCGCAAAGTCGGGAAAACGCGCGGCAAAGCGCGCCACGCGCAAGATGCGCACTGGGTCTTCGCGAAAGGCATCGGTCACATGGCGCAGCACCTTGGCTTGCACATCGCGTTGGCCGCCATAGGGGTCGATCAGTTCGTTCGTGTCGGGGTCTTGGGCGATGGCGTTGATGGTGAGGTCGCGTCGGGCCAGGTCTTCTTGCAGCGTCACCTCGGGTGCGGCATGCACCGCAAAGCCACGGTAGCCGCGTGCGGTTTTGCGTTCGGTGCGAGCCAAGGCATGTTCTTCGCGCGTGGTGGGGTGCAAGAAGACGGGAAAGTCGCGCCCAACAGGCTCGAAACCTTGGGCCACCAGGGCCTCGGGTGTGCCGCCCACCACCACCCAGTCGCGGTCGGCCCCAGGGTGCCCCATCAGAGCGTCACGCACGGCACCGCCAACCAAGTAAGTTTTCATGGCGCGAGTGTAAAACGCGCGCTGGCGGGGCTGCGCTTCAGGCGTGCCGGTAGGGCTCTTCAAAGGCCCGAAAGTCGTGCTCGGCCAGGGCTTGCTGCATCCACGCTGCCACACCAGGCAATGCCACCACGCGTGCGATGTAGGCCTGCACATCGGCAGGCACAGGCAGTGCGTAGGTACGGATGCGCATGCAGACCGGCGCAAAGTAGGCGTCGGCGATGCTGAAGGTGCCAAACAGCAGAGGGCCTCCATGGCTTTGCAGCAAGCCTTGCCACATGTCTGTGATGCGTTGCAGGTCTTGTTGCAGCCCCGCATGTTCGTGCATCAAGCGTGCGCCGACTTCGGGCAGATGGGCTTCAATGTTCATGGGGCACAGCGACCGCAAGTGGCTAAAGCCGGCGTGCATCTCGGCACACAGGCTGCGCGCATGGGCGCGTGCTGCTCGGTCTTGGGGCCACAGGTGTAGGTGGGGATAAGTCTCGGCCAGGTATTCGCAGATGGCCAGCGTGTCCCAGATGGCTTGGCTTGGCTGGAGCTGGTCGTCTACCAGCACCGGCACTTTGCCCACGGGGCTGATGGGTTGTAGGGCGTGTTTGAACGCAGAGTCAGGTTCAAAACTGTCAAAGCGCACACGCTGTTCATTGAAGGCAATGCCCGCTTGTGTCATCAACACCCAAGGTCGCATCGACCACGAGGAGTAGTTTTTGTTGCCAACGACCAAGGTGAGTGCCATGACGCCTCCTTGTTTAAAACACGCTAGCCAAGGTGCGAGGTGTGATGCCCAAAGCTTCTAAACCATCCAGGCGACCGCTGGCCACGTTGTCGACTTGCATGGAGGCCAGGTTGTCGCGGCTCATCAGGGTGGGGCCGGGGGCCAACTCCATCAGCAAGGCCTGCGCCCAGCCTGCTGCATAGGGCAAGGGCAGCACCGGGCGGGGATGGCCCACCCAGCGGCCCGCAAACTGCACCAGTTCGGCCAACGTGAACACTTCGGGGCCGCAGACCTCAAAGCCTTGGCCGATGGTGCGTGCGTCTTGCAGGCAATGCACCACGGCACGGGCCACGTCTTGCACCCACACGGGTTGAAAGCGCGCCTGGCTGCCTGCCAATGGCATGAGGGGGAAGACTTTTTGCAAGCGCGCAAACAGGTTGATGAACTGGTCATCTTCGCCAAAGATCACGCTGGGGCGCAGCACCGTCAGGCCCAAGCCTGTTTTGTCAGCCGCTGCCATCAAGACCAATTCCCCCTGACCTTTGCTGCGTTGGTACATCGAGGGGCCTTGCACATCGGCGCCCAAGGCACTGATGTGCACCAGGCGTTTCACATGGGCGGCCTGGCAGGCCTTGGCAATCAGCGCGGGCAGGGTCACATGCACGTGTTCAAACGCTGCTTCGTTGCCATGCAAGATGGCCACCAAATTGACCACCGCATCATGGCCACGTACCAGCGCATTGAGTTCACGCGGCTCGTGAATATTGGCCTGCACCACCGACACGCCCGGCAACATTTGCACGCTGCGCGCAGGCAGACGGCGCGTGGGCACAGTGATTTGCCAGCCCAGACGCGACAGAGCTTCGCAGACATGACGCCCCACAAAACCGGAGCCGCCCAAGACCAAAACGCGTTGCTGAAAAGAGTGTGTGTTCATGCCGTCACTGTAGCCCGTGCATTGGGTGTTGGTGCATACAAGGTTTCTGGCGATGGGTTGGATAATTGCGGGCATGAACCAACTCGACGCACTCAAACAATTCACCACCGTGGTGGCCGACACGGGCGACTTCAAGCAACTGAGCGCTTTTCAGCCGCAAGATGCCACCACCAACCCCTCACTGATTTTGAAAGCGGTGCAAAAGCCCGAGTACCTGCCGCTCTTGAAAGACACCGTGGCCGCGCACGGCAAAGAGCCCATGGATGTGCAGATTGACCGCTTGCTGGTGCGTTTTGGTTGCGAAATTTTGGCCATCATTCCGGGCCGTGTTTCCACCGAGGTCGATGCCCGTTTGAGCTTTGACACCGCAGCCACCACCGCACGCGCACGCCGCATCATGGCTTTGTACGAAGCGGCAGGCATCCAGCGCGAACGGGTGTTGATCAAGATCGCGTCCACCTGGGAAGGCATTCAAGCGGCCGCTGAGTTGGAGCGCGAAGGCATTCGCACCAACTTGACCTTGCTGTTCTCGTTCGCCCAAGCGGTGGCCTGTGGCGACGCCAAGGTGCAGTTGATTTCGCCTTTTGTGGGGCGCATTTACGACTGGTACAAAAAGTCAGCTGCTGGTGGGTGGGACGAGGCGGTTCAGGCGGGTGCCAACGACCCCGGTGTCAAGTCGGTGCGCCAAATTTACAACCACTACAAGCGTCACGGCATTGCCACCGAAGTGATGGGTGCGAGCTTTCGCAACGTGGGCCAAATCACCGCCTTGGCGGGGTGTGACTTGCTCACCATCGCACCTGAGTTGCTGGCGCAATTGAGCGCCTCTGTCGAGCCTTTGGTGCGTGCGCTAGAGCCCCACGCGGCCCAACAGATGGATTTGCCTGAAGTGCATCACAGCGAAGCGTCTTTCCGCTTTGCCTTGAACGAAGACGCCATGGCCACCGAGAAATTGGCCGAGGGCATCCGCGCGTTTTGTGTCGACGCCGTCAAGCTCGAAGCCTTGATGCATCAAGGCTGATCGTTGGGGATATCTTTCAGCAGGATCTGTCTGGTGAAGGCGGTGAACTCATCCAGATGGTGGGTGATGATGTTGACCGTGATCGGCAGTTGCAGCGCTTGGTATTCGTGCACAGCGACATTGCGAAACCCAACCATGCGTTTCATCGACTCGGCCAAGGCCTCATCCACCCAACTGACCTGAGCCAAGAGCGTGAACACATCTCTGGCGCTTTGCGGCAAGCCCAACGATTCACGTCGAATGATGTGTTGCCCCATGTCGAGCACGGCCTCACAGGCGCGTTGGATGTTTAGGATGGCGGCATCTTGCCGAGTAAAGTTTTTGGCAAACCCGTCAGGGTCGCCTGCGTATTCTTCACGCGCACGTGCCACGCAGCGCTCAATGGCGGCGGCTTTGTTCAACAACACGTCATCGGCCATAGACAGCGCCCCGTTGCACCACGTCACGGACCAGTCCGTCTCGGGCTTGGTCTAAGTAAATTTTTTCACTCAGCATCGCGGCTTCAAAAAGCCCGGCCTGTACATCCTTGGCCCACCAGCGCACACCCTGCGTGAGGATTTGGTGCTGCATCACCGTGCTGGCCGCGCGCATGTCTAAAAGATCGACATGGCAGTGCGCCAGGTCTGCCACGGCACCTGCCAATTCGAAGAGTTGCAAAGGGTCGGCATAGCCTTCCACCAAAACTGCCAAATCCAGATCGCTTTGTGCGTTGGCATGACGCCCTTCGTCTTTGATACGACTGCCAAAGGCGTACACCGCCATCAACGCAGGTAGGCGCTGTTGCAGCAGAGCAATGATGGGGCGAGAGTCCATTGGGCTATTGTGTCGCAACGCAGAAGCGAAAAAAAACCTCGCAAAAATTGCGAGGCTTTTTTTGAGTTGAGTCATAGCAACCAAAGTCACTGCGACGCAGCATGAGAGTGCAGGGCAAGGCGCAAACGCGCTGACAGTGGCATCGCCACGGCAAGCGGTTGCAACGCTGCCCTGTGCTCTCAGGCAAGGAGAGCTTACATGCCCATGCCGCCCATGCCGCCCATCCCACCCATATCAGGCATACCGCCGCCAGCAGCTTCTTCTTTCGGAGCTTCTGACACCATGCACTCGGTGGTCAACATCAACGAAGCCACGGAGGCTGCGTTTTGCAGCGCGGTGCGGGTCACTTTGGTTGGGTCCAAGATACCCATTTCGATCATGTCGCCATAGGTGTCGTTGGCAGCGTTGAAGCCGTAGTTACCTTTGCCAGCCAACACCGCGTTGACCACCACCGATGGTTCGCCACCGGCGTTGTACACGATCTCGCGCAGAGGCGCTTCGATGGCTTTCAACACCAGCTTGATACCGGCTTCTTGGTCAGCGTTGTCACCCTTGATGGTGCCAGCGGCTTGACGGGCACGCAGCAAAGCCACGCCACCACCAGCCACGATGCCTTCTTCCACAGCAGCGCGGGTGGCGTGCAGGGCGTCTTCCACGCGGGCTTTTTTCTCTTTCATTTCGACTTCGGTGGCAGCGCCCACTTTGATCACGGCAACACCGCCAGCCAACTTGGCCACGCGCTCTTGCAGTTTTTCGCGGTCGTAGTCAGAAGTGGCTTCTTCGATTTGCACGCGCACTTGTTTGACGCGGGCTTCGATGTCAGCAGCAGCACCTGCGCCGTCGATGATGATGGTGTTTTCTTTGCCCACTTCGATGCGCTTGGCTTGGCCGAGGTCAGCCAAGGTTACTTTTTCGAGGGTCAAGCCCACTTCTTCAGCGATCACTTTGCCGCCGGTCAAGATAGCGATGTCTTCCAACATGGCTTTGCGACGATCACCAAAGCCAGGTGCCTTGACAGCCACAACTTTCAAGATGCCACGGATGGTGTTGACCACCAAAGTTGCCAAGGCTTCGCCTTCGACTTCTTCGGCAATGATCAACAAAGGACGGCCTGCTTTGGCAACGGCTTCCAAGGTGGGCAACAGGTCACGGATGTTGCTGATCTTCTTGTCAAACAACAACACGAAGGGGTTGTCCAACAAAGCAGCTTGCTTCTCGGGGTTGTTGATGAAGTAGGGCGACAGGTAGCCGCGGTCGAATTGCATGCCTTCCACTACGTCGAGTTCGTTGTTCAACGACTTGCCGTCTTCCACAGTGATCACGCCTTCTTTGCCCACTTTTTCCATGGCGTTGGCGATGATTTCACCAATGCTGTGGTCGCTGTTGGCAGAGATCGAACCGACTTGGGCGATTTCTTTGCTGGTGGTGGTGGCCTTGGTGGCTTTCTTCAGTTCTTCGATCAAAGCAGTCACTGCTTTGTCGATGCCGCGCTTGAGGTCCATGGGGTTCATGCCTGCGGCCACGTACTTCATGCCTTCGCGCACGATGGCTTGTGCCAACACGGTGGCAGTGGTGGTGCCGTCGCCAGCGTTGTCAGAGGTCTTGGAAGCGACTTCCTTGACCATCTGGGCGCCCATGTTTTGCAACTTGTCTTTGAGTTCGATTTCTTTGGCCACGGACACACCGTCCTTGGTCACGGTGGGAGCGCCGAAAGAGCGCTCAAGCACCACGTTGCGACCCTTGGGGCCCAGGGTCACTTTGACCGCGTTGGCCAAAATGTTCACGCCTTCAACCATGCGTGCGCGGGCTTCGCCGCCGAAAATTACGTCTTTTGCTGCCATTTTGAATTCTCCAGATATTTGATTAGGCGACCACGGCGAAGAGGTCTTCTTCTTTCATGACCAACAGCTCTTCACCGTCGACTTTGACGGTTTGGCCGCTGTACTTGCCGAACAACACGCGTTCGCCAACTTTGACGTTCATGGCGAGCAGTTCGCCTTTGTCATTTTTCTTACCTGGGCCAACGGCCAGGATTTCGCCTTGATCGGGCTTTTCAGCAGCGGAATCAGGGATCACGATGCCAGAAGCGGTTTTTGTTTCGCTTTCGATACGTTTAACGATCACGCGATCGCCGAGAGGACGAAGTTTCATTGCATCTCCAAATTGGAACTAAAGGATTGAAATTACCTGGAGTCGGGTGCGAGTTGTTAGCACTCGACGCCATTGAGTGCTAATTTTAGGGCATGTCTGTGACATTTCAAGGGCAGGGGCCAAATCAGTGGGGTGTTTTGTTCAGCCTGAACCCGCGCGCGTCAGGGCAGATCGAGGTTTTCTGCCGGTGCGGTGGCGTTGCGTGGGCCCACTTGTCCCAAACGGGCCTTGAGTGACTGAGGTTGTCCGGTGATCAACGCCGCGTAGTTGGTGGTGTTGGAAAGCACCTTTTTCACATAGTCACGGGTCTCGTTGAATGGCACGTTCTCGGCCCAGATGGCACCTTCCAAGACCGGACCTGCCCCCTCGTTGGGCGCACGCCAACGGCGTGAGCGGCTTGGGCCTGCGTTGTAGGCCGCAGCGGCCAAGGGCATCGAGCCTTCAAAGCTGTCGAGCACCAATTTCAGATAACCCGTGCCGATGGCTATGTTGGTGTCGCGGTCGGTGATTTGGTCGGGTGTGAAACCGTTCATGCCGATCTTGCGCGCGGTCCACTTGGCGGTGGCGGGCATGACTTGCATCAAGCCCGAGGCGCCCACGCCAGAGCGTGCGTCCATCACAAAGCGGCTTTCTTGGCGAATCAAGCCGTACACATACGCTGGGTCGAGGTTGATGTCGCGTGCACGTGCAATGACGCTGTCTTTGAAGGGCATGGGAAAGCGCTGTTCAAAGTCCATCACCTGGCGCGTCTTGTCGCTGGTGTTGATGCAGCGGTCCCACACCTGGTGGTCGCAGGCCAGCTGAGCGGCTGCGAGCAATTCGCGGTCGCTCATCAAGCCGCTTTGACCTTGGGCATTGACCAGGTTGGTGGCGTAGTTCCATTCGCGCACACCTTCAGACCGCAAACCGATGGCCATGGCATACAGCGCACGTTGCAAGGAAGGGTTGTTGCGTGCGACTTCCATTTCTTCTGGCGCCGGTGGCGCAGGGCGAGCGGGGGCGGTCACTTTGCGGCCCAACTCTTCCAGGGCCAGTTGCTCGTAAAAGCCGCGTACGCCAGCAATGCTCTCTAGCGCGGCGGTGGCTTCTTGTTGCACTTGAGGCGTCACGCGCTTGCGTGCCAGCAAGGCGCGGGCGTGCCAATAAATCCAGGTGGGGTCGCGTCGTGCGTCGGGGCTCATGGCCTGAATGGCCGACTCCACCGTTGCCCATTTCGGGCTGTTTCCTGCGCGCAGTGCTGCGCGGGCTTTCCACGCCAACATGTCGTCATTGAGGTCTTTGTCGTGGGCCACGCGGGCGAAGTGGTCCAGCGTGTCTTCGTCCAGACGCATGGCCGATTGACGGCCAATCACCCCCCACACCCAGTGGCGTTCTTCGGTCGTGAGGTAAGGCTGCCATTTGTTTTTCATCAACCTGGCGGCTTCGTCTGCATCGGTGGCGGCCACCTTGACCAAAGCCATGACCACCAACTCTTGACGTACTTTTTGTGGGGCCGCGATGTGCTTGGCTAAGAATTTGAGGGCGTTGTTGTTCAAGTCAGTCACCGCGTTGGCGGCATCTGGCGCCACGATGAACACCGCATTGCGTGCCGTGCGTGGGCGGTTGTGTTCCATCATCAGGCGGGCTTTGCGCCAAATGTCCAAGGCCGTGAATTGCTTGTTGAAATACAAGCGGTCTGCTGCCAGCGTGCAGCCGTCATCGGCCTCGCGCATGCCCATCCAGTTGCGTCTTACCTCGTCTGCCAAATCGGGTGTTGCCCGTGGCCCTTTTTCAAGCAGCTCGACGGTCAATATGTAGCAACGCAGTTCACGGTCGTCGCGCATGCGGTAATGCGGGTGTTCGTCGCTCAGTGTGGTCCAGTCACGTCGACTGCCCAGCAGCAGCAACCAATCGTTGCGCAAGCGGTCTTCTTGGTAGGTGCCGGCATAGCGGCTCAGGTAGCTGCGCACCTCTTGCGTGCTGGCTTCATCTAGGCGGGCTTTGAGTTCCCAGTACGCGGCCCAGGCTTCGAGTGGATGGCCTTTGGCTTGCGGCAGCAAGGCACTCAAACGCTTGCGGTCGCCACGCTTGAAGGCTTGGGCCATGTCGGTGATGACCGCGTCCGCTTTCGGATCGGTGATCACCGTGGCTGCTTGAGCGGAGGGGCTGAACAGCTGGAGCGCAAGAGTGACCCCAGCAAACAATGACACAATGACAGACAACTTCATGCACTGATTATCTGTGGACAAAAAAACTTTGCGCCAGCAGCTCATTGAAGAGCGTTTGAATTTGCCCGACAGGCTGGAACGGGCCGACATGTTGCAACGCGTGATGCGCATCTGGTTGTTTGACCGTCCCGATGCGGTCATCGGCGCTTACTGGCCCATCAAAGGCGAGTTCGATCCACTGCCTGCCTTGCACCGCTGGAAAGAAGACGGCGAGTTGCTCGACCAACCGCAACGCCGCCGCATCGGCTTGCCCGTGGTCGACAAAGCCCACAAGACCTTGACCTTCCACGCTTGGTATCCCGGTTGCCCGATGGAAGAAGATGCCTACGGTATTCCCAAGCCCAAAGACACCGAAGTGATCGTGCCCACCTTGTTGTTTGTGCCCTGCGTGGGCTATGGGCCGGGTGGTTTTCGCTTAGGGTACGGCGGTGGCTTTTACGACCGCACCTTGGCCACTTTGCAGCCCAAGCCTTTCACTGCGGGTTTGGGTTTTACCCACGGCTTCATTCCTGACTTGATGCCCGAAGCCCACGACATGCCGCTGGATGCTTTGTTGAACGACAACGGCGTGGTTTGGCCCATGGGCTGAGTGGCCATCACGCCATGGCGTCTTTCTCACCTATGGTGCGACGCGTGGCAAGTGCCTGCTCGGTCAGCCATTGGCTGAAGTTTTGGGTTTCAGGCCGATTCAAGCTGCGCGGATTGACGATCAGCCAATAGGCCATCGGAGACTCTGTGCGGTCTTGCGGTAAAACTTCTACCAAATCGCCATTGGCCAAACTTTCTGCCACCAAAGGCAGCCGTGCCAGCACCACGCCTTGACCGCTCATGGCGGCCTGAACCATTTGGTAGGAGTAGTTGAAATGCAACCACCGCTTGGGTTGCAAGTGGCCCAGTTGATGGGTTTCAAACCAGCGCTGCCAAGTCAACCAGTCGAGGTGGCTGTGGTTGGCGTCTATCGACTCAATCAAGCTGAAGCCTTGCAGGTCTTGGGCGGTGCGCACAGGCTGCGAGTTTTTCAACAACCAAGCACTGGCCATGGGCGTGAGTTGTTCGCCAAAGAGGCGCTGCGCATGTGCGGGCATGCGTGATGCTGGCCCATAGCGCAAAGCGATGTCGATGCCTGAGGCCTCAAGGTCGACGGCGTGGTCTGACGCTTCGACGCGGATGTCGATTTCTGGGTGCGCACGTTGGAACATTTCCAGCCGAGGAATCAACCACATCGATGAGAAAGACGCAAAGGTGGTGATCGATACGGTTTGTCGGCTCGCCTTGTGCCGAATTTGACGCACCGTCAAATCCAGTCTCTCCAACAAGCTGCCCACGCAGGCCAGCAACTCCACGCCATCTGCCGTGAGTTCAACCGCGCGCGTATGGCGGGCAAACAGTCGCACGCCCAACTCTTGTTCAAAAGCTTGAATTTGTCGACTTACTGCCGATTGCGTGAGCGCCAATTCATGGGCGGCCAGTCGGTAGTTGCGGTGACGTGCCACCGTCTCAAAGGCGCGCAAGTTGCCAACCGTCAATGGACGTGTGCGTAACAAGGGGCGAGCAGGCGGCGACATAGGGGTCCTGTTGCAGTGGGCTCCCAAGCGTAACGGGAAACAAGGCGTCGATTGATGCGTTGTGGGTATCAAACGGGACGTACTTTTTCATTGGACGATGCACACCAAACCACACACCATCACATGCTTTGTCACGCTTGTGGCGCTGGAGTGATTGCCATGTGTTTCTCAGATGCTTCGCCTTTGCTGTTGGATGCCGCTGCCTGTTGGACTGTGCCGCGTGGTCAGGCCTTGAGTGTGTATGCCACGCAGGTGGCACGTTTGCAGGTCGTGCGTGGGCGTGTTTGGGGCACCTTTGATGGCCCACATGCTTGTGCAAAAGAGGCCGATTGGATTTTGTTGCCAGGCCAATGCGTCGTCGTCCACCCTTTGCAGCGTTTGGTGGTGGAGGCATGGGCACGTTTTGCAGGCGATGAGGCCTGGTTGTGCTGGCAAGCCCCAAGCCAACAGGCTTGAGGTGGCTGGCAGAATATTGGGCATGGCCCGCCCTAAATCTGCCTCTCATGATCTCAAACGCGACGAAATCTTAGACATTGCCGCGCAATGCTTTGCCGACGGCAGCTACCCCGCCACCAGCATGAGCACCATCGCCGCTGCGGGGGGTACGTCCAAAGCGCGGCTTTACCACTATTACGAGAGCAAAGAAGCGATTCTGTTTGACTTGCTCGACCGCTACACCCAACGCTTGTTGGCATTGATTGGTGAGTCTGAAGCGGTGGCCCAGCGCCGCAACTTGGATGACAGGGCGGCCTTGCACGAATTGGTGCGTCGCTTTTTGCAGGAGTACGAAAACTCAGCCACCCGTCATGTGGCCTTGTTGGCTGACACCAAATTCTTGGGTGAAGAGCAACGTGCGTTGATCGTGGCACGCCAGCGCGACGTGGTGGCCGCCTTCACGCGCTTTTTGAAACGGGCTTACCCCGAGCGTTTGAATCCGGTCAACCAAACCGCCGTCACCATGATGCTGTTTGGCATGATCAATTGGACCTTCACCTGGTTGCGCCCGGGTGGGCCGATCAGCTATGCGGCGTTTGCCGATGAGGTGATTGCGATGTTGGAGCGCGGACTTTCTTGATGACTTGAGGGGTTTACCAATTCGTAACGCATTTCGATTAGGTAAAATCGATGCCAATACAACCAGGAGACAAGTTCTATGTCCACCGCTCCCACCAAAGCCTTTGCCAGTCAAGCTGACCTGGATGAGAAAAAAATCACCTTCCAGCAACTCAGTGCGCATTGCTGGGCCTACACCGCTGAAGGCGACCCCAATTCGGGCGTGATCATTGGCGACAAATACATCTTGGTGAGTGACGCCACCGCCACGCCCGCCATGGCGCGCGACCTGATTGCCAAAATCCGCACCGTCAGTGACAAGCCCATCAAGTACGTGTTGTTGACCCACTACCACGCGGTGCGTGTGCTGGGGGCCAGCGCCTACGCAGCCGAAGGCGCGACTGAAATCATTGCCAGCCGTGGCACGTATGAGCTCATCGTCGAGCGTGGCGCCCAAGACATGCAAAGCGAGATCGAGCGCTTCCCACGTTTGTTCCGTGGTGTCGAAGGCATTCCCGGTTTGACCTGGCCCACGATGGTGGTGGGCGATGGGCAGCCGGGTCGCCAAGGCTCTTTGTGCATCGACTTAGGGGGCGTGAAAGTGGACATCTGGCACCCCGGTGCAGGCCACACGCGTGGCGACACCATTGCCTGGGTCGAGGCTGAGAAGGTGCTGTTCAGTGGCGACTTGGTGGAGTACGAAGCCGGTGTTTACACCGGTGACGCCCAACTCGAAGAATGGCCTGCCACGCTCGAAGCCTTGCGCGCGTTGAATGCCGAGGCCATCGTGCCTGGGCGCGGTGAAGCCATGATGGGCCACGCCAATGTCAACAAGGCCTTGGACTACACCAAGCGCTGGGTGGAAACCTTGTTTGGCTGTGGCAAGGAAGCTGCCAAGCAGGGCTTGGATCTCAAAGCCTCCATGGCGTTGACGCGCCAAAGTATGGATCCGATTTTTGGCCATGTGTTCATTTACGAACACTGCTTGCCGTTTGATGTGAGCCGTGCCTACGACGAAGCCCAAGGCATCAAGAACCCACGCATCTGGACGGCTGAGCGCGATAAAGACATGTGGGCCGCGCTGCAGGCCTGATTTATTTTTGACTGATCAGCGTTTTCAAATCGGTTTCGTAGCCGCGCAAGGTCTCGACCAAGCGTTGGCGTTGCGCTTGGGTGGTGCTGTTGTGCAGTTTGGCAAAGCCCGTGCAGTTTTCTTGCCATAAGGCTTGGCTGTAGCTGCGGTATTGCTCGTTGGGTGAATTGAAAGCCCTGTCGATCCAGGTGCGCAGCAGTGTTTGTGCTGTGCTTGGCGCTGCGGCCATGCGCTGCAAAGTTTGCAAGCTGTCGGCCTGGCGGCGTTCGCGTTCGGCATATTGGGTGGTTGCATCAAAGATGGATTCGTTCAGCCAGTGGTTCAACACTTCGCGTTGCGGGTCATCGAGTCGGCCATAAAAGTCTTCCAACCTGTTCAAGGCCTGCTTGGTGCGGTAACGCAAGCGTTTCTCTGCGCTGCCTTCGAGCCAATCGGAGCGCCACTCTTTGTTGGTCTTGTCATAGCGCTTGCGCATGTGTTGGAGCTGCTGGGCGTTGAGTTGCGTGCCAAGTCGTGCAGCAGCGGGTTCGATGTGGCGCAGCAGCGTCAGGAAGCTGGTCTTCATGTCTTCGGTCGTTGCGCACACTTGGGCCGCCGTGACGTCTTGCAGCGCCATGCTGCGTGCTTTTTGCAGCAGCGCCACGTACTCGGGCAGCTGCTGTTGACGGTGCCAACGCTGTAGCTCGCTGAGCGCTTCTCGGGTGCTGGCTTTTTGCTCGGCCTCCAAGTCGACATAGGCGTCCACCCACCAGTAAAGCAAGTCATCGCTCTGGTTATAGACCAGTTTGATCGTGCTGCACCCGCTCAGACATGCGAATGCCAACACCCCTAGCCAAAGAAAGGCTTGGCGGATAATTCTTCGCAATAAAAGGATGAATGACATGACAGTGTTGGATGTGGTGATCATGGCGGCCGGCAAAGGCACACGCATGAAGAGCAGTATGCCTAAGGTTTTGCACCGCTTGGCCGGCAAGGCTTTGGTGCAACATGTGATCGACACCGCACGCAGCTTGCAGGCACGCCACACCATCGTCATCACGGGGCATGGTGCAGAACAGGTAGAGGCCGCGTTGCAGCAGGCCAATCCAGGAGACGGCTTGCAGTTCGCCCGTCAAATGCCCCAGCTCGGCACGGGCCATGCGGTGCAACAAACCGTGCCTTTGTTGGGTGACGACGCGGTGGTGGTGGTGCTCTCGGGCGATGTGCCCTTGACCCAGGCCGACACCTTGCAAGCCTTGATCGACGCCTGCGCAGGCCAACACTTGGCCTTGTTGACCATCGCGTTTGACGACCCCACCGGCTACGGACGCATCGTGCGCAATGCCGATGGCCAAGTGCAAGCCATCGTGGAGCATAAAGACGCCAGCGACGCACAACGCGCCATCTGCGAGGTCTACAGCGGAATCATGGCGGTGCCCGCCAAGTTGCTCAAACCCTGGCTGGCGCGCTTGGACAACCACAACGCGCAACAGGAGTACTACCTGACCGATGTGGTCAAGTTTGCCGTGGCCGATGGTGTGTCGGTGGTGGGTCACCAAATTGCCGACCCGGCCCAAGTGGCCGGTGTCAACAGCCCCACGCAACTGGCCGAGTTGGAACGTGCGTTTCAGCTGCGCCAAGCCCAGGCCTTGATGGCCGAGGGTGTGCGCATCATCGACCCCGCACGCTTTGATGTGCGCGGCAGCTTGCATTGCGCGCAAGATGTGGAGATTGATGTGAACTGCATCTTTCAAGGTCAAGTGTTTTTGGGCCAAGGCGTGAAGATCGGTGCGAACTGCGTCATCGCCAACTGCGTCATCGAAGCGGGTGCGGTGATTCACCCCTTCACCCATATTGATGGCGAACAACTCGGCGTGGCCGTGGGGGAGGGCGCCCTGATTGGCCCCTTTGCCCGCTTGCGCCCCGGCGCACAACTGGCCGCAGAGGTGCACATTGGCAACTTTGTGGAGGTCAAAAACTCCACCCTGGCCCGTGGCGCCAAAGCCAACCACTTGGCCTATTTGGGCGACGCCACGGTGGGCGAGCGCGTCAACTTTGGCGCGGGCAGCATCACCGCCAACTACGACGGTGCCAACAAACACCGCACCGTCATCGAAGCCGATGTGCATGTGGGCAGCAACTGCGTGTTGGTCGCGCCCGTCACCATTGGCGCGGGCGGCACGGTGGGCGGTGGCTCCACCATCACCAAGAGCACCGAGCCCGGTGCTTTGAGCGTGGCGCGGGGCAAGCAGGTGAGCATGGCCAATTACAAGCGGCCTGTTAAAACCCCAAAGTAGCCTCATGGCTTGAACGAATCGTTCGATTCGTGCTAAATTTGGCGTATGCAAACTTTTTCCGCCAACGAAGCAAAAACCCAATTCGGTCAATTCATTGACTTGGCCCAGCGCGAGCCCGTGCGTGTCATGCGCCGTGATCGGGTGGTCGGGGTGATGGTCTCGGCCCAAGACTACGAAGCGATGCGCGAGTTTTACGCCAATCGCTTGCAGCACACCCTGCAAGACACCGCCATGCAAGCCGAAAAAGCGGGCATGACCCCCGAGCTGCTCGAAGATTTGCTGCGTGACGAGTCTTAAGCTGGTCATCGACACCAATGTGTTGATCAGTGCGGCCTTGTCCACACAAGGCGCACCTGCCAAGCTGGTCCAATTGGCTTTGGCGAAGCACCGTTTGGTTTTTTCGCAAGCCACGTTCGATGAGCTGCGGACACGTCTTTACCGCCCCAAGTTCGACCGCTTCATTTCCTTGGAGTCGCGTGAGCGCTTGCTCCATGACTTCAATGCTTGTGCGCACTGGGTCGAGATCGGTGTACCGGGCTTGTATTGCCGCGACCGTGATGACGACAAAATGGTTGAGACCGCCCTCCAGGCCAGCGCCGCTGCCTTGATCAGTGGTGACAAAGACTTGCTGGACATGGCAGCGATTCCTGGCTTGCAAGTTCTCTCGCCTCAGCAAGCCTTGGTATTTTTAGGCGCTTAAGTTCTTTGAATTCGCAGCGGCCACGTGCTGCTGAACTTGGCCCGCTTCACGCTGAAAAACGCTTTCACGTTGCGCACATTGGCGTCTTGCGTAAAGAGGCGCTGCGTCAGCGCCAGGTAGCTCGGCATGTCGGCGGTTTGCAGTACCAACATGAAGTCGGGCCCCGGTGACACACGCCAACACTGTTGCACCGCGTCTTCGGCCACTGCGCGTTGTTCGAACGCATCCATGTGTTCGCTCCCCTGCCGGTCCAGCGTCACTTCCACCAGCGCACTCAAGGCGGGTCCTTGTGCGGCGCTCAAGCGGTCGGCGTTGAGCACGGCCACTTGGCGCTCTATCCAGCCCTCTTGCTGCAAACGCTTGACGCGGCGCAAGCACGTGGGTGGCGACACCTTCACGCGCTCGGCCAAAGCTACATTGCTCAGGCTGGCGTCGTGTTGGAGCAAGTCCAAAATCTGCAAATCAATGGCATCTATTTCTTCCATAAATCAGATGATAAAGAAATTTAATTTCAATATCAATGATTTATAAAATTTAAATCCATATAAATCAAAAAATAGTAGAGAAATTTCTTTCTGCGCAGCCTACGATCCGCAGCAACGTTATTCAGGAGTGCAAAACATGTGCGGCATCGTCGGAGCAGTTTCATCGCGCAACATCGTCCCCATCCTTGTTCAAGGCTTGCAGCGCCTGGAGTACCGGGGGTACGACTCGTGTGGCGTGGCCGTGCATGCCGCCAGCTTGGGCGCTAAGCAAGGCGGCTTGCAGCGTGCGCGCAGCACCGCCCGCGTGTCTGAGCTCATGACCCAAGTGGCCGATGACCACATCGAAGGCGGCACCGGCATTGCCCACACCCGCTGGGCCACCCACGGTGTGCCAGCGGTGCACAACGCCCACCCCCACTTCAGCCACGGGCCTGGTGCTGACGCTGACCAACGCCCGGGCCGTGTGGCCTTGGTGCACAACGGCATCATTGAAAACCACGACGAATTGCGTGCTGAGCTGCAAGCCAAGGGCTATGTGTTTTATAGCCAGACCGACACCGAGGTCATTGCCCACTTGGTCGACAGCCTCTACAACGGCGACATTTTTGAAGCCGTCAAAGCCGCTTTGGCGCATTTGACCGGTGCTTATGCGATTGCCGTGTTCCACAAAGACGAGCCACACCGCGTCATTGGGGCGCGTGCCGGTTCGCCTTTGATCTTGGGCGTTGGTCAAGACGGTGCTGAAACCTTTTTGGCCAGCGACGCCATGGCCTTGGCCGGCGTGACCGACCAAATTGTCTACCTCGAAGAGGGCGACTTGGTCGACCTGCAACTGGGCAAGTACTGGGTGTTTGACAAGGCGCGTCAGCCGGTGACCCGTGTCGTCAAAACTGTCCACGCCCACAGCGGTGCTGCCGAGTTGGGGCCTTACCGCCACTACATGCAAAAAGAAATTTTTGAACAACCCCGCGCCATTGCCGACACCCTGGAAGGGGTCGAGGGCATCGTGCCCGAGTTGTTTGGCGACGGCGCCTATTCAGTGTTCAAAGCCATCGACAACGTGCTGATCTTGGCCTGTGGCACCAGCTATTACAGCGGCTGCGTGGCCAAGTACTGGATCGAGGCCATTGCCAAAGTGCCCTGTCAGGTGGAGATTGCCAGCGAGTACCGTTACCGCGAATCGGTGCCCAACCCCAAGACCTTGGTCGTCACCATCAGCCAGTCGGGCGAAACGGCGGACACATTGGCCGCGCTGCGCCATGCGCAAAGCCTGGGGCTCACACACACCCTCACCATTTGCAATGTGGCCACCTCGGCCATGGTGCGCGAGTGCCAGTTGGCCTATGTCACGCGCGCGGGGGCTGAAATTGGTGTGGCCTCCACCAAGGCTTTCACCACCCAACTGGCTGGCTTGTTCTTGCTCACCTTAGCCTTGGCGCAAACCAAGGGCCATTTGACCGACGCGCAAGAAGTCGAACACCTCAAGGCCATGCGCCACTTGCCTGCCGCCTTGCAAGCCGTGCTGAACCTAGAACCGCAGCTCATCGCGTGGGCACAAGACTTTGCGTCCAAAGAAAATGCCTTGTTCTTGGGCCGTGGCACGCATTACCCCATCGCCCTGGAAGGCGCGCTCAAGCTCAAAGAAATCACCTACATCCATGCCGAGGCCTATGCCGCGGGTGAACTCAAACACGGCCCCTTGGCCTTGGTGACCAGTGCCATGCCGGTGGTCACCGTAGCCCCGAACGACGCCTTGCTGGAAAAGCTCAAAAGCAATATGCAAGAGGTGCGCGCGCGCGGCGGCGTGTTGTATGTGCTGGCCGACGGCGACACCAAAATTCAAAGCAGCGAAGGCGTGCACGTCATCCGCATGCCTGAGCACTACGGCGTGCTCTCGCCCATCTTGCACGTGGTGCCGCTGCAACTGTTGGCGTACCACACGGCGTGTGCGCGGGGCACCGATGTGGACAAGCCGCGTAACTTGGCGAAGTCGGTCACAGTGGAGTGATGCAGGTTGTGCATTTCCCAGGTATTCCTTGCAAATAAAGTCGTAAACAGCCCTCTAGCATCCATGCGGGTTTCCAGCGTACCAAATTGACAACAGCGCGGATTAAAGTCGTAAACAACTTTTGGTTTTGCCGAGCTAGCAATGCCAAAAACCTAATTCGTCGCACGGTAAATGTCAGTCACAACGGCTGTTTTCGTCTTATATCTGGGCGGGAGATCCTGCAAGATAGCAATTTGGACAGCAGGTTTCGACCCAAAGCGGTCCTAGCGTTCACCGAAGTCACTGGCTGATTGCTGACATACGCCGATCCCCAAAGTCACGGCGTCAATGACCGCTTGTAGGCAATCCAATCTTTAAAGTGGACAACTGCCATTGACCACGAGCAGTCATTTGATTTAATTTAGCAGAGCTGCATTAGGACTCACATCAAATGAGCTGTTTCTTAATTTGCAGCCGCGCAATCGCTTGATGTAACCGCGTCAAAATACCAGATTAAGCATTAACGCATTAATCGATACCCCACTGCAGTCTCCGTCAACAAATGCTCTGGCTGTGCAGGATCACGCTCCAACTTCTGGCGCAAGTGGCCCATGTAGATGCGCAGGTAGTGGCTTTGTTCGGTGTGCGAAGGCCCCCACACTGCAATAAGCAACTGGCGCTGTGTCATGACGCGGCCCGCATTGGCAATCAGCGCGCCGAGCAAGCGGTATTCAATCGGGGTGAGATGAACTTCAGCCCCATCGCGCCGCACAATGCGCGACTGCCGGTCTACTTCTACGCCGCCAAATCGGAATATTGCGTCCTCTTCGCTGCCGCCTGCGTCATGAGTGCCGTCGGCGCTGGCGCGCGGCCTGCGCAAATTGGCGCGAACCCGCGCCAGCAATTCGCCCACACCGAAGGGCTTGGTGAGGTAGTCATCGGCACCGGCATCCAGTGCTGCAATTTTGTCGGTTTCGTCAGCCCGCGCAGACAGCACCACGATGGGCACATTGGACCAACTGCGCACATCTCGAATCACGTCCAGGCCGTCACCATCAGGCAGTCCCAGGTCGACCACCAGCAAGTCGGGTTTGCGGGTACCTGCATCGAGCAGGCCGCGTTTGGCCGTGTCGGCCTCGTGCACCTGCCAGCCTTCGGCCTCCAGCGCCATGCGCACAAAGCGGCGGATTTGCGGCTCGTCTTCAATCAAGATGGCAACCGGGTTCAAGAGACTTCCATTTCAAGAGATGCGGGTGGTGCACTGCGTGGCAGCACGATACTGAATTCTGCACCTCCACCGCTGGCTTGCGCCGCACGGATGCTGCCCCGGTGGGCTTTCACGATAGCTTTGCAAATCGCCAGACCCAACCCCACGCCACGAGTACTAGATTCACTTTTGCCACGCGTGAACTTGTCAAACAAGGTGTCTTCATGGCCGATGCTTGCTGGCGGCAAGCCAGGGCCGAAGTCGCGCACCTTCAGCTCCAGCGTGTGGGCTGTAGTGCGCGCGGAAATGCAAATGGCAGGTACATGCAATGGCGAAGCAAGGCCGTACTTGGCAGCATTCTCCAAGAGGTTGACCAGTGCCCGTTCCATCAATGCCGCGTCAAATTGCACCAGCGGCAAATCCGGTGGGATATCGGCCTGCACTTCCAACGCCCCTAGGGCATGGCGGGCTGCACGAATCGAGGTACCCACCACCTCCTCCACCGACTGCCACTCCTGACGCAGTTGCACAGTACCACTTTCCAGCCGGGCCATGTCCAGCAGGTTGCTAACCAGCGCATTCATTTCACGCGCCTCAAATCCCATGGAGCGGACCATAGCGAGCTGCTCCGGATTGAGACCACCAGTTTGCGCAAGCGTTTCAGCTTGCCCGATGAGCGCTGTCAGCGGCGTGCGTACATCGTGCGACATGGCGGCCAGCAGCGTATTGCGCAAACGCTCAGACTCCATTTGCACGACGGCGCTTTGCGCCACATCGACATAGTGCACGCGCTCCAGCGCAATGGCGATCTGGCGTGCCAGAGTTTCGAGCTGCTGCACCTGTTCCGGAATCAGCAACCAGCGCGGCTGGTCCGGCTGCAAGGCCAACACACCGCGTATGCGCATAGGCGCTTGAAGCGGCACGTAATGCCAGGTGTTGGACGGCAAGGTGGCGGTCGCTAACCCGGCCCGCTGGCCGTTTTGGTAACACCAGTCGGCAATGCCGGCATCCAGACCCTGCGGCAGACTGCCGTCAAGAGCAAGCCTGTCATTGGCGTTGGTTACCAAGACCTGCACCTGGCCGCCAAAGGTACGCTTTACGGCCGCCTCGCCCAACTCCACCACCTGCTCGGTCTGCAGTGCGGCAGACAGGTCGCGAGTCAGAGCAAACAAAGCCTGGGCGCGCCGCTCGCGGTGGGCGGACACACTGGCAGCAAAGCGTAAGTTGGCGGCGAGTTGACCGATGAGCAGCCCCACCCCAAGCATCACCGCAAAGGTCAACAGGTACTGCACATCGCTGACGGCAAACGAAAACCGCGGCGGTACAAAAAAGAAGTCAAACGCCGCCACCGAAAGCACCGCTGCGAGCATCGCAGGGCCACGTCCGAGCTTGACCGCCACCAGCACCACGCACAGCAAAAACAACATGACGATGTTGGCCAAGTCAAACAAAGCCAGCATGGGCGTAGTCAATAACGTGGTGATGACGCATCCGCCTATGGCCCAGGCATAACGCTGCCAGTTCGCCGCAATGGCCAAACCTTCGTCATCACGCGCACTGTCCACCGGCAACGGCGGCGCGATGCGGCGCACTGTTTCTGTGGAACCCACCTCCACAATATCAAGCGTAGGCGCCAGGTCTGCAAGCTGCCGGGTCAGGGTAGCGCTCCACATCCGCTGCACACGGCTCCACCCGCTCTGAGCGGGTCGCCCCAATACCACCGTGGCGCAATTTAGGGTTTGCGCTTGCTCAAGCAGAACACGCGCCACATCATCACCGGTTAGCACAACGGTGGCGCCACCCAGCTCTTCGGCGAGCTTGAGCACCGCCAGTGTGTGGTCGCGCGCGCTGGCAGGTGCGCGCTGCAGTTGCGGCGTTTCTACATACGCCGCGTGCCAGCGCACATTGAGTTTGCCGGCCAAGCGTGCAGCGCTGCGCACGGCGTGCTCCGCGCCTTCACCGGGTCCCACGCACACCAGCAGCGCGCCTGATGTATTCCAAGCTGCCGCACTGGCATTGCCCCGGCTGGCAATCTGGTGCTGCCGCGCCCGGTAGCTGCGCACATCGTCACCCACATGCTCGGCCGTACGGCGCAGTGCAATTTCGCGCAAGGCAAACAAGTTGCCCTTGCGGAAGAAATTTTGTGTGGCGCGCTCTGCCTGCTGCGGCACATACACCTTGCCCGCCTTGAGCCGGGCAAGCAGTTCGTCGGCGGTCACGTCCACCAGAATCAATTCATCGGCTGCGTCCAGCACGGTGTCGGGCACCGTCTCGTTCACGCGAATGCCGGTGATGGCGCCCACCGTTCCGTTAAGGCTTTCCAGATGCTGCACATTCAGCGCGGTCCAAACGTCGATGCCGGCGTCCAGCAACTCCTGCACATCCTGCCATCGCTTGGGGTGGCGTGAACCGGGTGCGTTGCTGTGGGCCAGCTCATCGAGCAACAACACCGCAGGCTTGGCCTGCAGCGCAGCGTCCATATCAAACTCCAGCAGCACCTGCCCGCGGTAGGCAATTTCTGCCAGCGGCAGCCTGGGCAGGTCGGCAAGCAGCGCCTCGGTTTCGCGCCGGCCGTGGGTTTCTATCAAACCGATCAACACCGATTGCCCTGCCGCATGCGCGCGCTGGGCCGCACTGAGCATGGCAAATGTCTTGCCCACCCCCGCGCTGGCACCAAAGTAAATACGCAGCTTGCCCCGCTGTACGGCTTCTGCCTCTTCGCGCAGTTGCGCGAGCAAGACGTCGGGGTTGGGGCGGGAGTCGGAGATGGAGGCCATGGTGCTTCGATTATTGAGCGTTTATTGGCGGGGAAAGCTGGTGCCAGAAGTTACGCCAAGCGCCACAGCGCCCTGCTCACAGAGCGTCTAGCGCCAAGTTCAAACGCAGCACATTCACTCCCGCCTCACCCAACAAGCCCCACAGGGGGCGCTCTGTGGATTGCTCCACCAAAGCCTGCACCTTTGCCACCTCCAGCTTGCGCGCAGCAGCCACGCGGTTGACCTGATAGTTGGCTGCGGCCACGCTAATGTGCGGGTCCAGCCCGCTGGCCGAGGCCGTCACCAGATCTACCGGCACGGGTGCGGTATTGCCAGGATCGGCGTCGCGCAGAGCCTGCACGCGGCCCTTAACGGCCTCGACCAGTGCGGGGTTGAGCGGCCCGAGGTTGGAACCACTGGACGCCGCCGCATTGTTGGGCTGCGGGCCGGTGGCAGACGGGCGACTCCAAAAGTGTGCCGGGTCGGTGAAGTTCTGGCCGATAAGTGCAGAACCGACTGGCTTTCCATCTTTGACGATCAAGCTTCCTGCTGCCTGTGCTGGGAACAGCCCTTGGGCTACCACCGTGGTCAGCAGGGGATACAGCAGTCCGGTGAGGACCGAAAGCAGAATAAACAGGACCACGACCGGACGCAGAATTCCTTGCGGAGCGCTGCCGGTTTCAAAGGAAACGATGGAAGTTGTATTTGTCATGAGGGACTCTCTTTTGTTTACACCAAATGCACTGCGACCAGCAGCATGTCGATCAGCTTGATACCGACAAACGGCACCAGCAAGCCGCCCAGTCCATAAATCAGCAGGTTGCGCCGCAACAGCACTGCCGCGCCGATGGGGCGGTATTTCACGCCCTTCAAGGCCAGCGGAATCAGGAACACGATGATCAGCGCGTTGAAAATCACCGCCGACAAAATGGCCGAATTGGAGCTGCCAAGCTGCATCACATTCAGTGCTGCAAGTTGCGGGTAAGTCGTTACAAAAATCGCGGGAATGATGGCGAAATACTTGGCGACATCATTGGCAATCGAGAAGGTGGTCAGCGAGCCGCGCGTCATCAAAAGCGCTTTGCCGGTTTCCACCACTTCAAGCAGCTTGGTGGGGTTGGAATCCAAATCCACCATGTTGGCTGCCTCTTTGGCAGCCTGTGTGCCGCTGTTCATGGCCACGGCTACGTCGGCCTGTGCCAGCGCGGGTGCGTCGTTGGTGCCGTCCCCAGTCATGGCGACCATGCGGCCTTCGGCCTGGTAGCTACGTATCAACACCAGTTTGTCCTCGGGCGTGGCTTCGGCCAGAAAGTCGTCTACACCGGCTTCGGCAGCAATGGCCGAGGCCGTGAGTTTGTTGTCGCCTGTAATCATCACCGTCTTGATGCCCATGCGGCGCAGCTCGCCAAAGCGCTCTTTGATACCGGCTTTGACAATGTCCTTGAGCTCCACGATGCCCAGTACGGTGCTGCCATCAGCAACGGCGAGTGGCGTACTACCGCGACGTGACACTTCATCGGCCGCGGTGAGCACCTCGGCAGGCATCTGGCCACCCGCGGTCTGCACATATTTGCGCACTGCATCGACCGCGCCTTTACGCAGCATCGATATGCTGCCATTTGCCATCGTGATGTCTACGCCGCTCATGCGCGTTTGTGCGGTGAACGGGACCGGTGTTGCACCCAGGGAAGTAGCTGGGCTCGCGGCGTGTCCCGCATCATTGCGCAAGCGCTCTGCCAGCACCACGATGCTGCGGCCTTCGGGCGTCTCATCCGCCTGTGAAGCCTGTGCCGCGCAGGCCGCCAGCTGCGACACTGTCACACCGGGTGCCGGAATGAAAGTTGACGCCTGGCGGTTGCCATGGGTTATGGTGCCGGTTTTGTCCAACAGCAGCACGTCCACATCGCCTGCAGCCTCTACCGCGCGGCCCGAAGTGGCAATTACATTGGCCTGCATCATGCGGCTCATACCTGCCACACCCACGGCAGAGAGCAAGCCGCCAATGGTAGTGGGAATCAGGCACACCAGCAAAGCAACCAGTGCGGTAATGCTGACGGCACTGCCGGACTGCGCAGCGTCTACGCTGAACAGCGAATACGGGAGCAGCGTCACCGTAACGACAAGAAACACTATGGTCAGCGCCACCAGCAAAATGGTCAACGCAATTTCGTTGGGCGTCTTCTGGCGCTTGGCGCCTTCGACCATGCTGATCATGCGGTCCAGAAAAGACTCGCCGGGATTGACACTAACTCGCACCACCAGCCAGTCGGACAGCACGCGGGTACCGCCGGTCACCGACGCAAAGTCACCGCCGGATTCGCGCACCACCGGAGCGGATTCGCCGGTGATGGCGCTTTCGTCCACGGTCGCCACACCTTGCACCACTTCACCGTCCATGGGGATCAGGTCTGGCGCCTCAATGAGGACGAAGTCGCCTTTGCGCAAATTCTCTGCCTGCTCAGGTAGCCAGCTTGTCCCATAAAGCGGTTCCTTGAGCTTTTTCGCCCAGGTGCTTTGTTTGAGTCCGCGCAGCGATGCGGCCTGGGCTTTGCTGCGTCCCTCCGCCAAGGCTTCTGCAAAGTTGGCAAACAGCACGGTAAACCACAGCCACACCGCAATACTCAGGATGAACCAAGCGGGCGCTTCACCCTGCCCTTGCAGGGCCTGTACTCCAAGCAGAGTGGTCAGAATGCTGCCCAAGTAGACGACAAACATGACCGGGTTGCGCCACTGCACCGCAGGACTTAGTTTCGTAAAGGCGGCCTTGATGGCCGGACCGACCAGTGCTGTATCGAGCAATGTCAAAGACGTTTGGGTTTTCATATTCAAATACTCCGTGAATGTGTTGTGATGGCTTAGTGCGCAGACCACAACATCAGGTGCTCGACCATGGGGCCCAGCGCCAGGGCGGGCACGTAATTGAGCAACCCAACCAGCAGCACCGTGCCAATTAACAGCACCACGAACAGCGGGCCGTGCGTGGGCAAAGTTCCAGCTGTGGTGGGCAAACGCTTCTTGGCTGCCAGAGCACCGGCAATGGCCAGCACCGGCACGATCACGCCGAAGCGGCCAAACCACATCACAAACGCCAGCAGCGTGTTGTAAAACTGTGTGTTGGCAGACAAGCCTGCAAACGCGCTGCCGTTGTTGTTACCCGCAGAGGTAAGTGCATACAGAATCTCCGAGAAGCCATGGGCGCCGGGGTTGGCAATGCCCGCACGACCGGCATCCGTCATCACTGCAATGGCGGTACCCACCAGCACCAGCATCGGCGTCACCAGAATCGCGACCGAGGTCAGCTTCATCTCGTGTGACTCAATCTTTTTGCCCAGGTACTCCGGTGTGCGGCCAATCATCAAGCCGGCAATAAACACCGCCAAAATGGCAAATACCAGCATGCCGTACAAGCCTGTACCTACGCCGCCAAACACTACCTCGCCCAGCTGCATCATCACCATGGGCACCATGCCGCCCAGGGGGGTCAGTGAGTCGTGCATGCCGTTAACGGCACCGCAGCTAGCAGCCGTGGTGATCACGGCAAACAAACTGGTGGCGTTGATCCCGAAGCGGGTTTCCTTGCCCTCCATATTGCCGCCGGCTTGCAGTGTGCTGGAAGCCTGATCCACACCCTGCGCAGCCAGCAAGGGGTTGCCAGCCTGCTCTGCCGGGGTGATGGCAACCACTGCCAAGACAAACATAACCGTCATTGCGGCCAGCACCGCCCAGCCCTGACGCTTGTCGCCCACCTCAGCACCAAAAGTGAAACACAGCGCGGCTGGAATCAAAAAGATTGCCAGCATCTGCAAAAAATTGGAGAGTGCCGTTGGATTCTCGTAGGGATGCGCAGAGTTCGCATTAAAGAAACCACCGCCATTGGTGCCCAGCATCTTGATGGCCTCTTGTGAAGCCACCGGGCCCATGGCCAGGGTTTGTTTGTCTGTTTTGGCGTCCTCCAGCACTGGTGCACCTTTGGCATCCAATACGGGTTGCCCTGCAGCATCCGCCTTAGGCTGCTGAAACTGGGTCACCTCCAGGGTAGTCACCTCTTTGTAGGCATCAAAGTTTTGAATCACCCCCTGCCCTACCAAAACCACTGCAAACACCAGCGACAAAGGCAGCAGCAGCCACAACGTGACGCGTGTGATGTCAGCCCAGAAGTTGCCAATCACCGAAGTTGAGCGAGCCGCGAAGCCGCGGATCAATGCAAACACCACCGCAATGCCGGTGGCCGCCGAGAAAAAGTTTTGCACCGAGAGTGCCAGCATTTGGGTGAGGTAGCTCATGGTGGCTTCACCGCTGTAACCCTGCCAGTTAGTGTTGGTGACAAAGCTCACGGCGGTGTTGAAGGCCGAATCGGCAGATACCGCAGCCATGCCTGCCGGATTGAAGGGCAGCACTCCCTGCAGGCGTTGCAATGCATACACCGCCAACACACCCAATGCATTGAAAGCCAATAGCGCCAGGCTGTATTGCGTCCACTTCATGGACTGCTGCGGCACCACGCCGGCCAGGCGGTAAAGCGGTGCCTCGATGGCATCCACCCACCGTGGCAGGCGACCCGCACAAAGGCGGGCAATCCATAGACCCAAGGGATAGGCGCAAACAAGTAGTGCGGTGATAAATAGGGCCAGCAAGCCCCATGCGGCGCTTGTCATCAGAATTCCTCCGCGCAAAACAGCGCATAGACCAGGTACACCAGGAGCAACGCAGCACAAAGGCCGCCTGCGCCATACAACACGTGCAAGAGATTCATGACCGGTCTCCCGCTGGCTTGGCCAGTTTGGTAAGCCCTTTGACCATCAGCACCGTAGCAAGCCAGAAGCCTGCAACCATGGCGATAAACACCGTATCCATACTTCACCCCTTATTGATTTAGGTGGATCTAGTGTGTGTTTTTGCGTATAAAAGTACTGTTGAGACTGCAACTAAAGTTGTAAAAAATCCGTAAAAATGCAGTCGATTGCTGGCACGGCAGCTTCGTAAATTTTGGATTGATTGGGAAACTCGTGACGGCCGTGATGCTGCATCACGGCTAGGAAAATCAGGATGCTCTCTGATCCGAATTCACCTTTGCACACCTTCAAGCAAACCAGCACTTCTATGGCTGCTTTGGGCACCGACGGGCCTATGACGAACGTCAGCAGTCAGGTATTTCCAATGTGGTGATTGCATTGACTACTGGCGTAGCCGGTTCACAGTTGCTCTCCCCTTCAACTTAAGGAGAGCATCATGGACAGTGAAATCAGTTCAGCCACCAAAGTCCCATGGAACAAAGGGAAGATTGTTGGCCAGAAGGCGCCGCTGAAGCTAAAGGACATCTGGGCCATTCGGATACGGCTTCAACTTGGAAACAGGACAAGAGAGCTGGCACTCTTTGACCTCGGGTTAGACAGCAAGCTAAGAGCATGTGACCTGGTCCGCTTACGTGTGCGAGATATTTGCCATGGTGACCGCGTCTCTACGCGTGCGATTGTCATGCAGCAGAAAACTTTCCAGCCAGTTCAGTTTGAAATCACACCGCCAACGAGAGAAGCCGTTACTGCCTGGATCAAGGAGGCGGAATTGGCCACTGATGATTTCCTGTTTCCAAGTCGGGTACATGACTCCCCGCACTTGGGGACAAGGCAGTACGCACGCATATTGGATTCCTGGATCGAGGAAATCGGTCTTGATCCAACAGCCTATGGGACCCACACAATGCGCCGCACCAAGGCGTCCTTGATCTA
This sequence comes from Limnohabitans sp. JirII-29, assembly GCF_003063395.1. NCBI lineage: Bacteria > Pseudomonadati > Pseudomonadota > Betaproteobacteria > Burkholderiales > Comamonadaceae > Limnohabitans > Limnohabitans sp. JirII-29. The sequence goes on from NZ_NESB01000002.1 coordinate 198,061, forward strand.
CCGTCGCACCAAAAACATCCGTGCTGTGCAGTTGCTTCTGGGGCACACCAAGTTGGAAAGCACAGTTCGGTACCTTGGCATCGAGGTCGAGGACGCCCTGGAACTTTCAGAGCAAACGGAGATTTGAACGCATTTACCGGGCCGGTGACTCTCGCCAATTTTGGCTGCCAGTTACCGGCCATTCGCAAGTGACTGCAACTGGCCCAGACCGGTCAAACAATGGGGCTGAACTTTAAGTGCCAATCCCCTAAGTGAAGGGCCTAGGTTCGGACCCAGGAAGAAAGCGTGTTTACGACTTTAAAGCTCCGTCTCTAAATTCCAACAGCCCGCAAACCCGCATGAATGCTAGGCCCCTGTTTACGACTTTATTTGTCCAGAATACCAGGCTTGGTGGTATCCCAGTAGGTGTGGTGAGCATCTTGTCCTCCCCCTTTGCCGAGTGTTATCTTTCAAGATAACCGTCATGTCTTCATAAACAAAAAAAGTTGGAGTTTGCTGCGATGCAACAGGGCCTTTTACGAAATTTATCCATCACACAAAAGTTGATGATTGTGTTGATGTCTGCTGCTGCCTACTTTGCGTCGTTTGAACTCAACGGTATTTTGTTTTCGGACCTGCTGTTCACCCACCGCGTGCATTGGATTTACTTGCCCAGTGGTTTGCGTTTGTTGCTGGTGTTGGTGTTTTTTGAGGTTGGGGCGGTCGGCATTTTTTTGGGTTCGTTGGCCATCAATTACGTCTACTTTTTCAATGGTGACTACGTGTTCACGGTGGTCACGTGCTTGCTGTCCGCAGGCACACCTTTGCTGGCACGCTATTTGGCCGTGGAGTGGTTCAAGCTGGACGTCAATTTGGCTGGCTTGACGCCAAAAATTATTTTCAAAATGACCATACTGTTCTCTTTGTTGAGTTCAACCCTCATTCAACTGTGGTTTTTTTGGAATGGCAGAACCGAGAATTTCCTTCTAGCTGTTGCTGTTATGGCTGTCGGCAAATGGTTTGGCACCGTTTTGGTGCTCGCTCTGACTAGTTTCTTGTTAAAGTTCGTGCTAGTGCGACTTCATAAGGATTAATCTCCATGAAAAATATATACCTCAGTTTTCTGGCGCTTGTTGAGGCGCTCCAAGGCGAAACGGACGCGTTATCTTCCATCGATCTGGAAGCTAAAAAGCTGCTCGAAATCATTGCCGTCAAGCACAGCGAAGGTGACCCTTTGAAGGTGATGGATGCCATGCGGCTGGACGACATTGCGTCTCCTGCCACCATCCATCGCAAACTGACGCAGCTTGCACAAGTAGGCCTGATTGACATGGAGCATCGGGGCACCAACCGTCGCAAAAAGTACTTGGTTCCTACACAGGCGGCTGAAAAGTATTTCGACCGTGTGGGCGAGGCGATGGCTAAAGCGGTGACCACCAACTGAATGTCCGACTCACAAATCGACATTCCCTCGTCATTCATCGCCCTGTTTGTCCGCCCCGGGCAAACCAAGCCCAGTGCCAGCCACCAAGAGGTGGCGCAGCGCTACGAAATCTGTGAAGACATGGCCAACTTGCTGACTGAACACGCACAAACCGTGCAATTCAGCCAGGGGCTGGATACCCAAGAGGTGTTAGCGCGCTGCTACCAAGGCCTGCTGGCCGATGTCTCTGCCGTGTCAGCCATGGAGGCTGAGTGGGTGATTCGCCGTTTGGCAGAGCTTTTGAACTGGGATACTCACGCCCCATCATGACACCTACTTCCTGCGCTACTTCACCCCAAGCACTGTTGCTGGTTCCTGGCCTCATGTGTGATGCCGCTGTTTGGAACCCTTTGTTGCCCTCATTGGCAGCGTATGCCGATTGCCACATCGTGGACCACGGCATGGCGGACAGTTTGGGCACGATGGCCGACCAACTGCTGGCCACCGCTCCACCTATGTTTGCAATGGCTGGCCACTCCATGGGCGGCCGCGTGGCGCTGGAGGTGATGCGTCGTGCGCCCGAGCGTGTGACACGCCTGGCCTTGCTCGACACCGGCTACAAAGCCAAGGCCGCTGGGGCCGTGGGTGAGGAGGAGGCGCGCAAACGCTACGCCTTGCTCGATATTGCGCGTACGCAAGGTGTGCGTGCCATGGCGCAAGTGTGGGTGCAGGGTATGGTGGCCCCTGAGCGTTTGTCCGATACCGATTTGATCGAAGCCATCGTCGCCATGTTGGCGCGCAAATCAGCGGATGTGTTTGCTAACCAAATTCAGGCGCTGCTCAACCGCCCTGACACCATGGATGTGCTGGCGGCCTTGCGTATTCCCACCTTGGTGGCTTGTGGTCAACAAGACAGCTGGTCACCACCGTCACAGCACGAAGAAATTGCTTCGTATATCCCTGCGCACCCACGCGTGCACACCATCTTGGATGCGGGCCACATGGCCACCATGGAGCGGCCCGCTGCTTCGTCGCAACTGCTGATCGATTGGTTGAGCCAAGCCTCAACCCCAGCCAGCACCCAATAACCTTCAAAAACTGCGGGCCATTCTTGACGCTACTCAGTGTGGGGTCAATAATATTTCCTTAATGAATCAGTGTTTCATTGAAGAAACAAATTCAGCGAATACAGGAGATCCGTATGCGCGATGCACAGGCCCTTACATCGGCCATTGAATTCATCGGTGTGGACAAGCGCTTTGGCGTGCCTGGCACGCCTTCCGAGGTCTTGGCCGCACGCGATGTGACGTTTGCCGTCGCACCCGGCGAAGTGGTCTCCATCATCGGTCCTTCGGGCTGCGGCAAGAGCACCTTGCTCAACATGGGCTCGGGCCTGGCCAAACCCAGTGCGGGCATTGTCAAAGTGGCTGGCGAAGTGGTCAATGGTCCCAACAAGCATGTCGCTTTCATGCTCCAAAAAGACTTGCTCATGCCTTGGCGCACGATTGCGCAAAACATTGAATTTGGTTTGGAGCTACGAGGCGTGGATGCGGCGCAGCGCCATGAGGTGTCGGCCCAGTTGCTGGCGCAGTGCCACCTCACAGGGTTTGGCGGTCACTACCCGCATCAGCTGTCGGGGGGCATGCGTCAACGCGCGGCCATGGCCCGCACTTTGGCGGTAGACCCACTGGTGCTGTTGATGGACGAGCCGTTTTCGGCACTCGACGCGCAAACCAAAATGATCTTGCAACAAGACTTGGCGCGCACCGTGTCGCAGCAAGGCAAAACAGTGTTGTTCATCACCCATGACTTGGCCGAAGCGGTGGCTTTGTCTGACCGTATCTTGGTCATGAGCGAGCGCCCCGGCACCATCGTCGAGCAAATCAAGGTAGACATTCCAGGGCGTGACAACCCCATGCAGCGTCGCAAAGACGACCGTGTGGGGCATTACGTGGCCATGCTCATGGACTTGCTCAAACTCGATGCCAACACCGAAGTTCATTGAGTCATTTTTTTAAACGCTTCTTCACCCAACCTTTAGGAGTTCTTGCATGAGCCGTACTGTCACCACTTTGAAGAGTCGTCGCCTTGCCTTGGCGCTGGCGGCCTCGGCTGCCTTGGCTTTGCCCATGCTGGCCAAAGCCCAAGCCATGCAAGAAATCACCTACCTCTTGCCAGCCCCCAGCACCTTGCCTGCCTTTGGTCCCTGGATGATTGCGCAAGCCAAGGGCTATTACGCTGCTGAGGGCCTGGATGTGAAATTCGTCACGGGCCGGGGTGGTGTGGACGTGGCCAAGCAAGTCGGTGCTGGCAACGCCGTGATTGGTGGTGCCATCGGCGACACCCCCATCATTGCGCGTGCACAAGGCATTCCGGTCAAAGCCGTGGCCGTGTTGGGCGCGGGCTCACTCACGCAGCTGGTCACGCACAAAGACGAAAAAATTGAAAGCCCACGCGAGCTCAAAGGCAAAACCGTCACCGTGCTGGCCTATACCGACACCACCTACTACGCGCTGCTGGGCATGCTCAGCAAAGTGGGGTTGACCAAGAACGATGTGAACATCCAGGCCGCTGGCCCTGCCGGTGTGTGGCAACAGTTCGCAGCCAAAAAAGCGGTCGGCATGGCCGGTGTGCCGGACTGGACCGTGAGCGCCATGGAGGCCGGTGCCCAAGTCGACATCTTGCCCGCCGATGTGTATTTCAAGAGCATGGCGCAAGCCATCTTGGCGTCTGACGAGACGATCCAAAAGAACCCGCAGCTGATTCAAAAATTGGTACGCGCCACGATCAAGGGCATGAAAGACATCATGGCCGATCCCAAGGCCGCCACGGCGGTCTACGTGGCTCACGTGCCTGCGCACAAAGGCAAAGAGGCTTCCATCCTGAAAGCCTTCGAGATGTACAACCAATACGTTTACGCCAAACAAAAAGTCCCTGGCCAAATGGACGAAACACGTTTGGGTGAGTTGCAAAAGTTTTATGTCGACAACGGCGTGGTCCCCAAAGCCGCACCGTTGAAAGACCTCTACACCAACCAGTTCGTTTCTGGAAAGTAAACCTTCATGAGCGCCCAACGCGACCGTCTTGTCACCACCAGCCTGAGCCTGGCTGTGTTGGTCTTATTCCTTGCAGCCTGGGAGTGGGGGCCTGGTTGGTTGGGCGTTCCTGAATTTGTGCTGCCTCGTTTCAGCGCCGTGTGTACCGAGGCCGTGCGCATTTGGGGGGCGGAAGAGTTGCTGTGGCACACCGGCATCACGGCCGCAGAAGTGGTGATTGGCTTTGTGTTGGGCTCGCTCATGGGGGCTTTGATTGGCTATGCCTTGGGCCTGTCGCCGCGTGTGGAGGCCGTGTTGTCACCGTATCTGCTGGCCTTGCAAATTGCACCCAAGGTGGCCTTTGCGCCCTTGTTTGTGATGTGGCTGGGCTACACCATGTACCCCAAAATTTTGGTGGCGGTGTTGATTGTGTTTTTCCCCGTGCTCATCAACGTCTTGTCGGCCATGCGCACCATGGACTACGACATGATCAACCTGGCACGTTCCTTCTCAGCCACCCGCTTGCAGGTGTTTCGCATGGTCGAGTACCCCACCACCATGCCCGCGTTGTTCTCTGGCTTGCGCATTGCCAGCACCTTGGCCGTCATTGGTGTGGTCGTGGGTGAACTGGTGGGCGGCAACATGGGATTGGGTTACTTGTTGGTCTTCTTTGAAGGCCAGGGCAACACCGCCGGTGTGTTCGTCATCATTGGTGCGCTCACCGTCATTGGCATCGTGGCGTACTACGCCGTGGTGTTGACCGAGCGGCGCGTGTTGCACTACTTGCCCAGCGCAGAAAGACGCACCGCATGAGCACCCAAGCTTCAGAAATTTCGCTCACGGGCCGTCGCGTGTTGGTCACGGGCGGTGCCCGTGGTTTGGGCGAGGCCTTTGTGCGCGCCTTGGTACTTGCCGGTGCCCGTGTGGTCATCAGCGATGTGCTGCACGAGCGCGGCCGCGCCCTGGCCGCCGAGCTGGGCGACGTCACCCACTACCTGCCCATGGACATGTCCGACCCCGCTGCCGTGAAGGCGGGTGTCAACGCCGCCGCTGCCCATTGGGGGGGCTTGGACGGCTTGGTCAACAACGCCGCCATCACCAACTCGGGTGGCAAAAACATGGACGAGTTGAGCGTCGACACCTGGGACCAGGTGATGGCTGTCAATGTGCGCGGACCCTGGTTGGCCACCGTGGCGGCCACGCCGCATCTGGCCGCCAGCGGCACGGGCCGTGTGGTCAACCTCGCGTCCGACACCGCCTTGTGGGGTGCCCCGCGCCTGATGGCCTATGTGTCGAGCAAAGGTGCGGTGATGGCCATGACCCGCTCCATGGCGCGCGAGCTGGGGCCCCAAGGCATCACCGTCAACGCGGTGGCGCCAGGCCTGACCTTGGTCGAAGCCACCGAGTACGTGCCCGAAGCCCGCCACCAGTACTACGCCCAAGGTCGCGCCATCGAACGCGCCCAAGTGCCCGACGACGTGACCGCCACCGTGCTGTTTTTGTTATCCCGCAGCAGCGGCTATGTGACGGGCCAAGTCTTACCCGTCAATGGCGGCTTTGTGATGAATTAAACCTGTCCTCAAGGAGATCCCCATGACCACCACCCAAGCAGCTGCCAACCAACCCGTGTTCAACGAACGCGGTTTGATGGATGCCAATATTCCGCCCGAAGCTGATATCCAACGCAGCATGATGCAAGCCAGCGGCCAAGACTTGGGTGCTTGGCTGGAGTCGCGTGTGGCGCGCTTTGCCACCCGCCGCTATGACTGGGACGCTTTGGCATTCCAGGCCAAAGTCGACCCCCGCTACCGTCGCGCCCAAATGCGCTACATGGGCACCGGTGCCACGGGCGTGGCCAGCGACAACAACACCGTGCCTTCGGCGCACTTCACCTTCTCCACCATGGTCATCCCCGCCGGTGGCATTGGCCCATCACACATCCACTACGACGTGGAAGAGGTGTTCTTTGTGCTGCGCGGCAAGATGAAAATCGTGTGTGAAAAAGACGGCCAGCGCTGGGAATCCATCCTGCACGAGCGTGACTTGATTTCTGTGCCACCTGGTGTGTACCGCGAAGAAGTCAACATCACCGACGAAGACGCGCTGATGTGTGTGATGCTGGGCACCCCCAAGCCCATCACCCCTACCTACCCACCCGAGCACCCGCTCTCCAAAGTCAAGCGCTGAAACGCGGACCTATGACTGCCGCCACCGATCTCCAGCATCGTTTGCAAGCCCATGCCTTGCAACAGGTCGACACCGCCTTGGGCACGGTGCAATACCGCCACGCCGGTGTGCCATTGCCTCAGACCACGCACGTGTTTCTACACGGCATTGGCTCGGGCTCTGGCAGTTGGTTGATGCAGCTCGACGCAGCGACGAAGTCGTTGCCTCATGACTCGGCTGCCCAGTCTGCGAACCCACCCGTTGGTGTGTTGGCCTGGGAAGCCCCTGGTTACGGCGCCTCCACACCTGTCGGCCCCACAGAGCCTTTGCCGAGCGACTACGCGGCGCGCGTCTGGGCCTGGTTGGACGCTTTGGGTGTCACCCATCCCATCACCTTGGTGGGCCACTCTTTGGGCGCTTTGATGGCGGCCAGCGCAACCGCCGCGCAGCCCGCGCGCGTGTCGCGCTTGGTGTTGTTGGCGCCCGCACAAGGCTATGGTTTGGCCGATGCTGCATTGCGCGCACAAAAACGCGATGACCGCTTGCGCGCCCTGCATACCTTGGGGCCCCAAGGCATGGCCAGCAAACGTGCAGTGGCCATGTTGTCGCCCCAAGCCAGCCCTGAACAATTGTCCTTTGTGCAACACATCATGGCCCAGGTGCATCCCGCCGGGTACACCCAGGCCACCCACATGCTGTCGCAGGGCGATGTCGCCACCGATTTGCAGCATGGCACCGCCCCTTTGACCATCGCCAGCGGTCGTGCCGATGGCATCACGCCCATGGCCGGCTGCCAAGCCTTGGCTGCGCGCTTAGGGCTACCCTGGCACGACTTGGGCGATGTGGGGCACGCCTGTGCGCTCGAAGGCGCCGATGTTGTCAACGCCTTGCTCGGCCTCACCGCAAAGCAGACCTCATGACCGCCACCTCTGACGACAAATATTTGGTGCCTGCGCTGCAACGTGGTTTGGAACTGCTGGGGCAGTTCAACCGCACCACGCCAACCCTGACGGGGGCCGATTTGGCCCGCAGCATGGACCTGCCCCGTGCGTCGGTGTTTCGCATCTTGCACACCCTGGAACGCTCGGGTTTTGTCGAGCGTGTGGGCGACTCCACCAGCTACAAACTCAGTATCGGTGTGTTGCGCCTGGGCTTTGAGTTTTTGGCCTCGATGGAGCTCACCGAGTACGGTCGTCCCGTCATCGAACAACTGCGTGATACCTCGGGTTATTCGGCGCACTTGGTGGTGCGCGATGGCCGCGATGTGGTGTTTGTGGTGAAGGCGGCAGGGCGCAGTGCCTTGTTCCACTCCATCCAAGTGGGTGCGCGTTTGCCCGCTCACGCCACGGTGCTCGGGCGTTTGCTGTTGTCGGACCTCGACATGGCCGCCCTGAAAAAACTCTATCCCGAAACACCGCTTCCCAAGTACACCGACAAAACGCCCACCACTTTGGCGCAGCTCAAAACCTTGATCGACAAAGACCGCGCCAATGGCTATGGCTTGAGCCAGGGCGGGTTCGAGACCGGCATCTCCACCATCGCGGCGCCCGTGTTCAACGACCAGCACCACGTGGTGGCCGCCATCAGCATCACCGTGCCTGCCCAACAGGTGGACCCGGAGCTTGCCAAGGTCTTGCTGTCCCACGTTCAATCTGCTGCCGCTCAATTGACCGAGCGCATCAGCCACTTTCAAAAACCAAGTTCGATATGACCACATCCAACCCGACAGCACAGATCACCGTTGGCGAGCTGGCCACCCGATTTTTAGAGCAGTGCGGCGTCAAGGCCGCCTTTGGTGTGATCTCGATTCACAACATGCCGATCTTGGATGCCTTCCACCGTCGGCAAAAAATTCGCTTTGTGTCGGCGCGCGGCGAAGCCGGTGCCTGCAACATGGCTGACGCCTATGCGCGTGTCACCGGCACCTTGGGCGTGTGCGTCACCAGCACCGGCACGGGTGCGGGCAATGCGGCAGGCGCCATGATTGAAGCGCTCACCGCAGGCACGCCGCTGTTGCATCTGACCGGTCAAATCGAGTCGCCTTACTTGGACCGTGACCTGGGCTACATCCACGAAGCGCCGGCTCAAGTGGCCATGCTGCAAGCGGTGGGCAAAGCGGCGTTTCGCATTCGCAACCCCGAAACCGCTTTGGCCACGCTGCGTGAGGCCGTGCGCCTCGCGTTCACCCCTCCGTGTGGACCCGTCAGCATTGAAATCCCCATCGACGTGCAAGGCCTGTTGATGGACCTGCCGTCTGAAGTCACGCCTTTGCCCGTACCCCCTGTGGTGCCCCCCGCGTCTGAGGTGCAGGCTTTGGCGGACCGCTTGCGCTCGGCCAAGCGTCCTCTGCTGTGGCTGGGCGGCGGTGCCCGTGCCGCGGGCCCGGCGGTGGAGCGCTTTGTGAAGATGGGGTGGGGTGTGGTCACCTCGGTGCAAGGGCGCGGCATCTTGGCCGAAGACCACCCGGCCTCTTTGGGGTCGTACAACCTGCAAAAACCGGCAGAGACGCTCTACCAAAGCTGTGACGCCATGTTGGTGGTGGGCTCGCGTTTGCGCAGCAACGAAACCCTGCGCTACCAGCTCAAGCTGCCATCCAAGCTCTACCGCATCGATGCCAACGCCTTGGCCCACAACCGTGGCTACACCAGCGACTACTTTGTGCAAGGCGACGCTGCGCATACCTTGCATGCCTTGGCCGATGCGCTCGAAGGCCAGATGCAGGTCGACCCTGCCTTGCGCCAAGACGTGCAGCAAGCGCGCCTTGAAGCGGCTGGCTTGGTGGACGCCACCTTGGGGGCCTACGTCACGCTGAAAAACGCCGTCGCCACCCACGCTGGCAAAGCCCTGTGGTGGGTGCGTGACATCACCTTGTCCAACACCATGTGGGGCAACCGTGCGCCGGTGCTCGACCACCCCCGTGCCGGTGTGCACGCGCTGGGCGGGGGCATTGGTCAAGGCCTGGCCATGGCCATTGGCACGGCCATTGCCGATACCGAACACCAGCTGGGCCGCAAAACCGTGGCCTTGGTGGGTGACGGTGGCTTCATGCTCAACGTGGGTGAGTTGGCGTGTGCGGTGCAAGAAAAAGCCAACCTGGTGGTGCTGCTCATGAACGACAGCCGCTACGGGGTGATCCGAAACATCCAAGACGACATCTATGGCAGCCGCCATTGCTATGTCGACTTGCACACGCCCGACTTTGCCCAGTTCTGTGCCAGCCTGAAGGTCACGCACCTGGCCTTGTCGGAGCCTGCGCAAACCCAAGCCGTGCTGCAACAAGCGTTCGCCACGCCAGGCACGGTGGTGGTCGAAGTCGACATGAACCGCTGGGGCGCTTTCGCGGTCAAGTTCGCCGGCCCTATTTTGAAAAAGGAGTGAGCCCATGCCACGTGCTGTGCAAGAGGTGACCTTGGTCGGCTTCGGTGCCATTGGTCGTTCGATCTTTCAACGCATGCGTGGCTCGGCCCACACCCGCATCGCACACATCGTGGTGTCGACGGCGCGTGTGGCCGCGCTGCAAGCCGAGTTGGGGAGCGCGGTGCAGGTCAGTGACCAGGTGCCCGCCAGCAGCCGCTTGGTGCTGGAGTGCGCTGGGCACTCGGCCCTGACCCAGCACGTGGTGCCCGCCCTGGCGCGCGGCATTGAATGCGCGGTGCTGTCGGTGGGCGCTTTGTCGGATGCGGGCTTGCCTGAGCAACTGGCCCAAGCGGCCGAGCAAGGCCAAACCCAGGTGCATTTGCTGTCGGGTGCCATTGGCGGCATCGACGCCATTGCGGCGGCTCGCCTGGGCGGCTTGAGTGATGTCACCTACACCGGGCGCAAACCGCCCAGCGGTTGGCGTGGAACGCCCGCTGAGCAAGTGGTCAACCTCGACACCTTGACGGAACCCGCTGTCATCTTGCAAGCCAGTGCGCGCGAAGCTGCACGCCTGTACCCAAAAAACGCCAACGTGGCGGCCACCGTGTCCTTGGCGGGCTTGGGGCTGGACGCGACCCAAGTGTGCTTGATTGCCGACCCTGGCGTGAGCGAGAACATCCACGAAATTGTGGCCCGTGGCGCCTTTGGCGAAATGCATCTCACCCTGCGCGGCAAGCCCTTGGCGGACAACCCCAAAACCTCGGCGCTCACCGTGTTGTCGGCACTGCGCTTTTTGCACAACCGCAGCGCTGCGGTCACTTTGTGAGCCCGTCATGACACAGCACCTTCAAACCTTCATTGCGGGCCGCTGGCGCGATGCCTCAGGTCCCCAATATTCCACCGAATACCCCGCAGATGGCAGCACCGTGGCAAGCTTGCATGCGGCCACTGTGGCCGATGTGGACGAGGCCGTGCAAGCCGCCGAGCACGCACGTTTGCAACCGTCATGGGCTAACCTGAAACGCCATGAACGTGCGGGCATCTTGCACCGCATTGCCGCTGGCATTCGTGCCCGTGGCGAAGAGCTGGCACAACTGCAACGCCTCGACAACGGCAAGCCCATCAGCGAAACCCGTGCCTTGGTGGCCAGCGCCGCAGGCACCTTCCAGTTCTTTGCCGCGGCTTGCGAAACCTGGGAAGACACCCTCACCCCCGCACGTGGCGACTACCTGACCATGAGCGTGCACGAACCTCTGGGTGTGGTGGGTGCCATCACACCCTGGAACTCGCCCATCGCCAGCGAAGCCCAAAAAATGGCACCTGCATTGGCGGCGGGTTGCGCCATGGTGTTCAAGCCTGCCGAAATCACACCACGCATGGCCATCGAGTTGGCCAAGATTGCGCAGCAAGCCGGGGTGCCCGACGGCATCATCAGCGTCTTGCCAGGCAAAGGTTCGGTGGTCGGGGACGCATTGGTCAAACACCCCCTCATTCAACGCATCGCGTTCACCGGTGGCACCAGCGTGGGCTTAGGCATTCAACGCTTGGCGGCTGAAAAGCTCATGCCCACCTCATTGGAGTTGGGCGGTAAGTCGCCCACCATCGTGTGTGCCGATGCCGACCTGGACCACGCCGTGGCTGGGGTGCTGTTTGGCATCTTCAGCTCTTCGGGCGAGTCGTGCATCGCGGGCTCGCGGGCCTTTGTGCATGCCAGCGTGTACGACGAATTCAAACGCCGTTTGCTCGCGGGCGTGCAAGCCTTGCGCGTGGGTGACCCCGCCGATGAGCGCACCCAAATGGGCCCCTTGGTCAACCTGGGTCACCGTGCGTCGGTGGAGCGCTATGTGGCGCTGGGCGTGCAAGAGGGCGGTCGTGTGTTGTTTGGCGGCAAGCGGCCTGAAGGCGGCTTGTTTGACCGTGGCAGTTATTACCTGCCCACCGTGATCGAAGGGCTGCCCAACACCGCACAGATGTGCCAGGAAGAAATTTTTGGCCCCGTGCTGGCCTTGCTGCCCTGGCACGACGAGGCCGATCTGCTGGCCCAGTGCAACGACAACGTCTATGGCTTGGCATCAGGCATTTGGACGCGCGATTACAAAGCTGCCTGGCGCATTGGCAGCGCCTTGAAAACCGGCACGGTGTGGATCAACACCTACAAGCTGTTCTCCGTCAGCACGCCGTTTGGCGGCGTCAAGCTCAGTGGCACAGGCCGCGAGAAAGGCCGCTTGGGGATTTTGGAATACACCAGCCAGAAAAGTTTTTACTGGGGTCTCAACGAGAACCCCTTGCCTTGGGCTGGCGCTTGAGATGACCTTGCTGCACGCGCGCAAGCGCCGACACGTCATGGCGTGCGCTTTCGCACTGGCAGCGCTGGCGTTCGGTGTGTTTGCCCACGCGCAGCCTGTGTCTGGCGCAGAAAAAATGTTGGCGCAAGAACGCTTCACCGTGGTGGCCCCGTTCCCGCCCGGTGGGCCGGTGGACACCTTGGCCCGCTGGCTGGCCGATGGCTTGCAAAAGCGCTACAACCAATCGGCGGTGGTGGAGAACCTGGCGGGTGCGGCAGGCAATTTAGGCCTCGACAAAGTCAAACGCGCCAAGCCCGATGGCCACACCTTGCTGGTGGTGCCAGCGGGCAACCTCACCATCAACCCCACCTTGATGCGCAATTTCCCGTTCCAGATCGAGAAGGACTTTGCCCCCGTCACCATGTTGGCCAAAGCGCCCAATGTGCTGGTGGCCGGTCCGGGTGTGGCGGTGAAAAACCTCAAAGATGTGTTGGCCTTGACGCAAGCCAAACCCAACAGCTTGTCGTATGCCTCGCCGGGCGTAGGCAGTGGCTTGCATTTGGCAGGTGAGTTGTTCAAACAACAAACCGGGGCCGACTGGTTGCATGTGCCCTACAAAGGCACGGGCCCAGCGCTCAACGATGTGCTGGGCGGCAGCGTGCCCTTGATGTTCAGCAACCTGCCCGCCACCTTGCCCTACATCCGCAGCGGCAAGTTGGTGGCCTTGGGCGTGACCGATGCCGTGCGCACACCGGTGGCAGCTGACATTCCCACCTTGGCCGAGCAAGGCGTCTCGGGTGTGGTGGTCACGTCTTGGTATGGCTTGCTGGCGCCCAGCGGCACACCGCCTGAGTTGTTGCAGCAGCTGGCCAAAGACGCCGCCGACATCTTGAGCCGCCCCGCCGTGCGCGACCAACTGCACGCCCAAGGGCTGACGCAAGCCACCCAAAGTCCTGACGAATTTGCAGCGCATATTCGTCAGGAAACCCTCACCTGGCGGCGCGTGATTCAGAGCCGCCACATCGAAGCCGACTGACACAAAGCAAGAAAGCACCCCCATGGATTTAGGAATTGCCGGAAAAAAGGCCTTGGTGTGTGGCGCCAGTGCAGGCCTGGGGTTTGCGTGTGCGCAAGCCTTGGTGCGCGAAGGGGTGGAGGTGGTCATCGTCGCCCGCACCGAAGCACCGCTGCGCGAAGCCGCCCTGGCCTTGACAGCGCTGGGCGCGGGTGCCGTGCATTGGGTGGCGGCCGATGTGACCACCGCCGAAGGACGGGCCCGCATTTTGGCGGCGCACCCTGCGTTCGACATCGTGGTGACCAACGCAGGTGGGCCGCCTCCGGGCGACTTTCGCCAGTGGGACCGCGACATCTGGCTCAAAGCCTTGGACGCCAACATGCTGGCCCCGATCGAACTCATCAAAGCCACGGTCGACGGCATGATGGCGCGCGGCTTCGGTCGCATCCTCAACATCACCTCCAGCGCAGTCAAAGCGCCGGTCGATGGCTTGGGGCTGTCCAACGGCGCACGCAGTGGCTTGACCGGCTTTGTGTCGGGCTTGGCGCGTTCCACCGTGGCCCGAGGTGTCACCATCAACAACCTGTTGCCAGGCACCTTTGACACGGCGCGGCTGGCGGGTAACTTTGCGGCCCAAGCACAACGCGAAGGCCGCAGCGTCGATGACGTGCGCGCCGCGCGTCTGGCCAAGCACCCCGCGCATCGCTTAGGCCAGCCCAGCGAGTTGGGCGCCACCTGTGCGTTTTTGTGCAGCGTGCACGCGGGCTACATCAACGGCCAGAACGTGTTGCTCGACGGCGGGTCGTTCGCTGGGGTTTGACGCTCAGAGGTCCAGTACCAGGTGCGCGCTCTTGCAGCCTGACACGCACACCATCATCACGGTGTTGCTGGCTTGCTCGGCAGGGCTGAGCACCGAGTCGCGGTGGTCGGGTGTGCCTTCGAGCACTCGTGTTTCGCAGGCACCGCAAATGCCTTCTTCGCAGCTGGTGCTGCAATCAATCTTGGCGGCTTGCAGTGTGGCCAGCAGCGATTGACCGGGCAGCACGGTCAGCACTTGGCCTGAACGTCTGAGTTCAACCGTGTAGGTGTGTTGTGCATCGCTGGCGGGGGCCACCTCGACGGCGCTGAAGCGTTCGATGTGGGCATGGGGGTAGCCCAGGGCCGCGCAGCTGCGCTCAAACGCATCCAGCATCACGGCAGGGCCGCAGGCGTAGTAATGCGTGTGGGCGGCACCTGCACCAGGGCGTGCCGCCAGCAGGGCTTGCAAATCGGGTGGGCCGCCTTGTTCGTCGTCAAAGTGCCAATGCACCTGTGGCGCCAGGGCTTGAATTTCTGCCACAAAGGCGGCGCTGCGACGGGTGCGCGCGCAGTACACCACGTCAAACGGGCAGCCCAGCTGGTGCAGGCGTTGCGCCATGCTCAAGATGGGCGTCACGCCAATGCCACCAGCCACCAGCACCGTGTGAGCGGCGTCTTCCACCAGCGCAAAGTTGTTGCGTGGCTCCGAAATGGTCAGCGGCATGGCAATGCGCAGTTGCTCATGCACGGCGCGTGAGCCGCCTCGGCTGGCTTTGTCTTTGAGCACCGCCACCACATAGCGGTGGCGTTCGCGACAGTCGTTGAGCAGCGAGTAGCTGCGCACCCAGCCGCCAGGCAAGTGCAGGTCGATGTGTGAGCCTGCTGGAAAGGGCGGGAACTCGCCGCCTGCCACAGGCCGCAGATCAATGCTGAGGATGCCTTCGGCCTCGAACTTCAGCGTGTGGACAAAGGCGTTCAGCGTCTGGGCCATGCAGCGTTTCCTGTTCCTGATTAGGCTTTTTGAGCGGCGGCTTTGTCCAGTTGTTGCTGGGCCAAAGTTTTCAGGGTGCGACGCAGGCGCACGATGCCCATGTCGTGTTGGTACAGGTGCTCGCGCTGGTTGGCGTCGGGCTCCATGTGTTCCATGGCCACGCGGTCTTGTTCCAGCACTTGCCAGTGGCGTGCCTCCAGACGGTTTTTGTACAAGAAGCGCCATGCATTGCGCTGCCAGCCCGAGACCTTGCGGCAACGCCAGAAGAAGATGCCTGCGGCGTCGCGTGTGATGGGCACATAGCTGCCAATGATGGTGAAGCTGCCGCCAGGGCCACCGGTTTTGGGATAAGGAATTTCCAGGCGCATCCAGTGCGCGTCGTTGGCCATCCACTCGGTCCAGTCGAAGTTCACATTGCGTTGACCTTTCTTCTCGAAGAAGAAGCCTTCGTCGGTCGGTCGAATTTGAAAATCAGCGGTCAACTCGCCATCGGCCATGGTGTGCGATTGCTTGTGCAAGTAGGCACCGTGCATCGGGTCGATCACGTTTTCCATCACGTAGCGGTAGTCGCAACCCCACTCGGTGTAGCAAATGAAGGTGGACCACTCGGGCGAGCTCAGTTGCTCGGGCAAGCGCAAGGGTGGGGGCGTTTCGAGTTGGGGGTCGAGTGCATTGAACAAAAAGATGGCGCCGTTGGATTCAGCCGTGTGGAAGGTGCGCGTTTGGCGTGAACCTTCGAGCTTGCAGCCGGGGCTGCCGGGCACACGGGTCACCGTGCCGTCGCAGCGCACTTCCACGCCGTGGTAAGGGCAGGCGATGCGGTCACCCAAGATCACGCCGAGCGACAGCGGTGCGCCACGGTGCGGGCAGTGGTCTTCCAGTGCGTGCACCTTGCCAGCTTGGTCGCGCCACAGCACGATCTTGTAGCCCAAGCGACGCAGCGACACGGGGCTTTCTTTCACAAAAGTGCTGGGGCACACGGGGTACCACAGGTCTTTCAGACCTTCGGCCAACACGGCTTCGGTAGGGTCGGCTTGGAAATGCATGACAGAGGTGTTCATGGAGTGCTCCTGATTTAAGCGCCCAAGCGGGCCATTTCTTGTTCGAACGATGCGCTCGTCCACGGCTGCCCATCGGGACCCGAGGGACCCGCAGTGTTCAGATACGCCACCAAGGCGTCGAGCTCGTGAATGCCTTGGGCAAAGGCACGTTCCAGTGAATCACCCAGCAAATTTTCATAGGCTGTGGGTGGGCCTGATCGGTGTTGGTGAGTCTCGTTGGACAAGGGGGGTAGTGCGCGCATCACATCTCTCCAAAGGAAAAAGGAATTTGAAATAAGGTCAGCGAGGTTTGTCGGTCATGAAGCGTCCGCTGGGCGCTTCGGCATCTTTTTGGCGTCGTGTGTGGCCGTCTATGCCACCTTTGATGGCCCACTCGGCAAACACGGTCGGGCCGGGCGTGAACTCGCGAGGCTGCCAAGCATCTGTCAACTCGTCTTCGTCGGTGTAGTACTCCACCAGTGCACCGGCAGGACTGACAAAGTACCAGAAGATGGCCGACGAAATGGGGTGACGTCCGGGGCCCAGTTCGGTGTCCCAGCCGCAACGCGACATGTGCAGGCCACCGCCAAACACCTCGTGCACATCGCGCACGGTGAAGGCCACATGGTTCAAGCCAGCGCGCGGTTGCGGTAATTGAAGCAAAAACAAATTGTGGTGCCCGCCCTCGGGCGCGCAACGTAAAAAGTGGCCGCGACCGGGGTAGCGGTCAGACACCACAAAGCCCAACAGCGTTTCGTAGAAGGCCGAGGTGGCTGCCAGATCGGTGACAAAAAACACCACGTGACCCACCTCAATCGGTGTGGCACGGTCATACGCTGGGCTGGCTTGGTTGATACGCGTGCGTTCGTTCCAGGTGTTGGTCTGCGCACAGTCCACGGTGATGGCGTGCTTTTGCGTCACTTGCACGCGCACGGCCAAGCCATTGGGGTCGGTGCAGCCGACGCGCCCGTTTTGGTCCACATAGCCTGGTTGTTGGTGAAGGCGTTGACGCACGCTCTCCAGGTCTACGGTGTTAGCCACCCCCCAGACCACTTCACGCAAAGTGGGGTCGGGTTCTACGCCAGCAGGCAAACCTGGTTTGTCTGAGTGGGCCACCACCACACGGCAACCGTTGAGCGAGGTGAACACCAGCTCTTGTGCCGATTCGGTGTGCAACGACAAGCCCCAGTCGAGAAAGAACTGGCGGCATTTATCCAGGTCTTTGGCGCCAAAAGTGACTTCATCAATGCCGAGTAGTTGCATACCTGTCCAGTCCGTTTCGTGTTTCTTTGGTAAAACAATGTTTCTGGTTTGAATCGGATTGGATTATTGCCACGCTGTTTTCGCTTGTCAAGCCTTGGCGGGTGTGGGCGCAGGTTGTCTTACCGCTCAGCCATGCGCTGTAAGTCCAGCCCCACTTTGCCAAACTGCTGTTGCGACGCCAGTCGGTCCAGCGCTGCATGCACTTGGTCCATGGGGTATTCGTGGTCGATCACGGGTTCAATGCCGTGTTGCGACACAAACGCCAGCATGTCGTGGAACTCGGCAAAGTTGCCGTGGGTCGAGCCCAAAATTTGCAGTTGCCGAATGAAGATGCGCCGCAGGTCGGCAGGCGGCTGGTCGCCGCTGGTGGCACCGCAAGTCACCAAGCGGCCTCCGCGCACCAGCGACTTCATGGCTGCTGACCACACAGCTTGCCCCACGTTCTCAATCACCACGTCCACACCGCGCCCATCGGTGAGGGCCATCACGGCTTTCGCCACATCTTGCGTTTGGCTGTTGATCGTGTGGTCCGCACCCAGTGCCAAGGCGCGCTCCAGTTTGCTGTCGTCACGAGAGGTGACGATCACGCGCACGCCCATGGCTTTGGCCAGCTGCATGGCCGCCAGCGACACGCCCCCACCGATGCCAAAAATCAGCACGGTCTCCCAGGGTTTGATCTGTGCTTTGGTCACCAGCATGCGCCAGGCGGTGATGTGGTTCACGCCGAGCGCGGCAGCTTGCACAAAGCTCAAGCCCGTTGGCATGGCAAACACATTGCGTGCGGGCACGCTGACCCACTCGGCAAAGGTGCCGTGGCGGTGTTCACCCAGCAGCTGAATTTGGGTGCACAACACGTTGTCACCACGTTGGCAAAACTCGCAGCGGCCACAGGTCACGGACGGGTGAATCAGCACCTTCTGACCCACGGTGAGCACGCGCTCATCGGCGTCCACTTCTTCCACCGTGCCTGCGCCATCCAAGCCCATGATCTGCGGCAGTGGGTGGGTGATGCCCGCGCCGCTGTTGCGCATGTACAAGTCCACCTGGTTCAAGGTGGCTGCGGCCATGCGCACCAGCACCTCGCCCGGTTGTCGAACAGGCCGCTCGCAGGTGCGAACCTCCACCACCTCATTGCCACCGTGTCCGGTGATGACCACTGCTTTCATGGTTTGTCTCCCGTCTCGTCTGGTGTGCCCGCGTCAATCTTCTCCATATTGCCCAGCAGTTTGAGGAGGTAGTGCAAGGTGTGGGTCAAGTCGCCCGTGGAAAAGTCGGTCAGCGCAGCGTCGTAATACGCACGAATCTTGGGTTGTGCGTCTTGTTGCCATACCTTGCGACCGTGTGTGCTCATGGTCACCAGCTTGGCGCGTCGATCACGTGCATCGGCCACCAACGTGAGGTGGCCATCGCGCTCCATGCGGCTGAGCAAGCCCGACAGGTTTTGCCGACTCACCATCAGGTAACGCGCCAAATCGCCCACGCTCATCCCGCCTTGTGCTTCGGGGCGTGACAGCGCACCCAATACCGCCCATTGCTGCGTGGTGAGCCCTTCATTTTCAACAGCACGTGTACCTGTTTTGTGCAACATATTGGTACATTGATAGAGCTTGAAAAACAAGCGATTCGCCAATTCCATGCGTGTCGAGGCATTTTTTTCAGGGTAAACCATAGTATTTTCACCGGTAAAAGGACTTGCGGCGTCAAATGCTGCAAGCGTAATATACGTCAATACATTGACATATATCGCGAAAGACCTTTGCGCAATGTCAGTCAAGCATACCAACCTTGTTCAACTGGAGAGACCCATGCAAAGAATGAAAAACAAAACCGTCGTCGTCACCGGAGGCGGTGGTGGCATTGGCGGCGCCACTTGCCAGCGCATGGCCCAAGAGGGCGCCAAGGTGGCAGTGTTTGACATGAACTTAGAAGCCGCCCAAAAAGTAGCCGACGCCATCACCGCCGCAGGCGGCCACGCGGTGGCCTTCAAGTGCGACATCACCGACCGTGCCGCCGTAGACGCAGCGGTGGCGGCCACCGAGGCGCAACTGGGCCCCATCGACGTGTTGGTTAACAACGCCGGTTGGGACGTGTTCAAGCCCTTCACCAAAACCACACCCGATCAGTGGGAGCGTTTGATCGCCATCAACCTCACAGGTGCCCTGCACATGCATCACGCGGTGTTGCCCGGCATGGCGGCGCGCAAGAGTGGGCGCATTGTCAACATCTCGTCCGACGCGGCACGCGTGGGCTCATCGGGCGAGGCCGTCTACGCCGCTTGCAAAGGCGGTTTGGTGGCGTTCTCTAAAACCATTGCGCGTGAGCATGCACGCCACGGCATCACCGTCAACGTGGTGTGTCCCGGCCCCACCGACACCGCTTTGTTTGCCGACTACAAAGAAGGCGCAGGCAACCCCGAGAAGTTGATGGAAGCCTTCACCCGCGCCATCCCCCTGGGCCGCATTGGCCAGCCGCAAGACCTGCCCGGCGCGATTGCGTTTTTTGCCAGCGACGACGCGGCCTTCATTACCGGCCAAGTGCTCAGCGTGTCGGGCGGCTTGACCATGAACGGCTGAGCCCACGGAACACAAAAGCCGAACGCACGCAACCTGCATCCCCCATTCAGAAAGATTCCCATGAACTTTGAAGACATCCTGTACGAGAACCGCAACGGCGTGGCCTGGATCACCATCAACCGCCCCGACAAGATGAACGCCTTTCGCGGCACCACCTGCGACGAACTCATCAAGGCCTTGAACAAGGCCGGCTATGACCGCGACATCGGCGCGATTGTGTTGGCCGGTGCGGGCGACCGCGCCTTTTGCACCGGCGGCGACCAAAGCGCCCACGACGGCAACTACGACGGGCGCGGCACCATTGGCCTGCCCATGGAAGAGCTGCACGACGCCATCCGCAACGTGCCCAAGCCCGTCATTGCCCGTGTGCAGGGCTATGCGATTGGTGGCGGCAACGTGCTGTGCACGATTTGCGACCTGACCATTTGCTCGGACAAAGCCATCTTCGGCCAAGTCGGCCCCAAGATGGGCTCGGTCGACCCCGGCTACGGCACCGCCTTTTTGGCCCGCGTGGTGGGCGAGAAAAAAGCCCGCGAAATTTGGTACCTCAACAAGCGCTACTCCGGCCAAGAAGCGGTGGCCATGGGGCTGGCCAATATTTGCGTGCCCCACGACCAACTTGACGCCACGGTGCAAGAGTGGGGCGAGACGATTTGCGAACGCAGCCCCACCGCCATTGCCATTGCCAAGCGCAGCTTCAACATGGACACCGCCCACCAATCGGGCATTGCCGGCATGGGCATGTACGCGCTCAAGCTGTACTACGACACCGAAGAATCGCGCGAAGGCGTGAAGGCCTTGAGTGAAAAGCGCAAGCCTGATTTCCGCAAATACGCCAAATAAGCCAAGCCACTGGTCGGAGACACCTGATGAACCCCAATCCCTACATCGACGACGACCTGCAAGCCCTGGCCGACACCGCGCGTCGCTTTGCCGACGAGCGCGTCAAGCCGGGCTTTCAAGAGCGCGACCAAACCCGCGTGCTCGACCGCGCTTTGCTGCGTGAAATGGGCGAGTTGGGTTTCATCTGCCCCGAACTGCCCGAAGCCTTTGGCGGTTTGGGGATGGGCTGCTTGGCCGCAGGCGTGATCCACGAAGAAATTGCCCGCGCCGACCTGAGCTTTTCGTACCTCAACCTGTTGGCCTCGCTGAACGGCCAAATTTTGTCGAAGTACGGCCAACCCGAGGTGGTGGGCCCGTGGCTGAAAAAACTCACCCAAGGCGAAGCCATTTGCGCCATCGCTTTGACCGAGCCGCGCGGTGGCTCAGACGCTGCCAACCTGCGTTTGCGCATCGAGCGCGATGGCGATTTTTACGTCATCAACGGTGAAAAAACCTCCATCTCTGCCGCTGACCAAGCCGACATCACCGTGGTGTTTGGCCGCACCGGCAGCGCCGAAGACGGCGCGCATGGCGTGACCGCTTTGTTGGTGCCCATGGACACCCCGGGCTTGACCACCAACCGCTTCGACTGCCATGGCCAACGCGCCATTGGCCGTGGCTCGATCTTTTTTGAAAACGTGCGCGTGCCCGTGAGCCACCGCTTGGGTGACGAGAACAAAGGCTTTGTGCAAGTCATGCACGGGTTTGATTTTTCGCGTTCGCTCATCGGCTTGCAGTGCCTGGCCGTGGCCCGTGTGGCCTTAGAAGAAACCTGGGACTACATCACCCAGCGTCAAGCCTTTGGCCAACCCTTGTCGGCCTTTCAGGGCGTCACCCATCCGCTGGCGCAGTTCGACACCGAGGTGGAAGGTGCACGCCTGCTGTGCCTCCAAGGCCTGTGGCTCAAGGACAAAGGTCTGCCTCACACCGCCGAAGCTGGCATGGCCAAGTGGTGGGGCCCCAAGCTGGCCTACGACGTGATTCACCAATGCCTGCTGTGCTACGGCCATGGGGGCTACGACCGTGGCCTGATGGAGCAACGCTTGCGCGATGTGTTGGGTTTCCAAATTGGTGACGGCACCGCCCAGATCATGAAGACCATCATTGCGCGCATCCGGGCAGGCCGCCAATTCGTGCCCGCCTGAGCATCGACAAAAAACACTCACCCCACGAGGAGACAAGCATGCAATTTGACGCCGTACTCATCCCACCCCGCCGCGCCCACAGCGTGGCCCAAGGTTTTTGGCACGACCGCACCATCAACGACGATTTGGAGCGCTGCCTGGCCCAGTGCCCCGACAAAGTGGCCGTCACCGCTGTGCAAGCCGAGAGTGGGGTGGTCACGCGCTTTACCTACCGCGAACTCGCTGCCATGGCCGACCGCGTGGCCGTGGGCCTGAGCAAACTCGGCGTGGGCCACAACGACATCGTGGCCTGCCAATTGCCCAACTGGTGGCAGTTCACCGTCACCTACTTGGCGTGCTCGCGCATCGGTGCGGTGATCAATCCGCTGATGCACATCTTCCGCGAGCGTGAGTTGTCGTTCATGCTCAAGCACGGCGAAGCCAAAGTGGTCATCGTGCCCAAGGTGTTCCGTGGCTTTGACTACGAGCAGATGGTCGAAGGCCTCCAACCCAGCTTGCCCGACTTGCAGCATGTGGTGGTGGTCAATGGCACTGGCGCCAACAGCTTCGAGGCCTTGCTCAGCGGCCCCGCGTGGGAGCAAGACCCGCAAGCGCAAGCCATCCTCACACAGCACCGCCCCGCGCCAGATGACGTGACCCAACTCATCTACACCTCGGGCACCACGGGCGAACCCAAGGGCGTCATGCACACGGCCAACACCACCATGGCCAACATCATTCCCTACGCCCAGCGCTTGAAACTCGGGCATGACGACATCGTGCTCATGGCTTCGCCTATGGCGCATCAAACCGGCTTCATGTACGGCTTGATGATGCCCATCATGTTGCAAGAGTCGGCGGTCTTGCTCGACATGTGGGAGCCGCTCAAAGCCATCGACCTCATTCGTGCTGAGGGCTGCACCTTCACCATGGCCTCCACCCCCTTCCTCACCGACCTGGCCAAAAACGTGGCCGAGTCCGGCAAGGCCGTGCCCACGCTGCGCACCTTCTTGTGTGCGGGCGCCCCCATTCCTGGCCCGCTGGTGGAGCAAGCGCGGGCGGTGCTGGGCACCAAGATTGTCTCGGCCTGGGGCATGACCGAAAACGGCGCTGTCACCTTGATCGAACTCGAAGACCCCGACGAGCGCGCCTTCACCACCGACGGCTCACCCTTGCCCGGTGTCGAGCTCAAAGTGGTGGACGACGATGGCCAGGCTTTGCCCCCCGGCCAGCCCGGCAAATTGCTCGTGCGTGCCTGCTCCAACTTTGGCGGCTACTTGAAGCGCCCGCAATGGAACGGCACCGACGCCGAGGGCTGGTTTGACACCGGCGACCTGGCCCGCTTGGATGCCCAAGGCTATGTGCGCATCACTGGGCGCAGCAAGGACGTGATCATTCGCGGTGGCGAGAACATCCCGGTGGTCGAAATCGAAGCGCTGCTTTACCGCCACCCCGCCATTGCCTTGGCCGCCATCGTGGCCTATCCCGACGAGCGCTTGGGCGAACGTGCCTGTGCGGTGGTGGTGCCCAAGCCCGGCCAGCGCATCGATTTGCCACAACTCGTGGCCTACCTCAAAGAACAAAAGATTGCCGTGCAGTACATCCCCGAACGCTTGGAGGTGCGCGAGAGCATGCCGTCCACGCCCTCGGGAAAGATTCAGAAATTCAAGCTGCGCGAGGACTTGCGTGCCTCGCTGGCTTGAGCCAACCGCGCCAACCGCAACCCCTGCGCCCACCCTGTTCCCCTGTGCCTTTCATTTTTACAACGGAGACAAACCCATGACAAACACCCCCAACACCCTGCGCCGTGCGCTCACCGTGGCCGCTGTGGCCGTGCTAGGCCTGGGCACCACCCTGGCCAGCCACGCCCAAGCCTGGCCGACCAAACCCATCCGCATCGTGGTGGGCTTTGCCCCTGGCGGCACCACCGATGTGCTGGCGCGTTTGATGGCGCAAAACCTCACCGACACCTTGGGTCAAACCGTGGTCATCGACAACAAGCCTGGTGCCAGCGGCAACATCGCCGCCGCTGAAGTGGCACGCGCCGCACCCGATGGCTACACGTTTTTGATTGCCCCCACCTCGGTGGAAACGGCCAACCCCTCGTTGTTCAAATCCACCTTGCTGCCCTCGCGTGACCTGACGCCCGTGGCCGGCATTGGCAAAACCCAGATGTACCTGGTCACCAAGCCACAACTCGCCGCCAAAGACGTGCACGAATTGGTGGCCATGGCCAAGGCGCAGCCGGGCAAGATGTCTTATGCCTCGTCGGGCGCGGGCACACCCCCGCACCTCGCGTGTGAGTTGTTCAAGCAAGCCACCGGCACCGACATCGTGCACATTCCTTACCGTGGCGCGGCCCCCGCTTTGCAAGACGTGCTCTCGGGCCAGGCCGACTTTGTGTGCGACCCCGGCATTGCCTTTCCGCACATCCGCACCGGCAAGGTCAAGCTCTTGGGGGTGGTGAGCGAGAAGCGCTCGCCCTTCTTCCCCGACGTGCCCACGGTGGGCGAGCAAGGCTTCAAAGGCGCCAACCTCGACATTTGGTTTGGCATGTGGTCACCCAACGGCACACCGCCCGAAGTCATCGCCCGCGTCACCCGTGACCTGGCCAAAGCCTTGGCCATTCCCTCGGTCAAATCGCGCTACGGCGACTTGGGTGCCGAAGCCACCGCGGTGGACACCGCCGACTTCAAAGCCTTGCTGGCCAATGAAGGCAAGGTGCTCTCCACCTTGATTCGCGAACAAAAAATCACCGTCGACTGACGCTCACTTTCAGGACACCACCCCATGGCCCTCGACACCGAATCGTTCGACCTGTTGTTGCCCACCTTGCAGCGCTTCATCCGTGAGCGTTTGATCCCGGCAGAAAACCACCTCGAAGAACACGACGAGGTGCCTGCCGACATCGTGGAAGACATGAAAGCCATGGGCCTGTTTGGCCTGTCCATCCCGGAAGAGTTTGGCGGCATTGGCTTGTCCATGAGCCAAGAGGTGCAAGTGGCCTACGAGATCGGGCGCACCGCCTTGGCCTTTCGCTCGGTGTTTGGCACCAACGTGGGCATTGGTTCGCAAGGCATCTTGATGGATGGCACGCCCGAACAAAAGCGCGACATCTTGCCGCGTGTGGCCAGTGGTGAGCTCATCATGTCGTTTGCACTCACCGAGCCCGATGCGGGCTCGGACGCCGCATCGCTCAAAACCCGCGCTGACTTGGACGGCGACCACTACGTGCTCAATGGCACCAAGCGCTACATCACCAACGCGCCACGCGCAGGCGCTTTCACGCTGATGGCACGCACGGGTGGGCCGGGCGCAGGTGGGGTGTCGTCCTTCATCGTGCCGGCCGATTTGCCGGGCATCACGCTGGGCAAGACCGACAAAAAAATGGGCCAACGCGGCACCAAAACCTGCGACGTGATGTTGGACAACGTGCGCGTGCCAGCGGCCAACATCATTGGGGGTGTGCCAGGCCAGGGCTTCAAAACCGCCATGAAGGTGCTCGATCGGGGGCGCTTGCACATCTCGGCGGTGTCGTGTGGCATGGCGCAGCGCATCCTCGAAGAAGCCACCGCCTATGCGCGTGACCGCAAGCAGTTTGGCAAAGCCATTGGCGAGTTTCAGCTCATCCAAGCCATGCTGGCCGATAGCCAAGCCGAGTTGCTGGCGGGCTGGGCCTTGGTGCAAGACGTGGCGCGGCGCTTTGACGCCAAGCCCGCGCAGGTGTCTGACCCCGAGGTGTCCATGCACGTGTCGTGCGCCAAATTGTTTTGTACCGAGATGGTGGGTCGCGTGGCCGACCGGGGCGTGCAAGTGCACGGTGGCGCGGGCTACATCAACGAATACCCGGTGGAGCGTTTCTACCGCGACGTGCGCCTGCTGCGCTTGTACGAAGGCACCACCCAAATTCAACAACTCATCATTGGGCGCGAACTCTTGCGCGCTTGATGCGCACAGTAACGCCGCTTGTTTGACCGCGAGTACGTGTGCTTGGCTCTTCCTATTTGATGCTGCCCCTTGCGCTTGCCAGTGAGCACCATTCGTTTGCACTGGCACCGCAGGTCTTCACGAAGACTTAGGCAATGTCTGGCTACGCGAGCTGGTGGTGAACTTGTTTGTCAAAGACCGTTGACCCAAGCGTGCCCGCTCAAGCGTTGCAGCTTCACATCAACACCGAATAGGCCACAGTACCCACAGGCGAGGCCCAGTGGTCTACCAACTCGGCCACCATGGCGCGTGTGGAGTTCAATTGAGCCCCTGAACGATTCAAGCGTTGCCAAGCCAAGGCTTCGTCAATCGCGTGGCCTGCGCCACAAGCATCTTGCATGACATGGACCTCAAAGCCGTGGTCGAGCGCATGCGTGGCCGGACCCACGATATGGCTGTCAGTGGTTGCGCCCGCGATCACGAAGTGGTGTTTTTGGGTGGCAAGGCAGGCCTCTTTGAAAAGCGGGTCTTCCCACGTAGGAACCACATGGGTGTTGGGGTGGTCTGTGGGCTTGGTCGAGTTTTGACGACGCATACAGACGATGGGCATGCCTGTGCCGGTTGCAAATCGACGCAAAACGCAGGTGTTGTGTTTGAGCGTCTGCAAAGGTGTTTGGCCGTGCCACACAGGGTGGTTGATTGGCTCATCGATCAAGATCAAGGCCGTGTTGCGTATGTCTGCGAGGTGCATGGATGTGTTGCCTCAGCGCTGCTTGAGCATTGGCAAACCAAACGGCGTGATCAAGATGGCTAAAAACCAAATCACGGGGCCGCTGATGCTTTCCAGGCTGAAGGCAATCACGCCCGAGGTCACCATCGCCAGCAAAAAGGTCATGTCTGCAATGCCAATGATGGCCAAGCCTAAAAAGTAGCCCAGCCATGAGGCTTGTGTCCAGATGAGCCAGGCCACCACCAAGCCCAGCACACCATAGCCCCCCACGTCGATGCAAAAGTTCAACAGCAACTGGCCTTGCGCGAAGGCGGTGGTCGCGTCTTGGGTGTGTTGAAAGGCACTGCGTGGCACTTGGCTGCCGCCAATCACCAAGTTCCACAGGCCCGAGGTGCCTTGGGTCAGGTATTGGTGGATGCCCTCGTAGCCCACCCAGATGTGCAAGATGGACCAAAGCAGAAAGAGCATGGCGCCAACTTTGGCGGCAAGTCCGGCAACAGGATGTGTGGCTGTATTCGTCATGAAAAGTCCTTGTAAATTCACGTCAGTGAATTGTCTTTTGTAACTTTTATGGGATAAATATGGTCAAATGATTTTTATTGATTCATTGATGGGATAAAAGTCGGTGGAAATTTTCAAAAACATGCATGTGTTTGTGGAGGTGGCCAAGGGCAGCAGCTTTCGGCGTGCGGGCGATGTGTTGGGCATGCCCAGCTCCACCGTGTCACGCCGCATCGCCGAGTTGGAGCGTGAGGTGGGTTTACGCTTGTTCCATCGCACCACGCGGCGCGTGGATTTGACGGAGGCTGGCAAAACCTACTTCGACAACTGCCAGCGCATCGTGCAAGAGGCAGAGCTGGCCCACCTGGAGTTGGCCAGTTTGCATGCCAAGCCCAGTGGGTTGATTCGGGCGTCCATGCCGGTGGATTTCAGCGTGATGTACATCAGCAAGGTGTTGACTGAGTTTGGTGTGGTGTACCCAGACATTCAGTTTGCGTTAGACCTCAACCCAGGACAGTCGAATTTGCTGACCGACGGGGTCGACTTTGCCATCCGAATGGGCCCCCCCAAAGACAACCATTTGATTGCCAGACAGATGGCCACTTTGAAAACGGGTTTGTATGCGTCACCTGGGTATTTGGCGCAGCACGGCACGCCTGAACAGCCACAAGACTTGTTGGCTCACCAATGTTTACGCATGCGAGACGCGCCTTGGGTGTTGACGCGTGCCACAGATGGTCACAGCGAATCGGTGCGTGTTCACGGTCGTGTGATGGCCAACAACTTTGGAATGCTGCGCAATTTGGCTTTGGCGGGTGAGGGCATCATGATGAATGGCGAAAAAATGTTTCAGTCCGACCGTGACAGCCATGTGTTGGTACGTGTCTTGCCAGAGTGGGACATGCCTTCGGTGCCGGTTTATGTCTTGACAGCGACGCGTTTATTGCCAGCCAAGGTGCGCGTCTTCATTGATTTTTTAATGACAAAAATCAACGACGTTGAATTGCCGGTGACGCCTTAGGTGCCGAGATGGCGCAGCACAATCTCAAGGACTTGCAACAGCACCAGCAACGCCAGGGGCGACAAGTCCACGCCACCGATTTGTGGGATGACGCGACGCAAAGGTTGCAACATGGGCTCGACCAATTGGCCCAGGGCATAGCCCACATCTGAACCAGCGCGTACCCACGACAGCATGGCGTAGACGAGCACCAGCCACACCAGGCTGGAGAGGGTCAGGTTGAGCAACTCCAAGGCCGACATGACCAGCAGGTCCACCCAGTCGGGAATGTGGCCCATCATCAAACCCAGCAGCACAAATTTCGCCAGCACCAAGGCATAGGCTGCCAGCAAGCTGGCGGTGTCCAAGCGACCGATGGCAGGCACAGAGCGGCGCAAGGGCAGCACCAACCAGTTGGTCATGGCAAACACAAACGGTGCCAGTGGGTTACCTGCACGCGCTGACAGGTTGATGCGCATGAGGTGCATGTACATGCGCAACAAGCAAGTGCCCGCCACCAAGCCCACGGCGACTTGCAGCAAGAGTGAGAAAATTTGAATCAGCATGCCGAGGAGTTTAGTGCCCTCAGGCAAAATTTCAGCCTACCCCTGTTGCGAAAGCCTCCCCATGAAACAACTGCCACGCTTGATCTTTGCCAGCCGTTGGATTCAGCTGCCGCTCTATCTGGGGCTGATTGCGGCGCAAGCTGTGTTCGTGTTTCACTTCTGGGTGGAGTTGGTGCACTTGGTGGAGGCTTCGTTTGGCAGCCAGACGGCCATCACCGCACTGGTCAACGCGATTGGCTACAAGTCCGACATCGCCATCACCCATTTGAACGAGTCGATCATCATGTTGGTGGTGCTGGGCTTGATCGATGTGGTGATGATCTCCAACCTGTTGGTGATGGTCATCGTGGGCGGCTACGACACCTTTGTCTCGCGCATGTACCTCGAAGACCACCCTGATGAACCCGAGTGGCTGAGCCACGTGAACGCGTCGGTACTGAAAGTGAAGTTGGGCACGGCCATCATTGGCATCTCGTCCATCCACTTGCTCAAGACCTTCATCAACGCCGCCAACTACGACGAAAAAGTGTTGCTGTGGCAAACCGTGATCCACATCACCTTCTTGTTGAGCGCTTTGGCGATTGCCTATGTCGACCGCTTGACCCGTCACACCCCCGACAGCCATTGACTTTGAAAGTGCTTCCGTGCCATTACCTGCTTCTCAACCTCGAACTCTGGCACACACCCGCCAAGTGAGTTACCAAGGCTTTCGCCGTGACGATGGCCTGTGGGACATCGAGGGCCATCTGTGCGATACCAAGCCGCAAGCGTTTCACATTCAGGGTGAGGGCACTTGGCAAGCCGATGAGCCGATCCATGACATGCGCATCCGCGTCACGGTGAATGCGCAGTTGGTCATTCAAGAGATTGCCGTGGCCATGGACAGCGTGCCACACGGCGAATGCCCGCCAGCCCAAGAGCCCATGCAGCAAATGGTCGGTTGCACCATGGGCGCGGGTTGGCGACGTGCGATTGACGAGCGTTTGGGTAACGCCAAGGGCTGCACCCACTTGCGTGAACTGTTGTTCAACATGGCCACTGCTGCGTTTCAAACCATCACCTCCAACTTTGGACAAACCCAGCCGGATGTGCCACCTCCGCATTTGGGGCGCTGCCTGTCGTGGGGTTTTGAAAGCCCTTTGGTGCAACGCCAGTACCCCATGTTTTTCAAATGGCAACCCAAGAAGCCACCCACGAGCACTGCACCATGACTTTCACGCCACATCGCCCCATTCACCGCAACGCCCTGGTTTTGTTCTCGGGCGGGCAAGACTCCACCACCTGCTTGGCGCACGCGCTGTCGCAGTACGAACGGGTGGAGACCTTGGCGTTTGATTACCGGCAACGCCACCACGTGGAGTTGGAAGCACGGCTGAATGTGTTGCAACACATCAAGACCACCTTCCCCCAATGGGCGCACAAATTGGGTGAAGACCATTTGCTGGACTTGGCGGTGCTGGGTCAGGTGAGCGAAACCTCGCTGACGCGCGACATGGTGTTCAAGATGGAGGCGTCGGGCCTGCCCAACACCTTTGTGCCGGGCCGCAATTTGCTGTTCTTGACCTTGGCGGCAGCGCTGGCCTATCGACGCGATCTGGACGTGATCGTCACCGGTGTGTGTGAAACCGATTTTTCGGGCTACCCCGACTGCCGTGACGACACCATGAAGGCCATGCAAATTGCCTTGTCACTCGGCATGGACCGTCGCTTGTTGATCGAGACCCCGCTGATGTGGATCGACAAGGCGCAGACCTGGCAACTCGCACATGACTTGGGTGAGCGTGCGCAAACGGGAGGGGGCGATGCCTTGGTGCAACTCATCGTGGAGCAGACCCACACCTGCTACCTGGGCGACCGCACCCACCGCCACGACTGGGGCTATGGCTGTGGCACCTGCCCTGCTTGCGATTTGCGCGCCAAGGGGTGGGTGCGTTGGCAGGGTTAAGCTGGGTTGCGTCGTCCTAAACCTTCGGCGATCAAAGCCAGAACCAACGCGTTGAGCGACACGCCTTCAGTTTTTGCTCTTGCGGTCAGTTGCATGTGCATGGAGCGTGGAAGCCGAGCCAAGACTTTCCCCGATGCGGAGGCAGGGGTGAAATCATTCGCATTGAATGCAGGGGAAGGGATTTGTTGTCCCATATCCACCATGGCGCTGACCGTGGCAATAAATGCTTCTCGGCCATCGGCAATCGCTTCGAGCGCAGTTGCTCCATCGCCCATGACGCCAGGAATGTCGGGCATGGTGAACATGAAACCGCCCCCCTCAGCCGCATCAATGGGGCTGACAACATGGCTGTAGGCGTCGAAGGGAAATGCAGGTTTCGCTTTTGCTATGCGCTTAACGGTCATGACTTACTCCTGAATTTGATCGATCAACGCAACGAAGCGCTTGATGTAGATGGCCTTGATGGGCCGGTGGGCTGGAACGGTGAGCAGTCTTGCCATGACCCAGTCATTCGGGTTTTGGCGCATTGCATTGAGTAACTTGGTTGCCGTGTCCATGGTTGCAATGATATCGCCGGTGATAGCAATTCGCAAGACAATAGGGCCGTGCTGGTATGGCGTGGCATGGCATGGCGTGAGCTGGGCAGAGCATTCGCCCTGGGTCTACACCACCTGAAGCACAAACTTCGGCGCTGCTGCCTTTCTGTGTGTTTAAGATATGCGCATGAGTACCATGAATATTTCACTGCCAGACACTTTGAAATCTTTTGTCGATGACCAAGTCGGTCAGCGAGGCTATGGCAGCGGCGGTGAATATGTTCGAGACTTGATACGTAAAGACCAAGACCGCCAGCAATTGCGATCTATGTTGCTGGTGGGCGCACATTCCGAATCTGCAGCGCCTGCTGATGCCGCTTATTTCGAGCGTCTGCATCAGCGAGTTAAACGAACGACACACCTCAAGTGAAGTTCAAACCAGTCGTTCCACGTGCAAAGGCGAACGAAGACGTTGAGCATGCGATCGACCATTACCTAAAAGAGCAGGCAGACGCAGCTGCTTTGGGTTTCATCAAGGCCCTAGAGCTTGCCTATACGCATATTTCTAGGCATCCGGCGACGGGTTCGCCTCAATATGCCCACCGCTTGGACTTGCCGGGTCTGCGTTCATGGTCACTGAATCGCTACCCCTATCTGGTGTTCTACATAGAGTCGGCGGATGCCATTGACGTTTGGCGTGTCTTGCACATGAGCCGCGACATACCTGCATGGTTGGCACAAGAACTATGAAAGACCGGGCACGCTGGCAGGCGTGAGCTGAGCAGGGCCTGAGCCCTGTGCCCTGAGCCCTGTGCTTACACCACCTCAAGCACAAACTTCTGTGCGCTGCCCTCAGGCGCTGGCGTGAACACCCATTGCGTTTGATGAAACACCGCCACACCGGGGCGGTGGGCGATGGACACCAAAGCGCCACCTTGCGCGCGCACCAGAGCCAGCAGTTGCTCGTACAAAACTTTCTCACCCGCTTCGTCCAGCGCACTGGTGGCCTCGTCGGCAAAGACCCAGCGTGGGCGCTTGAGCAGCACGCGCGCCATTGCCAAACGTTGTTGCTCGCCGCCGGAGAGCTGTTGCGTCCAACGGCTCTCGGTGTCGAGCTGCGTCATCAGGTGCGGCAGCAAGGCATCGCTCAAGGCCTGGCGCAGCGCGTCGTCGCTGTAGTGGTCCGCTGCATCGGGGTAGGCCAGGGCCTGGCGCAAACTTCCTTCGGGAAAGTAAGGGCGCTGCGGCATGAACATGCTGCCTGCGGGCAGTGCAACCAAAGCCTCGGGTGAGGTGATGAAGTCTTGTTCCGAGGCGATGCTGGCATAGGGCCAGATGCCCGCGAGCACACGCATCAGCGTGGACTTGCCGCAACCCGATGGCCCACGAATCAACACGCTGTCGCCTGCGCTGACGTGCAAGGCGGTGTTGGCCAGCAGCACCTCGCCATTGGGCAGGCACACCGTCAGAGGCGCGGAGTCGAGCACGTTCAATGCCGTACCCAAAACGTGAGGAGTGGCGCAGGGGGTGGGTGTGAGCGCAATGGCCGACATCTGCTCTTGGAAGCTGGTCAACCGCAAGGTGGTGGCCTGCCAAGAAGCCAAGCGGCTGTAGTTGCTGATGAACCAACTCAGCGACTCTTGCACCTGACCAAAGGCGGAAGAAATTTGCATCAACTCACCCAGCTGAATGGCGCCACTGAAGTAGCGCGACGATGCCACCAGCATGGGGAACACCACCGCCGCCTGGCCGTAGCCCGAGTTGAACCAGGTGTAGCGCTTTTGCACCCGCAGCAAGCGCATGAAGTTGTCGAGCACCTGGCCAAAGCGCACTTGCAGCGAGGCGCGCTCGACCGCCGCACCGCGGTCAAGGGCGATGGCTTCGCCGTACTCGCGCACGCGCATCAGGTGGTGACGAAAGTCGGCCTCGTAGCGTTGTTGCGCAAAGTTGAGCGAGGCCATGGACTTGCCAATCCAGTGCCCAATCAAGCTGCCAGCCAAGGCATAGGCCAGGGCCATCCACACCATGAAGCCCGGAATGTTGAAGGCCTCACCCCCCAGCTCAAAACTGAACCCACCTGACAAGCCCCACAAGATGCCGACAAAGCTCAGCAAGGTGACCGTGGCGTCCAGCAGTCCCAGGCTCAGACCCACGGTGTCTGAGGTGAACTGCTGCACATCTTCTTGAATCCGTTGGTCGGGGTTGTCGGTGCCGCTGCGGGTGCCGGTGGCACTGTGCTGCGATTGCAATTCGAGTTGGTAGAAAGCGTTGTTGGAGAGCCAGCGTTCTAGGTAATCGCGCGTCATCCAGGCGCGCCAACGCAGCTCCAGCAATTGCGTCAAATAAAAGCGGTACACCGCCACCAAAATGAAGCAAGTGGCCAGCAGCGCAAACACGCGCAGTTGCTGCCAGAACACCTCGGCGTTTCGGTTTTGCAAGGCGTCGTAGAACACGCGGTTCCAGTCGTTGAGCAAAACCATCATGTAGACCATGCCCAGGTTCAGCGCCACGCACGCGGCCAATAGGCCACGGGCATGCCATCGTTCTTCGGCGTGTAAAAAATAAGGCGACGACAAGGCCCAGACTCGGCTGAGTTGCAAACGGTTTTTTTGCCATTGGCTCACCAAGCCCAGAGAGACGGCACGAACAGCGTTCATCGGGATTTACTCGGAAGGGTTGCGCACGCCACTGGCCACATGGCCCGCAGGCACGTGACGGGCAGCTGACTCGATGTGGCCGGTTTGGTCATCGAAGAAAAAGTCGGGTTCGAACTCGCGCAAGAACTCGCCCTTTTCCAGCCCGCCCAAGAACATGGCTTCATCCACCTCGATGTTCCAGTTCATGAGCGTGCGAATGGCGCGCTCGTGGGCCGGCGCACTGCGTGCCGTGACCAAGGCGGTGCGAATGCGCATGTGCGGCGTGCCCGCTTGTTGCAACACTTGCAGCGCGGCCAATAGGGGTTTGAAGGGGCCGGCCGACAAGGGCTGGGCAGCTTTGTCTTTTTCGTGTTGCTGAAACGCGCTCAGGCCTTCGGCTTGGTACACGCGCTCGGCCTCGTCGCTGAACAGCACGGCGTCGCCGTCAAAGGCAATGCGCACTTCGTGGGGGTTGGCCTCTGAGGCATGGGCCGAATGCGGGTACACCTGCGCGGCGGGGACACCCGCATCGAGCGCCGAGCGCACGTCGGACAAATGGGTGGACAAAAACAAGTTGGCGTTGAGCGGGCGCAGGTAGCGCCAGGGCGATTTGCCCCGCGTGAAGCTGCCGCGCTGGATGGGCAAGCCATAGTGCTGCGCCGAGCGAAACACACGCATGCCACTGACCGGGTCGTTGCGCGAGAGGATCACCACCTCCACGCGCTGTGCCGTGGCGTCGTTGAAGGCCAGCAGCTTTTGCACCAGTGAAAACGCCACGCCCGGTTTGGCCGGGGTTTCTAGGCGGTCGAGTTGCAGCTGCATGTAGGCGCGGTCGTCGCCTTGTTCGAAGATGAGGTTTTCTTCTTCAAAGTCGAACAAGGCACGTGACGAAATGGCCACCACCAACTTGCCATCCAAAGAAACGCTCATGTTTTTTCCATCCCTTGCGTGAATCGTTAATTGGGGTCAGAACCCAATTATTTGATCAGGTTGTTGAGCTGAATGATCGGCAGCATCACCGACAAAACGATCAGCATCACCATGCCCCCCATCAGCACAATCAGCAGGGGCTCGAGCACCGTGGCCAGTTGCAAGGCGCGGCGTTGCACCTCGGCGCTGAGTTGGTTGGCCGCGCTTTGCAGCATGGCGGGCAAGGTGCCGGTTTGTTCGCCCAAGCGCGAGAACATGACCAGCAAGCGCGGAAAGCGCGGGTGCTGCGCCAAAGCCGTGGCCAGTGGCGCACCTTCGCGCACCAGCACCAGCGCGTCTTGTGCGTCGTGGCGCAAGGCGGCGTTGGACAAGGTGTCAGCCGCGGCCTGCAGGGCTTTCAAAATTGGCACGCCTGCTGCGGCCAGCATGGCCAAGGTGCTGGCAAAGCGCGCCGCGTTGTAGCCGCGTGCCAGACGGCCCACCAAGGGCAGTGTCAGCCAGGCTGCATCAAAGCGCAGACGCAAACCTGGTTGTTTCAGAGCCTGCCGTGCCACCAAGCCAGCCGCAACGATGAACACCACACCGTAGAGCCAAAAGTTTTGCACCGCCTCGCTCAAGGCCAGCATGGCGTTGGTTAAAAACGGCAAACTGCGTTGGTTGTTGCTGAACACCTGGGCCACTTGGGGCACCACATAAGCCAGCAAGAACAACACAATCACCAAGGCCACCAAGCTCACGATGGCCGGGTACAAGCCTGCGGCCAGTAGCTTGCTGCGCAGGGCTTGCTGCTCTTGCAAGTCGTCGGCCAGTCGTTCAAGCACCAGACCCAAATGGCCACTTTGCTCGCCTGCACCAATGACCGCGATGTAGATGGCCGAAAACTCACGCGGGTGCTGCGCCAAGGCTTTGGCATAGGGCGAACCGGCGTTGACCTCGGCGCGCAGGGCCGACACCACATCGCGCTGGCGCGGTGTTTCGGCTTCTTCGGCCAGGGCGCTGAGTGCACGCTCCAATGGCAAGCCCGCGCCCACCAGCCCGGCCAGCTGGCGCGTCCAAGTGGCCAGGGCCGAGCCGCCAAAGACCCGCGATTGCCAAATGACGGTGTTGAGCCCCTGGCTGGGCTGCTGCATGGCATCCACCTTGAGTGGCACCAGGCTTTGCGCGCGCAGTTGGCTGCGCGCGGCACGGGCCGTGTCGGCCTCTAGCACGCCCCGGCGGGTTTGGCCTTGGGCGTCGAGGGCTTCGTAGGTGTAGGCGGGCATGGCGTGTGTGGGGGCGGCTTCAGTCCCGCGTCACGCGCACCAGTTCTTCGGCGCTGGTGATGCCTGCGCGCACCAGGCGTTCGCCGTCGTCGCGCATCAGGGTCATGCCGGCACGCAAGGCGGCTTCGCGCAATTGCGCTTCGCTGCTTTGTTGGTGAATCAGGGCACGGATGTCGTCGTTGGTGGTGAGCAGCTCAAAGATGCCGGTGCGCCCCTGGTAACCGCTGTGGCCGCAGACTTCGCACCCTTGACCTGCGCAATGGGTGCAGCGCTTGCGCACCAAGCGCTGGGCCAGCACGCCCAGCAGCGACGAGCTGAGCAAAAAAGGCTCCACGCCCATGTCGGTCAAACGGGTCACAGCGCTGGCCGCGTCGTTGGTGTGCAAGGTGGCCAGCACCAGGTGACCGGTGAGCGAGGCTTGGATGGCGATTTGCGCGGTCTCGTAGTCGCGGATTTCACCGATCATGATGATGTCGGGGTCTTGCCGCAAGATGGCGCGCAGGGCCTTGGCAAAGTCCAAATCGATTTTGGGGTTGACCTGGGTTTGACCCACCCCCGCGAGTTCGTATTCGATGGGGTCTTCCACCGTCATGATGTTGTTGCGTGTGGCGTCCAGCCCTTGCAGCGCGGCGTACAGCGTGGTGGTTTTGCCCGAGCCCGTGGGGCCCGTGACCAAGATGATGCCGTGGGGCTGTTGCACCAGGGCTTCAAAGCGACGCAGAGTCTCGCCCTCCATGCCCACGGCTTGTAATGTGAGACGACTTTCTGATTTGTCCAGCAAGCGCAACACCGCGCGCTCGCCGTGCGCACTGGGCAGGGTGGACACGCGCACATCGATGGCGCGCTGCCCCAAGCGCAGCGAGATGCGGCCGTCTTGTGGTAAACGCTTTTCGGCAATGTCGAGCTCGGCCATGATCTTCAGGCGCGAGATGAGCGCGGCATGCAAGGCGCGGTTGGGTTGCACCACTTCGCGCAGCGTGCCGTCCACCCGAAAGCGCACGCTGCTGTGGCGCTCGTAGGGTTCGATGTGGATGTCACTGGCACCGTCGCGCGCAGCCTGTGTGAGCAGCGCATTGAGCATGCGGATGATGGGTGCGTCGTCGGCAGCTTCGAGCAGGTCTTCCACGGCAGGCAGCTCTTGCATCATGCGGCTGAGGTCGGTGTCGCTTTCCACTTCGCTCACCACGGCAGCGGCGTTGCTGTCGGCTTGGGCATAGGCCTCGCTCAGGCGCTTGGCCAGGGTGGCTTTGTCGGTGTACTCAAACGCTTGTACGGCGTGGCGGCGCAGCACCTCGCTCCAGGCTCCGGGGTCTGGCGCATCGCTGTGCCACAGGGTGAGGGTGTGACCATCGTCCTCCAGCAGCAGCTGGTGGGTGCGGGCAAAGGCGTAGGGCAGCGGGCGACGCATGGCTTATTTGTTGGGCGTGGCTGCGGGCACCGAGCCGGGCAGGGCTGGCATGATCGCCGCGCCGCCGGTATCAAGCAGGCCGTTTTGAGGCGGTTGGGCGTTTTGTTGCAAGCCCAGCATTTGTTGGTAACGGTTGTTGCTCAAGGCTTCGGTGGCGTTGGCGTCACGCACCACCACGGGCCGCAAGAACACCATCAGGTTGGACTTGGTACGGCTGCGCGAATCGCTTCTGAACAACCAGCCCAAGCCCGGAATGTCACCCAGGCCCGGCACTTGGCTTTTGTTGCCTGAGTATTCGTCAGACAGCAAACCACCCAACACCACGATGGAGCCGTCCTCCACCAACACGTTCGACTCGATGGAGCGTTTGTTGGTGATGTAGCCCGAGGTGGTGGAGGTGCCGATGCTCGACACCTCTTGGAAGATGGTGAGCTTGACGGTGCCCGTCTCGCTGATTTGAGGCTTGACCTTGAGCGTCAGGCCCACGTCTTTGCGCTCGATGGTTTGGAACGGATTGACCGAACCCGTGGCCGTGTTGTTGCTGGTGTACTGGCCGGTGAGAAACGGCACGTTTTGGCCCACCACGATCTTGGCTTCTTCGTTGTCGAGCGTAAGCAAGTTGGGCGTGGACAGAATGTTGGCGTCGGTGTTGGTCTGCAAAAAGTTGGCCAGGCTGCTGAGCACATTGGTGCCATTGATGTTGCGCACCGTGCCAATATTCAAGCCGCTGGAGATGCTGGCTGTGCTGGCTGTGGTGCCCCCTTGCGACAAGGCGACGATGTTGCCGGTGGTGCCAAAGCTGGTGCCTGCCACGCCGGACGACCCCACGGCAGTGAGCCACTGGATGCCAATTTGTTGGGCCTTGCTGGCGTTGACCTCGGCAATCAAGCTCTCCACCATCACCTGGGCGCGGCGTTGGTCGAGCATGTCAATCACGGCGCGCAGTTGGCGGTATTGCGGTTCAGGCGCGGTGATGATGAGCGAGTTGGTGGCCGTGTCGGCCTGAATTTGGCCGCCGGTGGTGCTGGCGTTTGAGCTGCTGCTCCCCAACGTGCTGCCCATGCTGCTGCCTGCACTGCTGCCGCCCGTACCGCTGTTCATGCCCGGGGGTTGCGATGCCATGGCACTGCTGTTGCCCGTGCTCAGCGATGGGCTAGCACTGCTGCCTGTGCCACCGCTGACGGCAGCGCGCAAGGTGGCGGCGAGCTTGGTGGCGTCGGCGTTTTTCAAATACACCACGTGGATGTTGCCGCTGGGGTTGCTGCTGCCGGGTTGGTCGAGTTTTTCAATCAAGGCGCGCACCAGCGCCAGGCGTGCGGGGTTGGCGGCGCGCACGATCAAGGCGTTGCTGCGCGGCTCGGCCATGAGGGTGGTTTTGTAGTCACTGCCGGTTTGACCGGGTGTGGGCGTGATGACTGCTGAGGTGTTGCTGCTGGGTTCGATCAGGCGTGTGACCAAAGGCGCCAAGTCGACCGCGATGGCGTGTTTGAGGGCAATCACTTCCACGTCGCTGGCGTTGGGCACATCCAGGGCCGCAATGATGCGCGCCATGCGCTGCAAGTTGTCGGCGTAGTCGGTGATGACCAGCGAGTTGTTGCCGGGGTTCACATTGAGTGTGTTGTTGGGGCTGATGAGTGGGCGCAGCACCGGCACCAGGTTGTTGGCTTGCTCAAAGTTGAGCTTGAAAATTTGTGTCACCACCTGCCCACCCGACGCGCCGGGGCTGGCCTTGGACTGGTCCACCTGTTGCACGCTGCCGCCTTGCAGCTTGGCATCGGCTTCGGGCACCACCTTGAACAAGCCTTGGGTTTCCACCACGGCAAAGCCTTGCAAACGCAAAGCGGCCAAGAACTGGGCCCAGGCCTCGGCGGGAGACACGGGTAGTTCGGTGCTCAGGTTGAGCGTGCCTTTGACACGCGGGTCGACCACCAAGTTTTTGTTGGACAAGGTGGCCAGGGTGCGGGCCACGCTCTCGATGTCGGCGTTGACAAAGTTC
Organism: Limnohabitans sp. JirII-29; assembly: GCF_003063395.1. Lineage (NCBI taxonomy): Bacteria > Pseudomonadati > Pseudomonadota > Betaproteobacteria > Burkholderiales > Comamonadaceae > Limnohabitans > Limnohabitans sp. JirII-29. The sequence goes on from NZ_NESB01000002.1 coordinate 237,429, forward strand.
AGGGTGATGGGCTCTGGCGCGGCAGATTTTTTAGCGGGACCAGCAGCGTACGCCAATGACCCGCCGCTGAGCGCGGGCAGCAACGCCAAGGCCAAGCTGAGAGCCCAAGGCAAGGCGCTGGAGTGGGGCGTGTGTGTGTGTGGCTTGGGCATAGGTCTTAACTCAGTTCCATGATGGATTTGGCACCCCGGCGCTGGCCCAGGATGTTCAGCAAATTAGAGAGTGCGGCTTCGAACTCTGGTGCGGCCGATGCCTCACCTTGAAAGCGCAAGCGTTGGTTCAGCCATTGGCCGCTGCCTTGAAGTTGCAAGCTGCCTTCCAGGGTGTCGAGGGTCATGGCCATTGTGTCACCGCCGCGCACTTGCACCCGGTAGCTGCCCAGTGGGCGCAGGGTGGACAAACGGGTGCTCAATTGCAGCAGCTGCAACTCGGCCAGCCCCTGGAGTTGTGCCTGACCTGCCTGCACTTGCCATGACAAGCCTTGGGTGCGCAGCAGCATTTGGCCTTCTGGCTCAATGGTGTTCCACGGTGCGCCCAGGCCCACCAACCAGTGGGCCGGCCATTGGGAGGGGGAGGGTTGGTCGTCGATGGCCACCCGCAGGCCGCCCCACAAGGGCGAGAGCGACAGCGTCAAAGGCTGTGGCGTGCAGCAGGCAGTGGACAAGCGAAGCCCCAGCGCCACCCCTGTGCTGCGGCTGAACTGTGGTTGCAACTGCCAGTGCAGCGGGGTGGGCAAGGCCCTGTCGGTGGCGGCATCTGGCGCGCCGTTGCGCAGACCTGTGCTGAGGACCCACTGGGCTGACCCTTGCCACACCGTGCCTTGCGCGTGCTTGAGCAAGACGCGTTGTTGGCTGAGTTGCGCCACGCCATCAGCCACCCACTGTGCCGGTGCTTGTGTGACCAAGCCTACCAGCACGCCCAGTGCTGCGCCCCAACTGGCCCAGCGGCGGCTGTGGGCGGTGCTTGAGGGCTTGGGCGCTGTGCGCTGGGCAAAAGAGGGCGAGCTGCTTGGCGGCACCGGGCTACCTCAAGGTGCTGGTGTCAGCGTTGGGGCTGCGGCTGGGCAATCGCAGCACCAGGCTGCCGTTCCAGCTGATGGGGCTGTTGGCGCTGGCCGCGTTGGTTTGCGTCAGGTGCGCTTCGATCGGCAAGGTTTGCGCCTGGGCGCGTATTTGGCTGAGCCAAGTGGCCAAGGCGCTGGCGGGTAAGGCTTTGAGTTGCACGGTCACACGGTCGCCTTGCACATTCAATTGCATGGCCGGCCCGTGAGGGCTGCTGAGGCTTTGCAGCGTGCGCAGCGCTTCGTCGCGAGGCAGCGGCGTTCGCTGTTGCAAAGCCTGGGTGTGGGCTTGCAAGGCTTGCATGTGGGCGACTTGCTGTGTGAGTTGCGCACGTTGCGCGTCACTGTGGCGCAAGGTGCGCCAAGCCGGGGCCACGGACAAGCTGTAGACCAAGGCCACCAGCAGCACCCAGCCCAGCCAGGTCAGACTGCGCTGTTCGCTGCCAGACAGGGCTTGCCAGCGGGCAGACACGGTGGCGCGCAACGCGGTCTTCATGGCGTGCCCTCCGCTTGCAGCAACCAGTTGTCGTTGCCTTCTTGGCGCAAGCGCAGGCCTTGTGCATGCAAGGTGTTGTTGGCCAAACGGCTCTCTTCGTCCGTCAAGCTCATGCCTTGGATGCGTAACACGTGGTCGTCAAAGTGCAGTTGCGTGGGGGTCTGTCCGCTCGGCAGCACAAGCGCCAGCGCTGCCAGCAAGGGCTCAAAGTCGGTGCTGGAGGCGGCCCCCGTTTGTTGCTTCAAGGCGTCGACCTCGCGTTGCATTTGCAGCGGGGCGTCTACCACCAGCGTGACGTGGGGGAAGGTGGTTTTCAAGATATTGGGCAGAGTCCGTTGTTGCTGCTCCATGGCGTGTTGTTCACGCCAAGCCAGGGCGTTGAGCCCCACCCATTGCACCACCAGCAGGCTGACCACGCCAACGCGCACCGGGTGCCACGCGGGGGCATGGCGCACGCTTTGCCAACTGCTTTGCAGCCAGCGTTGCAGGCGCTGTCGCCCACCTTGGGTCCATTCGCCCTGGGCCAAGTCCCAGCGGGTTTGGCTGGCAGCGGCCAGCCAGCGCTGCGGCGCGCTTTGCAGCACGGGGGGTTGTGGCAGCAGTTGCTGCGCGCGCGCCACCATGGCGGGCTCAGCGTGGATGTGCAGTGCCGGGTCGCGCAGCGCGGCAAACGCCGGCCATTGCGCGGTGTTGGGGGGGAGCAGGGTGACGCCTTGCGCGTGGGTGAGTACACAGCTGGCATGGTCGGGGGTGCCCAACACATGGAGCAGGGGCGTTTCGCTGGGGCTGAGTTCGGGCACCAGGCGCTGCACCGTCAAGCCTGCGGCTTGCAAGGGGGCCAGGCTGTCGCGAAACCACTGTTTGTCGCAAACGGCCACCCAAGTGTCGCCGCCGCTTCGGGCCTGTGCGCGGGCCTCGGCGGGCAGCACCAGGTGCAGTTGTTGCGGGTCGTCGAGCAAGCGGTCTTCCAGCAGGCCCGCCAACACCGCGTCCAGGCGGTTGCCTTGACTGCCCGGTGGCAAGGGCACGCTGAACCACGACAGGCGGCTGTGTGGCACCACGCCCACCACCTCGCCCGCATGCAAGGGCAATGCAGCAGCGGCGCTGCTGGCGCTGCGCAACACGCTTTGGCCGTCTGATTCTGCGTAGGCGTAATCGGGGGGCGCGGTGCTGTGGCTGTGGGGAAGGGCGATGATCAGCATGGGAACAGTCATTGTAGAGACGGGGTCTGTGCGCTAGCCCACTGACCGGCCTCGCGCCAGAGCACTTTCACCTCAGTTTGATCGCGCTCTAGCAGCGTGTGTTCCTGCATCAGGGTGTGGGCCATGCGCAGCCGTCCAAAAACTTCAAAAAAGCGTGTGTTGACGCTGTGCGTGGCTTCGCTCACGCCCGAGCTTTGGGCCCCGGCTGCTTTTTGAAAATCGGCCAAGCTGGCCCAGTGGCTGCGGCTGCGTTGCTGCACCAAGCGTTGGGCATCGGCCAGCCCCAGGCCCTTCACGCTGGCGAACAGCACTTCGGCACTGGCGGTGTTGACGTTGATGGGCGTGCGCACCGGCAACAAGGTGATGTGCGGCGAGAGCTGGCGCAAGGTGCTGGGTGTGAGGCCGAGCCAGGTGAGCTGCTCGATGTGTTGCGGCATCAATGGGGACGATGCGCTGTTGACTTTGCGTTGTGCGTTGGCCAGCCCTTGAGCCAGCACGCTGAGCTGTTCGGGCGGCAGGTTCAGCACCTCGAACAGACGCGCAAAGACTGCCAGGGCTTGGGGGTCAACGCGCTCACCGTCGAACAGGTTGGTGATGTTGAGTCGGGCTTGCAAGTCGTTGATCTGGCCCGACAAAAAGACTTGGTCGGCCAGGGTGTCGTCGTCGCTGTTGCTGGTGCCGTCGGGCAGAGCCGACAAAAAGCTCGACAAGCGCGCTTCTTGCAGCGGCACGGCCCAGGGTTCTGCCAGATGGTCGGTGGGGGTGCTGGCCTTGTCGGCCCGCGCGTCTTCGCGCAGGATGACGCGCGCCCAGTCGAGCGCGCCCGCCAGCAGCCAGCGGGCTTGGGCATGTTGTCGTTCAGCGCTTTCTACCTCGATGGTGCGCCATTGTTGCCACAAGGCACCCGCTGCCAAGGTGGCCACCAAGGCCACGGTAAGCATGGCCGCCAGCAAGGCGGCACCACGCTGTGGGCGGTGGGTGCTGGGCAGGTGCTTCATGACTTGGTGTTGCTGAAGTTGGGGCGCACCCAGTCGAGGCTCAGGCGGCCGCGCATGCCGGCGCTGGCTGGCAAGTCGATGAGCAGGCGGATGGCGTCGGGCGTGTTGTTGGCGCTGTTGCCCGGGGTGGGTGTGGTGGTGTCGCTGCTGGCCGCGCTGGAGAGTGGGTTGGTCCAGGCGTTGCCCCGAAAGTAGCTGAGTTGCCACTGATCAAGTGGCAGCAGCACGGTCTCGCGGGTTTGGTCGTCGGTGCTGGGGTTTTGCGCCCAGCGCGCGGCTTGTTGCCAGGCTTGTGCCAGCGTGCTTCGCTCGGTGATAGCCGGGGATTGCCACCGTACCCATTGGCCGGTGCCGGCCTGTGGCGTGCCTCTGCGGCTCCAGGCCACCACCCACATACCAGGGTCGCTGCCGTCGTTGGACCACGCACTGCTGCGCCGGGTGATGCGCAGCACTTGGCCGTCCCACAGCACCCCAGCGTCACTGAGGCCAGGCACGGGCTGCATGGCGTCGAGGTCGGCCTGCCACTGGGCCAGCACGGTTTGCAGCACGGCGGTTTGGTCCACGCGTTGTTGGGTGACCTCGCGTGTGCGCAGCAGGCCGTCAATGCCACGCCAGCTCAAGCCCGCCAGCACCGCCATCAGGGTGATGGCGATCAGCAGTTCGATCAGGGTGAAGCCGCGCTGTGTTTTCATGCTGGCTCGGTCAATAACGCCCGAGCACGGTGGCTACGCGCAAGATGGGGTTTTGGGCGTCAAACACCTGGGCTTCGACGCGGCGAAACGAGGGGTTGGGTGTGCTGCGAATGGTGAGTGCCACTGCGAAGTTGCGCTCGGCCTGCACGCAGGGCACGCGGGTGTCGCCCACGCCGGGCAATTGTTGCGACAGGCGCAGTTGGTGCAGGGCGTTGTCAGCGCAAATTTGGGCCAGCAACACGTCGCTTTGACGCTGGGCGTTGAAGATCAAAGCCCCGCTGACTTTCATGCCCGTCATCAAGGCCAAGGCCACGATGGCCAAGGCCACCAAGACTTCGATCAGGGTGAAGCCCTTCCCTGCGTGCGGGGTGTGTGTGCGGGCGCGGTGCTGCGTCATGGCTGCACCACCTGAAAAGGCCGCAGTCCATCGGTGGCAATGCGCCGCGTGGCGATGTTGTTGCCAGTTGCAACGGGCGCGACCAGCGTGATGCTGGCAGGCGCCACGATGGGCTCGGGCCCCAGCACAACAGCGGGCGCTTGTGCGGTGGTGCCAGGCGTGAGCCAAGCTTGTTCGTTGGGTGTTTGACGCGGGGCTGTGGGGGCTTGGATGACAAAGCCTTGCGCGGTACTGCGCCAAACCAGAGGGATGCCGCTGGTGCGCGATTGGGCACGGGCAGCTTCGAGGTAGGCGATCAGGCGTTGTGCCTCGCGGTCGAGCTGGGTTTGGTTGCTATCGCGCAAACTCAAGGCCACGCCCGCCATGGCAAAGCCCATGATGGCCAGCACCACCAACAGCTCCAACAGGGTCAGGCCACGTTGGCGCTGCATGCGCGGGGGCTTATTGCCAGCTGCCGATGTCGGCGTTTTTGCCTTCGCCACCGGGCTGACCGTCAGCGCCCAGGGACAACACATCGACTTCACCTTTGACGCCTGGGTTCATGTACTGGTAAGGGCGGCCCCAGGGGTCGTTGGGCAGTTTGTCGATGTAGGGTTTCCAGTTCAGCGGTGCGGGGCCGCTGCTGGGTTTGACCACCAGGGCTTGCAAGCCTTGTTCGGCAGCGGGGTAACGCTGGTTGTCCAAGCGGTAGAGCTTGAGCGCTTGCATGAGGTTGTTCACATCGGTGCGGGCGGCAGTGCCGCGTGCGTCGTCGGCGCGGTCGAGCACATTGGGCACGATCAACGCTGCGAGCACCCCTAGGATGGCCAGCACCACCATCAACTCAATCAGGGTGAAGCCGCGCTGGCGCTTGGGTGTTGGGAGGTGTGTCATGCCCTGAATCATAATCCGCGTATGTTTTTGCCACGTTACCCATTCCTCTTGGTGCGCACTGCTTCTTTGGTGGTGTGGGCGCTGGTGGCTTTCAGTGCCGTAGCGTGGGGCTTGCGTTGGTCGGCCAGTGGCAATGCCGATGCGCTGAGTCCACTGGCCCAGCCCACACCCACTGAGCCTGAATTGGAAGCTGCCGCGCGCAGTTTGGGTGCGTTGCCTGCGGCGGCTGTGGCTGCACCGACCTTGGCCAGTCGTTTTCAGCTGGTGGGGGTGCTGTCGGGCGGGGCGTCGCAAGGTGCCGCGTTGATTGCGGTGGACGGCAAGCCGGCACGGCCTTACCGCGTGGGCCGTGTGGTGGTGGACGATTTGGTGTTGCAGTCGGCGCAAGGCCGGCGCGTGAGTTTGGGGGCCAGTGCGCAAGGCCCCGCCACTTTGACGCTGGAACTTCCTGCTAAAAAATAATGTGGTCACCACGCCGTGGTGACCACATGTTTCAGCGCTGCAAAAACAAACGGTAAGCCGGGTTGCGCGTTTCTTCCACGTAGGGATAGCCCAGTGCTGACAAGAAGGTGGCAAATGCCTTGTCGTCGGCCTTGGGCACTTGCAGACCCATCAAGATGCGCCCGTAGTCGGCGCCTTGGTTGCGGTAGTGGAACAGGCTGATGTTCCAGCCCGGGCGCATGGCGAGCAAGAACTTCATCAAAGCACCCGGACGCTCAGGGAACTCAAAACGCAGCAAACGCTCTTCGTGGGCCAGCGCCGAGTGGCCACCCACCATGTGGCGGAGGTGTTCTTTGGCCAGTTCGTCGTGCGTGAGGTCGATGGCTTCAAAACCGTGCTTGGTGAAGTGGGCTGCAATCTTGCTGCTCTCGCCTTTGACGCCGGTGGTCAAGCCGACAAACACATGGGCTTTGTCGGCGTCGCTGAGTCGGTAATTGAACTCGGTCACATTGCGTGGTGTTTTACCGCCGCCAAAGCTGGGCAGCTGGCCAATCAGCTCGCAAAAGCGGCGCAGGCTGCCGGGTTGCTCGGGAATGGTGACGGCAAACAAAGCTTCGCGTTCTTCGCCCACCTCGGCGCGCTCGGCCACAAAGCGCAGGCGGTCGAAGTTCATGTTGGCGCCGCACAAAATGGCGGCGTAGGTCTCGCCTTTGGTTTTGTGCTCGGCCACGTATTGTTTGATGGCGGCCACGGCCAAAGCCCCTGCGGGTTCGACGATGCTGCGGGTGTCCACAAACACGTCTTTGATGGCGGCGCACACCGCGTCGGTGTCGACGGTGATGTAGCTGTCGACCAATTTGCGTGAGATGCGGAAGGTTTCTTCGCCCACCAGCTTGACGGCGGTGCCGTCGGAGAACAGGCCCACATCGGTGAGTGCAACGCGTTTGCCTTTGGCGACGGATTGCATCATGGCGGAGGAGTCGTCCATTTGCACACCGATGACTTTGATCTCGGGGCGTACCGCCTTGATGTAGTTGGCCACGCCGGAAATCAAGCCGCCGCCGCCAATGGCCACAAACACCGCGTCAAGTGGGCCTTGGTGCTGGCGCAGCATTTCCATGGCGATGGTGCCTTGACCTGCAATCACCTCGGGGTCGTCAAACGGATGCACAAAGGTCATGCCGTTTTTCTGCTCCAACGTGAGCGCGTGTTGGTGTGCGTCGGAGTAGCTGTCGCCATGCAACACCACCTCACCGCCGAGTGCTTTGACGGCTTCAATCTTCAAAGCAGGTGTCGTCACGGGCATCACGATCACCGCTTTGGCCCCTAGGCGGCTGGCACCGAGCGCTACGCCTTGGGCGTGGTTGCCTGCGGAGGCACAAATGACGCCTTTTTTCAATTGCGCGGGTGTGAGGTGCGCCATCTTGTTGTACGCGCCGCGCAGCTTGAAGCTGAACACCGGTTGTTGGTCTTCGCGTTTGAGCAACACGGTGTTGTGCAGACGACGGCTCAGGTTTTTGGCCACTTCCAGCGCGGACTCTTGGGCCACGTCGTAGACGCGTGCCGTCAAGATTTTTTTCAGGTAGTCGGCAGGGGTCAGGGCGTTGGTTTTTGCGGGACGGGTAGACATGTGACTGATTGTCTCTTATGCATGAAGGCAGAGGCCTGTGAGACGGTCAGCCACTACACTCATCCGGTATACAAATTTGTGATTCTTCTGTGCTGCCTACCCCCCAATCCCTTTTTCAACGAACCGACGATGCCTCGGGTGGCAGCTTGCAAACGTTCAAGCGGTGGCTGAAGTTTCGGCTGCGTTTTTTCTGGCACCGTCGCCATATTTTTGCGGTGCACGACCACCTCCATCAGCTGGGTTTGGCGTCTGTGCTTGAGCGCGACCCCTTGTTGGTGGTGCGCTGCACCCGTGCGTATTTGTGGAGCGGCTTGGCTGCGCAGGGGCGCGCAGCTGCCCAAATGGCACACTTTGATTGGCTGGTGCAGACCTTTTCATCAGCCCAAGCCTCGGCGCTTTACGCGTTGCATTCTTGGTTGTTGTGTGAATGGACCTTGAAAGACCGGCAGGTGCGCATCGTGCTCAGACCTGGCCGTGCCTTGGCGCGTGAGGGTGAGCTGGAGCTGCACCTTGAACTCGACGGCAGTGCGGTCATGCGTGCTGCGTTCAGCGTGTTGCCCGAGCACATGGTGGGTGGCACAAGCTCAGGCGCGGTGTTGGTGGTGGGCAATGTGCAGGGCTCGCAAGAGGGCAAAGATTTGGTGAAAGACTTCACCCAATTGATGGAGCGCACTCGGCCCAGCGGCATTTTGCTCAATGCCTTGCAAGGACTAGCCCAAGGTTGGGGTCTAGAGGGCTTGTTGGGTGTGAGCGATGTGGGCCACGCGTATGCCGACTACCGCAGCTTGTCTCAGCGGGTGGGTATGAGCTATGACACGCTGTGGCAAGAACTGGGTGCTGAGCAACGGCTGTCGGACATGCATTGGAGCCTGCCGCTGGTGTGGCTGCCCCGTCCCGAGAGTGAGGTGGCCTCTAGCAAAAGATCACAGCTGCGTCGGCGCAATGACATGCGCCAGCAGGTGCTCGGTGCTTGTTTGGCGGCGGCACAAACACGACGCCCATAAAAAAACCCCGAGTCTTGCGACTCGGGGATAAATCCACTTTTGAGGGTGGAGGAGACAAGTCTTAAGTGTATACATAATTTGAAGACTTGTGCGTATTTGTCAGACATATCAGGAGAAGAAAACATGGAATGCACCGTCAGCTGGACAGGCCAAAGTGGCACACGTTCAGGCATGGGGTTTATCGCTGAAACAGGCAGTGGTCACGTCATTGCCATGGACGGCGCACCGGACGCAACCAAGCCCGAAAACGGTGGCCAAAACCTGGCGCCTCGCCCCATGGAAACCGTGTTGGCTGGCACGGGCGGTTGCACCGCTTATGACGTGGTGTTGATCTTGAAGCGCGGACGCCATGATGTGCGTGGTTGCAGCGTCAAGCTCACCAGCGAACGCGCCGAGGTCGACCCCAAAGTGTTCACCAAAATCAACATGCATTTCACGGTGACAGGCAAAGCCATACCTGCATTGGCTGTGGAGCGTGCCATTGCCATGAGCCATGACAAATACTGTTCGGCCAGCATCATGCTGGGCAAGACCGCAGAAATCACCACCAGCTTTGAGGTGGTGGAGGTTTGAGCGACGGTCTTGCTCGTGTTGGCGGCCCGACCTAAGATCAATCGCATGCGCCTGACACCCGAAGCCATTCAAACCATCACCCAAGCTGCTCAAGCTCGCTGGGGCGATGGTGCTTGCGTGCGTTTGTTTGGCTCACGTTTGGACGATGCAGCCAAAGGCGGAGACATTGATTTGCACATCATCGTTCCTGCCAAGCTCGATAACCCGTTGTGGGAAAGTGCACAATTTGCTGCTTATTTGCAGAGGCAATTAGAGGGTAGAAAAGTCGATGTCCGCCTGCTCGAATTTGGACAAGAGCAAATCTCGATTGATCGCGTGGCGCTGGCTGTGGGCGTGCTCATCTCTACGCACGCCACTCAACGCTTAGTTGAGCGAACGCAAGCCTTGCTGTGAGTTAAACCCGATGCGCCACGGTGGTCATCACCTTGGCCATCACGCGCATCAACCCTTGCACGGGGGGGGGCAACGTCAAAGCACCTGCTGCCTCGGCCTCTTTGGCATGACGTGCCTCGTCGGTTTTCATTTGCGTCACGATGGCACGTGACGCCAGGTCATGGCTTGGCAATTGGTCTAGGTGGCTTTGCAGGTGCGCTTCCACCTGACGCTCGGTTTCCACCACAAAACCCAAACTCACGCGGTCGCCCCCCAGCTTGCCCGCCACAAAGCCAATGCCAAAGGCACCGGCGTACCACAACGGGTTCAACAGGCTGGTGCGCCCGCCCAATTCACGCAAACGTTCTTCGGTCCAGGCCAGGTGGTCAGTTTCCTCTTCGCTGGCCGCCAGTAAGTGTTGGCGCAATGCGCTGTCGCGTGTGGCCAAGGCTTGGGCGGTGTAAAGCGCCTGTGCGCAAACCTCACCCACATGGTTGACCCGCATCAACGCAGACGCTTCCCGTTTTTCGGCCTCTGACATCGGGGGTGTCGACGCGGGTGGGTACACAGCACTGGGGTTGACGCGGGCTGCGTGGTGAGAGGCGAATACGGTGCGCAAGGCACTGTCGAGAGCTGAGATCAGGGTATCCATGGACAAAATCTTAAGCCATGTTGCATTCATGCAACGCAATAGCCCTATTTTTCACGCTTGTCATGGCTTGGCCCCTGGGTCTCTGGTTCAATAGCTCCAACTTCCAGAAATGGTGGTTGTCCCGGTTAGCCGGAGACCTTGTTCAAACCTTGGAGAACCTTGAAATGAAAAAAACCCTCGTTGCATTGGCTGCATTGGCTGCCACCGCTTCTTTCGCACAATCTTTTGTCACTTTGTCTGGCCGCGCCAGCATGGACGTGTCTACTTACGAAGCTACTGGTTCGACCATTGGCGCAACCAACGACTACCGTAGCCGTGTTCGCGTTGCTGACACATCGTCACGCATCACTTTCGCTGCTCAAGAAGACTTGGGCGCTGGTTCACGCGCTGGTGTGTACTGCGAAACTGGTATCAACATTGACAACGCCAAGGCAACTGGTCAAGCTGACAATGCCAACGCCAACACTTCTGAGTGGTGCTCGCGCGAAGGTCGTTTGTACTACGGCAACAACACAGCTGAAATCCGTTTGGGTCGCCAAAACGTGTGGTGGACCCAAGGTGCTCTGAACCAAGTGGGTTCACGTCACATGGGTTCTGACTCCATTACCAACCTGCAAAACGGTGGTGTGGGCGTGTACGGCGTTCGCTTGGAAAACATGGTTATGGTTAACTTCAACAGCGGTTTGGGTGCATTCGCTGGTTCACAAGTGTATGCAGGCCGCATGGGTACAACCACTGGCGAAGGCGCTGCTGCAAACACCAACACCAACGGCCAATATGCTGGTGGTAAGTTGATGTACACCGCTGGTCAAATCGTTGGTATGGTTGACTACCAAACTTCGCACAATTCTGCTACGGCTACTGGTGTGAGCAGCTTTGATCGCTCAGCCACCAAACTTGGTTTGGGCTACAAGTATGCAGGTGCAGCTAGCTCCAGCATCGTGTCTGCTCAAGTGTGGAACAAGAAGCGTACAGACCTGTCTGGCGTAGCTACTTTGAAACTGTCTGGCGGTGGTGCCCAAACGGCAGTGCTGAGCACAGATACTGCAAACACTGGTTCAGGCAAAGACTCTGGCTACGCATTCAACGTTGAGCACGACCTGGGCGCTAACCGCATGTTGGTTGCACAGTATGGCAAAGCCAACAACCTGAAGAACGCTTCTGGCGCTGAGCAAGATGGCACAGGTGCAACTGCTTACACCATCGGCTTCCGTCAAGCCCTGTCTAAGCGTACCCATGTGTATGCTGCTTACCACACCATCAAGAACGATGCCAACATCAACTACAACATGAGCGGTGGCAACTACGCTTCTGCTGCTGCTGTTGGTAATGGTGCACAAGTCAAGATCATGGCTCTGGGCATGCAACACGACTTCTAATCCCTACGCTGGCGCAAGCCAGTGAAGGATTTGAAAAGTCTCAAACCCCGTCACTCGCAAGAGTGGCGGGGTTTTTACATATGGGTGGTTAAACTTGCAGGCCTATGTGGATGTCTATTTCAACCCTGACGCTGTGACTGCTACCGCCCCTCTCGCATGCGTGTTGGCCGAGCGTCATTCGGTTCGTGGTTATCTTGCAAAACCTGTTGCTGATGATGTGCTGCGTGAGGTGGTGGCGTTGTCTCGCCTGGCACCCAGCGGGGCCAACTTGCAGCCAGGTACTTTCGTTGCCGTGCAAGGCGAAGTACGCCGTGCCTTGAGTGCCGATTTGCTGCAAGCCTATCGCAGCCAGCAGCAAGAGGCAGAAGACTACAGCTACTTTCCTAGCCCCATGCCCATGACCTTGAAGCGTCGCCAAATTGCATCGGCCAAGGCTTTGTATGACGCCCTGGGTATCGCGCGTGAGGACCGCGCCGGGCGGGATGCGCAGTTTGAACGCAATTTCAACTTCTTTGACGCACCTGTGGCACTGGTGTTGACCATTGCCCATGACCTGGGTAGCGGTTGTTACATGGATTTGGGCATGGCCTTGTATGGCCTGATGTTGGCAGCCCAATCCAAGGGCTTGTCTACCTGTGCGATTGGCGCCATGGCCTCTTACCCCAGCCTGATTCGTCGGCATTTGTCGCTGGACGAGACGTCCAAAATTGTGTGCGGCGTGGCCATGGGCTATGCAGACCCCGATGCAGCGGTGAACCAAACCCGAACTTCACGGGTCCCGCTCAACGACTATTTCAAGACCGTAGGCTAAAGGCTAGAGCCGTTCTACAACGGCTGCTGCACCAATGCCGCCAGCGCCTGCCACTGCCACCAACCCTTGCCCACCCGCTGGCGCATCCAGCGCCAAATTGGCCAGCAATTGCACCAGCGCAATGGCACCGGATGCCCCAATGGGGTGACCACGGGCCAAGCCACCACCGCGTGGGTTGATGCGCTGTGGGTCTAGGCCGAGGGCGCGACAAAAGCTGAGTCCCTGAACGGCAAAGGCGTCGTGCAGCTCGACGGCAGACAAGGCCTCACATGACGGTGTGCCTGCGCGTTGCAAGGCTTCAAGGGCCGCGTGCTGCGCTGCCAGCAAAGGCGTGTCAGGCGTGCCGCCAACAGACGCGTTGCTGACCCAAGCTGCTGTGGGGTGAAGGCCCAGCTTGTCACAGGCTTGTGCGCTGACCAGCACCACAAAAGCAGCCCCATCGGCTTTGGCTGAAATGCCCAAGCGGCTGATGCTGCAATCTGACGCGATGCCCACAAGTGTTAAAGCATCCAAGGCATCGGTTTGTGCGGCTATGGGCATGCGTGCCGCGCGCGTGGCATCGATGGTTCTGGGGTACAGGTCGTGGCGCACGCCTGCAACCGCCACGATGTCATGCGCCAATTCCGCTTGATGTGCCACTGCGCGTTGGTGGCTCAGCACGGCATAGGCGTCTTGTTGCTCACGTGTGTTGCCGTGTTGTGCGGCATAACGGGCGGCAGACAACAACAGATCGGGGTCGTGTGCAGGGTCGGGGGCAAAAGGCGGGCGCTCGAACGGCACCGGGGCTTCGCCGGGCTGGATCGGTCGGGTGAAGCGCATCGGCGAGCGACTCCAAGCCTCCACACCACCCGCGACGACGACATGTGCCTGACCCGACGCGATCAGTGCCGCGCCCATGCTCACTGCGTCCAAGCCCGAGCAGCACTGGGTGTCCACGCTCAAGGCCGCGCAACGCTCAGGCAAGCCAGCTGCCAAAGCCACCATGCGTGCGGGGTTGCCGCCAGCACCCAAGGCGTTGCCCACCAGCACCGCATCCACCGCCTGAGGGCGGATGCCTGCACGCCCCAACAAGGTTTGCACCACAGGTGCTGCAATCTCATGCGCGTGCAAAGCCGCGAAGGCGCCGCCGTGTGGCACCACCGCGCTGCGAGCCCAGCCCGCGATCAAGACAGTGGGTGCAGACATGGTGACGTGGTGCCCTCAGAAGAGTTCAGGTGTTGGCTCAACATGAGCCCCAGGGCGTGGTGGTCGGTTTTGTCGCTGGCCGTGAATGGCCATGTGTCGCAAATGAAATAACTCCGGGGCACTTTGTAGCTCTCTAGCTGCGTTCGGCACCAATTGGCTAATGCAAATGCCGACAGCACGCCCTCGGTCGTGGTGCCGGGTGTGACGTGCACGATGGCCACTACTTGCTGTCCGCGTACCGGGTCAGGCACCCCGTGCACGGACGCTTGGTCGATGGCGTCACAGCGGGTGAGCACCGCTTCGACTTCTTCTGGAAAAAGATTTTTGCCCTGGGTCACCACCATGCGGTTTTCGCGTCCGACCAGGCAAAGATAACCTTGTGGGTCGATGTACCCCATGTCACGCACTGACAACCAGTCGCCATCACGCAGCGCAGCCGTGGCGTCTTGCTGGCCGCCAACATAGTCCATGAATAACATGGGGCTGCGCACATAAATAAGCCCAGCGTCTTGTCCGGGCTGGCGGCGTATGTCCAATTCAACGCCTGCGAAGGGACGTCCTACAGCATTGGCGGGAGCTGCCTCATCGGCATTCATCCAGGCCATGAAGCTGGTCTCTGAGGCACCGTAAAACTCCACGATCTGCGCGTCAGGAAACAAGGCTTTGAGTTCAGGGGTGCGGTCACGCATCCAGCGTGCACCGCTGATCAAAATCAAGGCCACATCCGCTATGGGCGCTAAGCTGCGGCGTGCAGCCAGCTCCAGCATCATCACCAACTGGCTGGGCACGGCCACCAGGCAGGGGGTGCGTCCTTGGCGCAGAGTGTCCAGTGCGCGTGCTGCCGAAAACCGGTCTTGCACCACCACGCCAGCCCCAGTCCACAAGCCCAGCAACATGCCGAATAAAAACAAGGAGTGAGACACGCGCCCCGGCGCCAAGACGCGGGTCTGCGCAGCGGCTGCGAAGGTGTCAACACAAACCTGGAAGCTCTCGGTCCATGACCGATGGTGTCGCTGAAAGCCTTTTGGGATGCCCGTGCTGCCTGAGGTGAACCCAATGTAGAAGGGCGATTCGGGTTGAGGCAATCCACTGTCAAAGGGCTGGTGGGTGAGCGACTGGCGCACCGCATCGCGCGTTTGTGTGGTCCAGTCTGGATCACAGACTGCGGCGCATCTACCGCTGCTGACAATGCCCAAGAAGTCCACCACCTGATGTAGCGTGGACAAGCGCTCGTTGACAAACACCGTGGCAGGTGCCTGCACTTGGCTCAGGGCGTCTGCAGCTTGTATAACCGCGTGGTGCAGTTGCGCAAACGTGAGAGAGGTGGTGCCGTCTTCAATGGCGACGGCGTCGCCGCGCAAGCGGGCCCAATGCGCCAAAGGGGCATGGACCCCGTCTTGCGCGAGGACTGCATGCATCACACAGCGCGTCCGCCAAAGCGCCAATCTGGCATGCCACGTGCCACGGTGTGGACGACCATGGCACACATGCCGCACTTGATGAGGTCACCGGGCACAAACGCCAACGTGCCAAGGAATGCTTGCGACACATTGAGGTTAGCCAGGTAAACCAAGCCCACCACGCCGCAAGCGTGGACCACCAGCAAACCACCCAGGGCCGAGGCGATGAAAGCACTGATGGCGGCACGTTGTGGTGAGTGTGTGGGCAGCAAGGCCATGAGCCCGCCTGTGACGAGTGCGCCCAAGGGCCAACCGATCAAGTAGCCGCTGGAGGGTGCGAAAAACACACCCAAACCGCCCCGCCCGCCAGACAGCAAAGGCAAGCCCAGGGCCACCGCAAACAAAAACAACATCAGGGCTTGAAAGCCCCGTTTGGGCCCAAGCATGCAGCCAGCCAGCATCACACCCAAGGTTTGCAGCGTGATGGGCACGCCCAGGGGCAAGTCAATTTTGGGGATCAGCCCCAAGACAGCCAGCAAGGCGGCAAACAAAGCAATGAGGGGCGTGGCGCGTAGCGAGGTGTTCATGGCAAATCAAATCAATTCAATGGGGGCAACAAGATGCAAAAGCAGTCACTTGCCTAGCCGAAGTTCAAGTGTATCTGCCACCCTTTTGGCCGACACCAGCATTTGCATGGTCAGTGGCGCCAGCAAACGTAAACCACCTGGCTGCCCGGTTCGCAAACGGTGGGCATCGTCCAAGCGTTTCCAGAGCACAAAGAAGTGTTCCACGAAGCGCAGCATGAGCGCCAGTTGCAGGGCTATACGATCCACGCGGACACCGAAGCGCGTCAGCGGTGACAACAAACGCTCGAACACATCCAGCAAGTCGCTGTAGCGTGTGGTCAGGGTCAGTGCGACGCCTATCAAGGCCGTGCTCAACAGACGCAACGCACTCGACACACCCAGCATGGGCTGCTGCATGAATGCGTGAAAAGCGACGATCAACAAGCTCGCCACCACGATGGACGTGAGCAACTTGCGTGCAGCCAAGGTGGCGCGTCCCAAAGACGCGAACACCGACACACAGATCACTGCGCCGAACAGCAGCAGATCAACCCGATGGGTAAGAAACAGCCCTGCGCCTAGCAACGCCAGCCCCAGCAGCTTCACGTCAGCACGCACATTGTGCAGCCAGGTCTGGTGTTCGCTGTAGAGACTTCCCATGGTTTAGGCCGCGTTCAGGCTGCGGGCCGCCACATCTGCTTCATAGGCCGCGCATACTTCGTGGGCGGGTCCATCGCAACGCACAGCCCCAAGGTCCAGCCAAATCACGCGCTCAAAGTGGCGGATGTGGCGCAGCACATGGGTGGAGACGATCACTTGTTGGGGGGCTTTTGCAATTTCGTGGTCCAGACGTGCTTGCCCAGGCAGATCGAGGCTGGAAAACGGCTCATCCAGCAGCAGCACATCATGTGAGGCAATCAACAAAGCCAACCAACACACATGCTGGCGCTGCCCTTGGCTCAAGCTGCCAATGGCACGCTCTGCCCAATCCCCCAAGCCGCGCGCCTTCAGCCACTCACGGGCGTGTGCACGGGCTGCCTGACGTGTCAGGCCTGAGGCTTGCAGACTCAAGCCCAACTCTTCTTCCACGGTGGGGAAAATGATTTGTTCGTCGGGGTTTTGAAACATCATGCCCACCGACGATGGGCTGCCCAGTTGCACGCGTCCGCCTTGCGCTTGCTCCAAGCCACAGATGAGTCGAAACAGGCTGCTTTTACCCGCGCCGTTGTCACCAATCAAGCCAATGCGGGGCTCATGCAAGTGCAGAGTCAGCCCATCAAAAACCTGGGTTCGACCACGCACCAACCTCACGTTGTCTAACACCACGCCCGAGTCATTGACTCTGGCAACGTGAGGTTCTGGCGTCTGTGACGAGGGCGCGGTGTTGGACATGGTGTGGGCTCAGCCGTGGTCGTCTTGCGCCAAATTGTTCAAGATGGCCAGCAGCACGCGACGTGTGGTAACCACATCTTGGGCGCTGATGCCTTGAATGCTGACGCGGTTGCTCTCTTCTGCCAACGGCACCAATTTTTTCTTCAAGGCCTTGCCTTTGGGTGTGAGGTAGACGTACATGTTCTTTTTGTTGTCAGGCAACTGGCGGCGCTCGATATAGCCCAAGCCCTCCATCGTCTTCATGGCAGAGAACGTTGTCGGCTCCATCACGCCGGCACGCTCGCTGAGTTCACGCTGCGTCAAGCCGTCACCGTCCCACAGGATGCGTAAAAAAGTCCAATGGCCAAATGGCACATTGTGCTGGGCTAATCGCACCTGCAAGGCACGCGCGTATGCGCGTCCTGCATCGCGCACCAAGTGTGCCAAACGGTCGTTGGGTACAGCTTCTTGCCAGTGACGCAAGATGTGGTGGGTGTTGTCTGCGGGCTTCTTCATGGTCATCGAATCGGTGGAACTTGAAACTCTGGCACCACCATTTGGGCGCTTTGGGCAGATTTCAAAATCGCCAAGCTGACCGCGGTGGTGGCACGTGCCCATTCTCCACTGTGCAAGACAGGGTGCCGGTGAATCACCGCGTTGTACAACTCATCAATCACTTCTTGGCGCGGGATCTGGGGTGACTCCAGGGCGTCCAGCGTGGAAGCACCATCGCCATCCACCCACACGCCGTGGGGCATGGGGCGCAAGTCGGCGCGGTCACAGCTCACCACCAGTGGGCCAAAGTGCTGGTGTTGCAAGCCGGTGGGAGCTGCCGTGTTGCCCGCCCATTGCGGCGCGCCATAGTTGCGTGCGGCTTTGAGGGCAGCTTCCTGCTCGGCGTTGACGGCATTCGCCAACCGGCGGCGTGCGGCCCCGTAATCGGCTTGGTCTTTGTGCTGTCCCAGCTCGCCGATGTTGTTCATCCATTGGTCACTGTCAAAGTGGCCATAACCGCTATAGCTCACGCTGGCAAAAGCACCCCCTGCAAAGCCCAACAAGGCGCTGTAAGCACCCTCGGTGGGGCGTGTCGGGTCCCAGGCACCGGTGTGCGCCATCACGCTGGTGACCAGGCCGCCACCGAACAGGCGAACGATGTCGAGTTGGTGTGCGGCTTGGCTGAAGATCACGCCCCCGCCTTGTGCCGTGTCAAGTTCTTCGGGGCGGCGTGGGCGGTACAAAAAGTCGGTGTAGTTCAGCGCTTGAATCATGCGCACAGCACCAAATTCACCGCTTTGGATGCGCTGGTGCGCACGCAGAATGGGCGCGTTGAAGCTGTGGCTGTGACCCACCAACAGCACAGTCCCTGCACGCTGCGTGGCTTCGATCATGCGGGTGCAATCCTCCAGGCTCAGCGCCATGGGTTTTTCCACCATCACATGCTTGCCATGTGCAGCGGCCATTTCCACATGGTCTACATGCAGTTGGTGTGGTGTGGCAATGTAGATGGCCTCGACCTCGGGGTGGGCACACAAGGCCTGCACACTGTCCACACAGCGTACGCCAAAGTCACGTTCGAATTGGGCGCAAGCCAGGGGTTGCGGATCGGTGGCGCTGATCAGTTGAATGCGTGGGTCATGGGCCAGCGTGGGCAGCATGAGCGTGAACGCACGGCCCAAGCCAGCCACACCCAAGCGAAGGCGTGGGGCGCTCATAGATCGAGCACCAGTTCAGGTGTGCGGGCACGTGACACACACACCATGATCTGCTGCGCTTGCTCGTCCGGGCGCAACACCAAATCACGGTGCTCTGCTTCGCCAGACAACAAGCCCGTGCGACATGAGCCACAGGTGCCACTCTCGCACGAACTCGACACCGCGTGACCGCAGGCACGCAGGGCGTCCAGGATCGACAGGTTGGCAGCCACATGCACACGTTCGCCCGATTGATGCAGCACCACATCGAAGGCGCTGTTGTCGGCAAAGCCTGTTTGCACGACGCCAAAACTCTCGAAGTGGATACGTTCCGTGGGCCAGTGGCCTGTCATGTCGCGCACGCTGTCCATCAGCCCTTGTGGGCCGCAGCAATACACATGGGCGTTGCTGGTGCGCTCGAACACGGGCCAAAAATCAAACGCTTTTGCCATATCGCCATGGTCGTGGTGGATGTGCACTTTGCCTGCCAGCTCTGGGGCACTGAGCTCTTGTGCAAATGCGGTGTTGGCGGCGTCGCGTGTGCAGTAAAACAGTTTGAAGTTGCTGAGTCCCTCATTCAACAAATGCCGAATCATCGACAAGATGGGCGTGATGCCAATGCCACCCGCCACAAAAATATAAGACGGTGCGTTGGCTTGCAACGCAAACAAGTTGGCCCACGGCAGGGTGGGCAACAGGTCACCCACTTTCACGTCGTCCACCATGCTGCATGAACCACCGCGTCCGCGCGCATCGCGCTTGACGGCAATTTGCCAGCGTTGTGTGTCGCTGGACAAGCTGCACAGTGAATAGCTGCGGCGCATGCCGTTGGGGGCCTGCACGGTGATGTGCGCGCCGGGTGTGAATTCGGGCAAAGGCTGTGACTCGGGGTGCACAAGCTCGAACAAGACGATGTCTTGGGTCAGGGCTTGTTTGCTTGCGACGCGCAGGGGAATGAAGGTTTCGCTCATACAGAAAAAGTGACGTGGGTGACAGGGCTTGGCTTGACATAGATCAAATCCTGCAATAATCTTAGCCATCTAACTATTATTTGGCAACCCCCAAACCACCGACGAGGAAAATCATGCTCACTTCAGAAGAAAACGATTTATTGTGCCGTGTCGAAGGTCAGGCCCCCATGGGACAACTGATGCGCCGCCACTGGCAAGCTGTGTGTTTGCTGGAAGAGGTGAGCGAGCCCGACGGTGCGCCTATCCGTGCGCGTGTGCTGGGCGAAGACCTGGTGGTGTTTCGTGACACCGAAGGGCGTGTGGGTGTGATGGACGAATACTGCCCGCACCGTCGTGCATCCTTGGTGTACGGCCGCAATGAAAACTGCGGTTTGCGGTGTCTCTACCACGGCTGGAAGATGGACGTGGCTGGCAATGTGGTCGAGATGAGCTCTGAGCCCGTTGCCAGTGGCATGGCTGGCAAGGTCAAGCACACGGCTTATCCCACCAAGGAGTGGGGTGGATTCGTGTGGGCCTACATGGGGCCCGCCGACACCATGACCGAATTCACGCCCCCGCCTTGGGCCCCGACCGAGGATGTGCGGGTGTCGATTGCCAAGATCATCATTCCTTGCAACTGGGCGCAAATTCTGGAAGGTCAAATCGACTCGGCCCACAGCTCCAGCCTGCATTCTTCAGACATGGTGCCTGCCCGTGTGGACGGTGCCAAAGCGACCGATAAAAACTGGCTACGCCCTTCGACCGACAAAGCACCACGCATGCAAACCCAGCGCGACGGCTATGGCTTCAGATACGCCGCTATTCGCCGCCCCATTCACAACGCCGCTACGCACGACTACGTGCGCTCGACGGTGTTTGTGGCACCTGCATCGGCGTTGATTCCACCCAACAACTTGTACAACGTGGCCAACATCAACACGGCGATTGACGACACACACACCGCGTTCCATTTCATTGCTTGGGGTAATCCTGCCAGCACACCCGAAACAGCCACCTGGCGGCAGTTCTTGAGTGCTCAAGTGGGGGTGGATGTGGACCAGCAATTCAAACCGCTGCGCAATGTGGACAACCATTTCTTGCAAGACCGTCAAGCCATGAAAGCGGGCAACTTCACAGGCATCACAGGCATTCCCAATCAAGACATGGCCATGTGGGTCACCATGGGTCCTATTGCCGACCGCTCGCATGACCGCTTGGGTGCCAGTGACCTGGCCATTGTCGAATTCCGACGCCAAATGGTGGATGCAGTACAACGTTTTGCCAAAGGGGAAGCCCCTATTGGTGTTGGCGCTTTGCGCATTCCTTCAACGGTATGCTCCTACCAAAGCGTGGTGCCCAAAGACACGGATTGGCGAGATTTTCAGGCCTCACCTGTTTGAGCTGATGGCCTTCAACGTTTGTTTTAAATGATCAGGAGACTTTCATGAACCCCCTCAACCCTTCACGCCGAAAGACGTGGCTTTCAGCCTTGATCGCATTGCCCCTGATGGCACTGCAAACCCCCACAGCCTGGGCTCAAGCACAGGCTTACCCCAACAAGCCCATCAAATTCATCATCACGCATGCCGCGGGCGGTTTGCCCGACACCGTGGCGCGCGTCTACGCGCAAAAGCTGACAGAGCGCTTTGGCCAAGCCGTGGTGGTCGACAACAAGCCCGGTGCCAACGGCATGGTGGCGGCACAAGCCATGGCCACGGCACCCAAAGACGGCTACACCTTCATGGTCACCGATGGTTCGACGTTCTCTATCAATCCGGTGATTCACAAGAACCTGAGCTACGACTACAAACGTGACTTTGTGACCGTGTCTTTGGCTGCACGCGCGCCCTTGTACTTGGCACTGAACCCCAAAACACCCGCCAACAACTTGCGTGAATTGATTGCGCTGGCCAAGGCCAAGCCCGGTACCTTGACCTACGGTTCTTCCGGCATCGGCAGCACCCACCACTTGACGATGGAAGCTTTCAAGTCGGCCTTGGGGCTGGACATCGTGCACGTGCCGTTCAAAGGCACAGGACAGTCTGTCCCGGCTTTGATCGGTGGCCAGGTCGACATGTTGTTTTCGGCCTTGCCCTCCTTGTCGGGTTTTGTGAAAAACAACCAAGTTCGCCTGATCGGTAACAACGCTGCCAAGCGCTCACCCCAAGAGCCGCAAGTGCCTGCCATTGCCGAGCTGATTCCTGGCTTTGACTTTGCGCCCATCGTCACAGTGTTCGCCTCAACCGGCACGCCACAAGCCGCCATTGACCGTGTCAGCGCAGAGATGGCCGTGATTGCCAAGATGCCCGATGTGGTGCAGCTCTTGAGCAACGCCGGTATTGAAGCCATTGGCGGCAGCCCCGCCGATTTGAGCCGTGCCATGAACGAAGAAATTGAACGCTTGGGTAAGGCCGTTCAAAACGCCAACCTGAAACAGGAATGATGATGAGTAAATTGAATTTGACTTTTGCGTGCTGGAATTACGACCGCACCCGTGCCTTGATGGATGGCACGGTCAAAGTGGATGGCATTGACCTGAACTACCTGAACTTGCCCGTCGAAGAAACCTTCTTTCGCATGGCCCGTTTCCGTGAGTTCGATATCTCCGAGATGTCGCTGTCGTCCTACTGCGTCACGCTCTCCAAGCCTGAGCGTCCGTTTGTGGCGTTGCCAATTTTCCCCTCGCGTTTCTTTCGCCACTCGTGCATTTACGTCAATGCCAACAGCGGCATTCGTGAACCCAAAGACCTGATTGGCAAACGCATTGCCAGCCCCGAATACCAAATGACGGCACCGGTGTGGATTCGTGGCATTTTGTCGGACCACTACAACGTGCCCGTGGACGCTCAGCCTTATCTGTATGGCGGTGAAGAAGAGGTGGGGCGCATTGAAAAAATGAAGCTGGCCTTGCCACCCAACATCCAGGTCAGCCCCATCGCGCCGCATCAAACCTTGTCGCAAATGCTGTACGACGGCGAGTTGGACGCGCTCTACACCGCGCGCATGCCCTCGTCATTTTTGAAAGGCGATGGCAAGGTCAAACGCTTGTTCGAAGACTACCCCGAGGTGGAGCGCCGCTATTACCGTGAGACCGGCATCTTCCCCATCATGCACACCGTGGTGATGCGCCGTGAGGTGTACGAAGCCAACCGTTGGATTGCCCAGTCCTTGACCAAGGCCTTCATCGAAGCGCAGCGCCACACCTACGAGGACTTGAAGGACACCGCAGCCCTCAAGGCCATGTTGCCTTGGTTGTCTGCCTACGTGGACGAGACCCAGCGCGAATTTGGCGACGACTGGTGGCCCTATGGTTTGGAAAAAAACATCAAGACCCTAGACACCTTCACGCGCTACCACCATGAGCAAGGCTTGTCACCGCGCAAGCTGGATGTGCATGAGTTGTTCGCACCCGAGTCGCTCGAAGCATTCAAGATCTAAGACGTCTTGTCTTCCAAGAACAAAGGCCGCAATTGCGGCCTTTGTTCTTGGTGCGTCTATGCGTTGTCGTCTTAATCGGCTTTGATGCCTGCATACGCTGCCACGCGTGCCCAACGCACGAGTTCGGCGCGCATGAAGTCGGTGCCGCCTTCTGGCGTGGTGAAGAAAGCTTCAAACCCCAGCTTGTCGAATTTGGCTTTCATCTCGGGTGTCTTGCCCACCTTCACAAAAGCCGCATTGAGTTTTTTGATAACGGCAGGCGGCGTGTTGGCTGGCGCATACACCGCAAACCAATTCGAGAACTCAGCGCCTTTGTAGCCCAACTCCAGCAGCGTGGGCACATTGGGCAGCGCCGGGTAGCGCTGCGGGAAGGCCACGGCCAGCGCTCGGATACGACCTTGCTGGATATAGGGCAGGGCGTTTTGCAAGGGGCTGAACATGTAGCTCAGTTGGCCGCCCACCAAATCGGTCATCGATTGGGATTGGCCTTTGTAGGGAATGTGGTTGGTTTTGGTGCCTGCGAGTTGGTTGAACAACTCGGCATGAAAGTGCTGAGGGCTGCCCAAACCGGCTGAACCAAAGTTCAATTCACCGGGATGGGCTTTGGCCAAGTCCACAAACTCGCGCAGGGTGTTGGCTTTGACCGAAGGATGCACCACCAGCACCACACCGGTTTGTCCAATCAAGGTCACGGTCTGCAAGTCTTTCAGCAAGTCATAGGGCAGCTTGTTGTACACGGCCACGTTGGTGGCAATCGTGGCGGGGGACACCAACAAGGTGTAGCCATCAGGCTTGGCACGCGCCACCATCTCCACGCCAATGTTGCCGCCAGCACCCAGACGGTTTTCAACGATCAGGTTTTGTCCTAGCTCTTCCCCTACTTTTTGACCCAGTGTGCGGGCCAGCAAATCGGTGCCTCCACCGGCGGCCACAGGCACGATCACTTGGATGGGTTTGTTCGGAAAGTTTTGTGCACAGGCCAGCCCCAACAAGCCGCTTAAAAACCACACACACACAATTTTTGAATAAATACGTTTCACCATGTCTCCTTGGGGGCTGTCTTCAAAGCGTGCAGCCATTACGAT
The DNA here is from genome assembly GCF_003063395.1 of Limnohabitans sp. JirII-29. Taxonomy (NCBI): domain Bacteria; kingdom Pseudomonadati; phylum Pseudomonadota; class Betaproteobacteria; order Burkholderiales; family Comamonadaceae; genus Limnohabitans; species Limnohabitans sp. JirII-29. The sequence continues at coordinate 261,695 of NZ_NESB01000002.1, forward strand.
TCGCGAATCTTTTGGAGGATATCAAATGGTTTCGGAAGTTTTGTCAGATTTGGTGGTGGCTAACCACATCTTGGTCAACGAAGGTGTGCTCGATGGTTTTGGTCACATCAGTGTGCGTGACCCCAGCAACCCTGAGCGCTTCTACATTGCCCGCAGCATGGCTCCAGCATTGGTCACGCTCGAAGACTTGGTGTCTGTCGACTTGGACGGTGTGGTGCACGATGCACAAGGTCGTCACACCTATGTCGAGCGATTCATCCACAGCGAAATTTTTCGGGCCCGCCCTGAGGTGATGTCCGTCATCCACAGCCATTCACCTGCCGTGATCCCCTTTGGCGTGACGGGTGCCCGCTTGCGCCCCATCTGCCACATGAGTGGTTTCTTGGGCGCGGTGACGCCCGTCTACGAAATTCGCCACAGCGCTGGCGAAACCTCTGACCTGTTGATTCGCAACCAAGCCCTGGGCGTGTCGCTGGCCCAATGCCTGGGCCAAGCCAATGTGGCGCTGATGCGCGGCCACGGCAGTGTGACGGTGGGCACCTCGATCCAACAAGCGGTGTACCGCGGCATCTACACCGAAAGCAACGCGCGCTTGCAAGCACTTGCAGCACCCTTGGGTGAGATCAACTTCTTGACCGACGCCGAAGCTCAAGCCACCTCTGACATGAACGACCAGCATTTGGACCGTCCATGGCAGATGTGGAAACGCAAGGCTTTGGCCAATCCCTTCTAAAGCAAAGCTTCGCGAGCGCAATTGCGCTGCCTCAGCGTCTGTCAATTCAGGGGTACAGCCCACGCAACTCACGCGCTTGCAAAATGCGCGTACACGCCACGATGAACGTGGCGGTGCGCAAGCTCACACGATGGGTTTGCGCCACTTCCCAAATGCCCTCAAAGGCCTCGCGCATGATGCGCACCAAGCGCGCGTTGATGTCGGCTTCGGTCCAAAAGAAGCTCGAAAAATCCTGCACCCATTCGAAGTAGCTCACCGTCACGCCCCCGGCGTTGGCAATCACATCGGGCACCACCAGAATCTGGCGTTCGGCCAAGATGTCGTCGGCCTCAGGGGTGGTCGGGCCGTTGGCACCCTCGATCAGCAAGCGTGCCTGGATGCGTGCGGCGTTATGGACCGTGATCTGGCCTTCGAGCGCGGCAGGAATCAGCACATCGCAATCGACCTCCCAAAACACATCAGGGTCCAAGGCTTGCGCCGCGGCAAAGCCCGCCACTCCGCCGTGTGCCTGAACGTACGCTTGTAAGGCGGCCACATCCAGCCCCGCACCGTTGAACACCGTGCCACTGTGGTCTTGCACCGCCACCAAGGTGGCACCCGCTTGCACAAACAGTTGCGCCGCCACGCTGCCCACATTGCCAAAGCCTTGCACGGCCAGTTTGGCACCCGTGAGCGAGAGGCCAATTTTTTGTGCAGCCTCCACGCCCACGGTGTAGACGCCTCGCCCGGTGGCTTCGCGTCTGCCCAAAGAGCCGCCCAGTGCAATCGGCTTGCCCGTCACCACCCCTGTGGCGGTGCTGCCTTCGTTCATGGAATAGGTGTCCATCATCCACGCCATGATGCGTTCGTCGGTATTCACGTCGGGCGCCGGAATGTCCTTGGTCGGGCCGATGATCACCCCAATCTCGCTGGTGTAGCGACGGGTCACGCGCTCCAACTCACCCAATGACAACAGCTTGGGGTTCACGCGCACGCCGCCCTTGGCACCCCCAAACGGCAGATTGACGGCGGCGTTCTTCACCGACATCCAGGCGGAGAGCGCCATCACCTCGGACAAGGTCACGTCTTGGTGAAAACGCACGCCGCCTTTGCCTGGTCCGCGCGAGGTGTTGTGCTGCACGCGGTAGCCCTCAAAGTGGGCCACGGTGCCGTTGTCCATGTGAATGGGCACGTCCACGATCAGCATGCGCTTGGGGCGCTTGAGTGTTTCCACCCAACGCGACAGCGTGCCCAGGTACGGTGTGACGCGATCCACCTGCTGCAAGTAGGTGCCCCAAGGGCCCAGTTGATCGGCCTGCAAAAAAGAAGGCAAGCTGTTCGGCGTGAACGCTGCTGCGGGATGGGATGGTGTTGATAAGGACATGGACTTTCCTGTGAGGTCAAACAAGGAGGTGAAGAGGCCTACCTTAAGTCGTTGCGTCGCCCATGTCTAAGGCCAACATCGCCTAAAGCCATGCCGAATTGACATCACCTTGATCTTGCATGGGCTGTTCTCGTCGAATCTGCCCTCCATAATCGAAATATGGAAACCAAATGGTTAGAAGATTTCGTGAGCTTGGCAGAAACACGCAGTTTCAGCCGTTCGGCGCAGTTGCGGCATGTCACGCAGCCCGCCTTTTCAAGGCGTATCCAAGCCCTGGAAGCGTGGGCGGGTACCGACTTGGTTGACCGCAGCTCTTACCCTACCCGTTTGACCTTGGCGGGCGAGACCTTGCGCAGCCAAGCGCTCGAAATTTTGCAGTCCTTGCAGTCCACCCACGCCATGCTGCGTGGCTATGCATCCACAGACGAAGCCGTGATTGATTTCGCTGCGCCGCACACCTTGGCCTTCACCTTCTTTCCTGCTTGGATCAAGGGGCTGCAACAGCACTTTGGCGAACTCAAAAGCAGCCTGACGGCACTCAATGTGCACGATGCCGCGCTGCGCTTGGTTGAGGGGGGCTGCGATGTGCTCATCACCTACCACCACCCATCGCAGCCCTTGCAGTTAGACCCCCATCGGTTTGACATGGTGAACTTGGGGCATGAGGTGTTGGCACCCTTTGTGAAAACATCAGACGACGGCTTACCCCTCTTCACATTACCCGGAAGTACGAGAGCACCCACCCCGTATTTGGCCTACTCTTCGGGCGCTTATCTGGGTCGCGTGGCGGACTTTGTGGTGCAAGACGCCAAGGCGGCCATTCACTTGAACCGGGTGTACGAGACCGACATGGCCGAAAGCCTCAAAGCCATGGCTTTGGAGGGACATGGCGTGGCGTTTTTACCCTACAGCGCCGTCCACAAAGAGGTCGCTGCACAAAAACTCAGTCGCTTGCACCTGGCCAAGAAAGCACATGCGCTGGAGGCCACACTAGAGATTCGGGCTTACCGAGAAAAACCACAGCAATTCAGACCCACCAACAGCACGACAGAAGCGCTGTGGACTTATTTGACAAACCAAGCCTTGTCGACCAAGGCATAGAACCGGCGTTCAGGGCTGGCTGGGGCAAAGGCTATGCTTTTTATGCATACCAACTGTCGGAATTGGAATTGATGCTTAGGGTTCGCTTGTAGCATTGCGTAGAAGCTACTGATTTCTAATACAGTTCATCTTTTTACTTATCTCTGGAGCAACCTCATGAAAAAGCAGTTATTTGCCTTGGCCCTGGCTACTTTGGTGGCTGGTGGCGTGCACGCGCAAGCCAATGACACCATCGCCAAAGTCAAAGCCTCTGGCAGCGTGACCATGGGTGTGCGTGACTCCTCGGGTGCCTTGTCGTACACCTTGGGCGACGGCAAATACGTGGGCTACCACGTGGAAATTTGCCAACGCATTTTGGCCAACCTCGAAAAAGCGGTCGGCAAAAAGCTCGACATCAAATACCTGCCCGTCACCTCACAAAACCGTTTGCCCCTGGTGCAAAACGGCACGGTCGACATCGAATGCGGCTCCACCACCAACAACCTGACGCGTCAAAAAGACGTGGCCTTTGCCTTCACCACCTATGTGGAAGAAGTGCGCATCGCGGTGCGTGCTAACTCTGGCATCACCACCATTGCCCAGCTGAACGGTAAAAACGTGGCCACCACCACCGGCACCACGTCGGTCCAATTGCTGCGCAAAAACGAACGCGCCACGGGCGTGGACTTCAAGGAGGTGTTTGGCAAAGACCATGCCGACAGCTTCTTGCTGTTGGAGTCGGGCCGCGCCGACGCGTTTGTGATGGACGGCCAAATCTTGGCGGGCAACATCGCCAGCAGCAAGTCACCTGCCGACTTCAAAATTGTGGGTGAGGTGTTGAGCGTGGAGCCCATCGCCATCATGCTGCGCAAGGACGACCCGGCATTCAAAAAAATGGCCGACGACACCATCAGCGCCCTGGCTAAATCGGGCGAATTGGCCAAGCTCTACGACAAGTGGTTTGTGCAACCCATCCCCCCCAAGAACATCCGCATGAACATGCCTGCCAGCGACGCCAACAAAGCGGCCTGGACCAACCTGAACGACAAGCCGGTGGAAGAGTACGCCAAGAAGTAAGCGTGGTGCTTGAACCAAGCACTGCACAATCCCACCCTCGCAAGATAAGGTAAACCGATGGCACTTGATTGGCAGGTCTTCTTGGAAGACGACGGCGGCGGACGCACCTACCTCGAGTGGATGTTTGACGCCTGGGGTTGGACCTTGTCGGTGGCTGGCAGCGCCTGGCTGGTGGCCATGGTCGTGGGGGCTTTGATGGGCACCCTGCGTACCTTGCCCCCAGACAACGCGCTCAACCGCAGCCTCACGCATGTGGCGAATGCGTGGGTGGAGTTGTTCCGCAATATCCCTTTGTTGGTTCAAATTTTTCTTTGGTACTTCGTGTTGCCCAAGGTTTTTCCGGCCATGCAGCAGGTGCCGGGCTTCGCCTTGGTGGTGCTGGGGCTTGGGTTTTTCACCTCGGCGCGCATTGCCGAACAGGTGCGTGCAGGCATTCAAGCCTTGCCGCGCGGCCAACGCTACGCGGCTATGGCGATGGGGTTCACCACCTGGCAGACCTACCGCTACATCCTCTTGCCCATGGCATTTCGCATCATTTGGCCGCCGCTCACCAGCGAGTCGATGAACTTGCTGAAAAATTCGTCGGTGGCTTTTGCCGTGTCGATTGCTGAGCTCACCATGTACGCCATGCAAGTGCAAGAAGAAACCTCGCGTGGTGTGGAGGTGTACTTGGCGGTCACTGCGCTCTACACCGTGTCGGCGTTTGCTGTGAACCGTGTGATGGCGCTGGTGGAGCGTCGCATGCAAATTCCGGGGCTCACCGTGGCCACCTCATCGGGCGGGGGGCACTGAACATGGGCAACCTTGACCTCTCGTTTCTCGACTGGGACATCCTGAGCAAATTTGTCTCGAAGGGATTGTTTTTCAGCGTTGAGCTCACCATCGTCGCCACCCTGGGCGGCGTGCTGTTTGGCACCTTGCTCGCGCTCATGCGCTTGTCGGGCAACAAATGGTTGGCCACGCCTGCTGTGGTCTATGTCAATGGCATGCGCTCGATCCCGCTGCTGATGGTGATTCTGTGGTTCTATTTGCTGATCCCGACCTTGATCGGTCGCCCCATTGGGGCTGAGCTGTCGGCCACCATCACCTTTGTGGCGTTTGAGGCGGCCTACTTCAGCGAGATCATGCGCGCGGGCATTCAGTCCATCCCACGTGGTCAGGTGTTTGCAGGCCAAGCCTTGGGGCTGACCTACGGACAGAACATGCGCTTGGTCGTTTTGCCACAAGCCTTTCGCAATATGTTGCCGGTGCTGCTGACGCAAACCATCATCTTGTTCCAAGACACCTCGCTGGTGTACGCCATTGGTGCCTATGACTTGCTCAAAGGCTTTGTCACCGCAGGCAAGATTTACGGTCGCCCCGAAGAGGCCTACCTGCTGGCCGCGGTGGTGTATTTCGTCATTTGTTATGGCCTGTCGGCCTTGGTGCGACGCTTGCAAGCGCGCATTGCCATCATCCGTTGAGTCTGGAGAAACCCTGTGATTGAACTCAAAAACGTCTCCAAATGGTACGGCCCTGTGCAGGTGCTGACCAACTGCTCTACCACCATCCAGCGCGGTGAAGTGGTGGTGGTCTGCGGCCCCTCGGGCTCGGGAAAATCCACCCTCATCAAAACCATCAACGCGCTGGAGCCGTTTCAGCAAGGCGAGATTTTTGTGGATGGCGTGGCCGTGCACGGCAAAGACACCGACCTGCCCAAGCTGCGCAGCCGCGTGGGCATGGTGTTTCAGCACTTCGAGCTGTTTCCCCATCTGTCGGTCACCGAAAACCTCACCATGGCGCAAGTCAAGGTGTTGGGGCGCAGTGCTGACGAGGCGCGCTCGCATGGCCTGAAATACTTGGAGCGCGTGGGCCTGATGGCGCACAAAGATAAATTTCCTGGTCAACTCTCAGGCGGTCAACAGCAGCGTGTGGCCATTGCCCGTGCCCTGAGCATGGACCCGATCGTGATGCTGTTTGACGAACCCACCTCCGCTCTCGACCCCGAGATGGTGGGCGAGGTGTTGGATGTGATGGTCGACCTAGCCAACGAGGGCATGACCATGATGTGCGTGACCCACGAAATGGGCTTTGCTCGCAAGGTCAGCAGCCGCGTGATCTTCATGGATGTGGGGGGCAAGATTTTGGAAGATTGCTCCAAAGACGAGTTCTTCAATCACCCCGAGAACCGCCAGCCCCGCACCAAAGAGTTCTTGAACAAGATCTTGCAGCACTGAGTTGAAAGGGGCCCCCCTCCTCTAAACGAAGGATGGGAAAACACGATGGGCGCAGGCGTCCTGACAGGATGTAATCTCTCAATGAGCACAACCATTACATCTTGCGACCTAGGGGCTGTCACGTGTATTTGACCAGTAAACAAATGGGCCTGCTAGCCAAAATCATGCAGGCTTTTGTAGAGTCAGATCACGAATATGAGATCCGTGAGATTGTGGGCGATCTGCTCATGGAGTTGTTGCAGGCGCAGTTTTATGCCAGCTTTGTCTGGCAGTCCGAAAGTGACTCGTTTGGTCAGTCGGTGCAAATTAATATGGACCCTGCCAACATCAGCCGCTATGAAAGCTATTTTCAATTCAACGATCCGATCACCCCTTTGATGAAGCGTTTCCAAGTAGCGGTTCGGGCAACCGACGTACTTCAGCACGAAGCGTTGAAAAAAACAGAGTTCTTCAATGACTTTTTGTACAAAGATGGCCTGTACTGGGGGGTGAATTTATATGCGTGGCACCAAGGGCAAAACTTGGGCGACATGCGTATCTGGCGCGATCGCAGGAGAGAGAATTTTTCTGAAGACGATTTGCGTATGTTGGACATGATCCAGCCAGCCTTCATCAGTGCGTTGGCCAGGGCCCGCAATCATCACAGCGCCAAGACCACGGCAACACAATCGCTCATCATCAAACTCAGTCCCAGGGAACAAGAGGCAGCGCAATTGGTCGCGCAAGGTTTGTCGGACAAAGAGATTGCCCGTCGTTTGAATATTTCGGCAACCACTGTGAGAACGCATTTGGAGCATGCTTTCAGAAAAACAGGGGCCAACAACCGTGCCAGTTTGACCCACAAGATTTTGAATTGAGTTGATTTCGTCCTCCCTTGTTTAAGGGATACCGTCAGTTGTCCCGTCTTCTTACGATGAATCACGCACAAAACCTTGTGCGGGAATTCATTCAGGAGACAAGACATGAACCCTTCCCTCTCGCGTCGGAACTTTTTCAAAACATCTGGCGTTGTTTCGACCTCAGCGTTGCTCGGTAGTACCTCCTTGGTCGGCTGCGGCAGTGGTTCTACCGCAGACCTTTCTACAGCCGAGCAAATTGCATTGACCGCGACACAAGCCGTGGCTGCCTTGAAGTCCGGGCGTCTGAGCGCTACCTCGTATGTGACGACATTGATCGCCCGTGCCAAAACAGTGTCTGATCTGAACGCGATGATCACACTCGACGAAGTCGGTGCCTTGGCAGCCGCCAAACAATTTGATGTTGATCGCGCTGCAGGCAAGACACTCGGTGCCTTGGCCGGTTTGCCCATCGTCGTGAAAGACAACATCAATACCAAAGGAATGAAAACCACGGGTGGTACGTATTCGCTGCGCAACTTTCAACCTTCGAGCAATGCACCTTCGTTGCAAAAACTGATTGATGCGGGTGCTATCGTGTTGGGCAAGACGAATTTGCATGAATGGGCTTTTGGCATCACAAGTACCAACTTCACGCTGGGTATCGACCCCATCAGCAAATACGCGACGCGTCCTTGTAAAAATCCTTATGACACCAGTCGCATTCCGGGTGGCTCTTCTGGCGGTACGGCGGTGGCTTTGGCCGCGCGGTTTGCACCCGCAGGTTTGGGCACCGACACGGGTGGCTCAACACGTGTGCCTGCATCTTTCTGCGGCGTGGCAGGTTTCCGTCCATCCGTGGGAGATGGTGTGGGACAAGGTCGCCGTTATGTGGACACCAATGCCGTCTTGCCGATCAGCACCACACGCGACACGATTGGCCCCATGGCCCGCACGGTGGCCGATCTGGCGCTGCTGGATGCTGTCATTTATGACTCCGTAACGCCCACAGCCAGATCGCTCAAAGGCCTGAAGATCGGCATTCCCTCCAGTTTCTGGGCCGAGTTGGACGACAGTGTGGCCACTGTGGCCACGGTAGCGAAACAAAAATTGGCTGACGCAGGCGTGGTGTTTGTGGAGGCAGACTTGGACGGGGTCATGACATTGAATGGCGATATTTCATTCCAGATTGCATTGCATGAGCCGGTAGCCGCTATTCCGGCCTACCTTGTGGCCAACGGTGCTCCTGTCACCACCGTCCAAGCGGTCAGCGATCAAGTGGCCAGTCCCGATGTCCAGGGTGCTTTTTCTGCCATATTGGGCGATGTGTATGGCAGCGCTTATGCGGAGGTCATCGCCACCAAACGTCCTGCACTGCAAAAGTTGTATGCGGATTACTTCACAAACAATGGCGTGGAGGCGGTCCTGTTTCCCACCACGATTTTGCCGGCCCCCGGTATCGACGTGGTCAATGGTTCCAGCACACTGAGCTACACCGTAAATGACGTGACGCAAACAGGCAAAAACACGTTTTCTACTTGTATTCGCAACACCGATCCTTGCACCAATGCAGGCATTCCCAGTGTGTCCATACCCGCAGGACTCACCACCAGCGGCTTGCCCGTGGGTATGCAAATCGATGGCCCCTTGGGCTCAGATGCCAACTTACTGTCCATCGCCATGGGTATGGAGGAGGTCTGGGGTTCGCTCACTGCGCCCACCATCTGACGAAGAGGGTTCAGCCCCTGCGCGCAGCGGGCTGAGCGACACAGGCCCGAGCCGAACAAAAACAAGTTCGAAGACAATGGCGGGCATGACGCAAGAACTCACCATCACCCGCCCTGACGATTGGCACCTGCATGTGCGCGACGGCGCCGCTTTGAACACCGTGGTGCCTCATACCGCTGCCGAATTTGGTCGGGCCATCATCATGCCCAACCTCAAGCCACCGGTCACCACCGCGGCCCAAGCCTTGGCCTACAAACAACGCATCCTGGCTGCTGTCCCTCAAGGGGTGAGTTTTGAGCCCTTGATGACGCTCTACCTCACCGACAACCTGCCTGCCGACGAAATCGCTCGCGCCAAAGACGCTGGTGTGGTGGCCGTCAAGCTCTACCCCGCAGGTGCCACCACCAACAGCGATGCCGGTGTGACCGATCTGCGCAAGACCTACAAGACCTTGGAGACCATGCAACAAGCAGGCATGTTGCTGCTGGTGCATGGCGAGGTGACGTCCAGCGACATTGACTTGTTTGACCGCGAAGCGGTGTTCATCGACACCCAGCTCATCCCGCTGCGCCGCGACTTTCCTGAACTGAAAATTGTGTTCGAGCACATCACCACCCGCGAAGCGGCGCAGTATGTGGCGCAAAGTGATGCCTTCACAGCAGCCACCATCACCGCGCACCACTTGCTCTACAACCGCAACGCCATCTTCACGGGTGGCATTCGCCCGCACTTTTACTGCTTGCCCGTGTTGAAGCGCGAGGTGCACCGCCAAGCCTTGGTGCAAGCCGCCACCAGTGGCTCGCCCAAGTTCTTCTTGGGTACCGACAGCGCGCCCCACCCAGCCCACCTCAAGGAACACGCCACCGGTTGCGCCGGTTGCTACACCGCGCATGCGGCCATGCCCTTGTATGCCGAGGCGTTTGACAACGCAGGCGCGTTAGACAAACTCGAAGGCTTTGCCAGCTTTCATGGTGCCGACTTTTACGGTTTGCCGCGCAACAACGGCACGCTGACCCTGCGTCGAGAAAGCTGGACACCGCCGGAGAGCTTTGCGTTTGGCGATGCCGAACTCAAGCCTCTGCGCTCTGGTGAGTCGCTGCCTTGGCGCGTGGTCTAACACCTGCGCCCAGCACCTTTGCAGGCGCTGTGCTGGCCGACATCGATTGGGCGCAACCCTGGTTTGCGCCTTGGCAACACCCTGGTGAACAAGTAGCCCAAGACGCGCTGCGCTTGCACAGCGTGGCGCAAGCCCTCAATCACATCACGCGCGACGTCCAGTTCGTCGCACAGTCCGAACTGCCCGCCACCCAAGCCTACGAAGACTTCATCTTCCAGCAAGGCCGTGTCCCCACGCGCGACGGCTTGCACGACTTTTTCAATGGGCTTTGCTGGCATCGTTTCCCTCAGACCAAGCGGCGGCTTAACCTGTTGCAAGCGGCTGAGATTGCGCGCCAAGGCGTGGGCGCCACACGAGGCCCTGTGCGCGATGCCTTGACCTTGTTCGACGAAAACGCCGTCTTGCTGCAACTGCCCGATGCACTCTGGCAGGCCTTGCAAGCGCGCGACTGGCGCAGCTTGTTGGTAGACCAACGCGCCCAATGGCAACACGTGCACATCGTGCTGTTTGGCCATGCTTTGTTGGAGAAATTGGTCACACCTTATGCCTCCATCACCGGCCATGTGTACCGCATTGCAGCCGGCGTGGACGCCCGCCACGATGCCGCACTGGACGCCTGGCTGAGCACCGATTTACAGCCCGAGAAACTGGCCACCAAACCGTTTGAGCCTTTGCCCGTGCTCGGTGTGCCAGGCTGGTGGTCGGCCAACGAAGCGCCCAGCTTTTACGACAACGCCCAAGTGTTTCGTCCTAAAAACCGTGGGGCTATCGCGTCACATTCTTGAATTTGAGAAGCTTGCCCCTACTATGGAGGTTCAGCGCGCAATGTCGCACGCTGTCAATGCACAAGGAACGTCACGCATGAAACGCATTCTTCTGTTCGTCCTCACCAACCTCGCCGTCATGGTGGTGCTGGGGGTCGTCGCCAGTTTGCTGGGTGTCAACCGCTACCTCACCGCCAATGGTCTGAACCTGTCGGCCTTGATGGGGTTCTCGTTGGTCATGGGCTTTGGCGGCGCCATCATCTCGCTCTTGATGAGCAAGTGGATGGCCAAAATGTCCACGGGTGCCGAAGTCATCACCCAACCCCGTAATCAAGATGAAGCCTGGATCTTGGACACCGTGCGCCGCTTGTCCGAACGTGCTGGCATTGCCATGCCTGAAGTGGCCATTTACGACGGTGAGCCCAACGCCTTTGCCACCGGTGCGTTCAAAAACTCAGCCCTGGTGGCGGTGTCCACTGGCTTGCTGCAAGGCATGACACGCGAAGAGGTTGAAGCGGTGTTGGGCCACGAAATTGCGCACATCGCCAACGGCGACATGGTCACGCTCACCCTCATCCAAGGTGTGCTCAACACCTTTGTGGTGTTCTTGAGCCGTGTGGTGGGCTATTTTGTGGACGGCATGTTGCGCAAGAACGATGAGCAATCCAGTGGTCCTGGTATCGGCTACTACGTGACCAGCTTTGTGCTCGACATCGTGCTGGGCTTTGTGGCCAGCATGATCGTGGCCTGGTTCAGCCGCCAACGTGAGTTCCGTGCCGATGCGGGCTCTGCCCACTTGCTCGGTCGCAAGCAACCCATGATCAACGCCCTAGGTCGTTTGGGTCAGATGCAAGCCGGTGTGCTGCCCAGCAGTGTGTCGGCCATGGGCATCACCGGCGATTTGGGCAAGTTGTTTGCCACCCATCCGCCGCTGGAAGAACGCATTGCGGTGTTGCAAGCCACGCAAGACCAATAAGCACAATGGCTCAGTAGCCCAGTGCCTTTTCAATCGCCTGCCGCTTGACGGTGGGCTTGGGGCACTGGCCTTTGGGCAATTCAAACCAACTGCGCACATCGTTCTCTAGGCCGATGCCATGCATGAAGTTGTAAATGGCCTTCTTCAAACCGCGGCCCAGCAGGTCGTGGTCGGTGCCGGTGGGGTCGACAAAGCCAATGTCGTTCTCACCAAATGTCACTGGCGGGTTGGGCACCAGCGTGATGCCATAGGCCGCCGGGTCTTTTCCCACGGGTGAGTGCACCGTGCAGGCAAAGCGGTGAAAGAACCCGCTTTGAATACACCCGTTTTCAAACAACTGGCGCACATACTCCAACGCATCCACCGTGTCTTGCAGGGTCTGGGTCGGAAAGCCGTACATCAGGTAGGCGTGTACCAAAATACCCGCCTCTGAAAAGCCCTTGGTCACGCGTGCCACTTGGTCCACCGAGACGCCTTTTTTCATCAAGGCCAGCAAGCGGTCGGAGGCGACTTCCAAGCCACCCGACAGGGCAATGCAGCCACTCTCGGCCAACAACTCAGCCAACTCGGGCGTGAAGGTTTTCTCGAATCGGATGTTGCCCCACCACGAGATGCGCAACTCGCGCCGCAAAATTTCTTCGGCCATGGCTTTCAAGGCTTTGGGCGGTGCGGCTTCGTCCACCAAGTGAAAACCGGTTTGTCCGGTCTCGGCCACGATGGCCTCGATGCGGTCGACCAAGGTGTTGGCAGACGCGACGTCGTAGCGTGAGATGTAGTCCAAGCTCACGTCGCAAAAGCTGCATTTCTTCCAGTAGCAGCCGTGGGCCACGGTGAGCTTGTTCCAGCGTCCATCGCTCCACAGCCGGTGCATGGGGTTGAGCATGTCCAGCAGCGACAGGTAGCGCTCAATCGGCAGACCGTCCCAGGTGGGCGTGCCCACGTCTTCAAACGCCACATCGGGCTCTGCCCAGTTCACGTAGCGCACTTGCGTGCTGTCTGCATCGCGCACAAAGGTGCGCACCAGGCGCTGCGCGCTGCGCTGGCCTTGCAGGTGGGCCAGCAATGCCAGCAAGGGGCGCTCGCCCGCGTCCAGCGTGATGAAGTCTACGTAGTCAAACAAGCGTGGCTCAGACAAGCCGCGCAGCTCGGTGTTGACAAAGCCGCCGCCCATGGCGATCACGGTGTGTGGGTGGTGCGCTTTGATGGTTTGCGCGATGCGCAGCGCGGCATACACCGCCCCGGGAAACGGCACCGACAGCAACACCAGTTGCGGTTGATGTTGCGCCATGCTTTGCAAGGTCAAGTTTTGCAGTGCCTCGTCCACCAGTGTGGGAGCCTGTGCCAAGGCTTGGGCCAAGGGCTCAAAGCTGGCTTGGCTGCTGGCCAGCGATTCGGCGTAACGCACAAACTCAAACCGTGGGTCTACGGCATCGCGCAACACATCGGCCAAGTCGTTGAGGTACAGGGTGGCCAAATGGCGTGCGCGGTCTTGCTGGCCCAAGGCACCAAAGGCCCAGGCCAGCGAATCGCCGCCTTCGCCTTCCACGTCATACGCGTCTAGCGCGGCAAAGCGCGGGCCTTCAGGCAACAGACCCCGCCCGGCAATGCGGTGACTCAGCGAGGCATCGCGCCCTTGCAAAAAAGCAATCGTGGGCGCAATGGTGTGGTGGTAACGGGCGAAGTGGTCGAGGAAAAAATTCACGCAGGCGCTGCGCGCCTCTACAGCCAAGCCCAAGGCACGTTCGCGCACCTGCAGCAGGCCTTCGGGTGTGAACAAGGCCAGCACCAGCTTCAAGGCTAAGTCGTCTTGTACCGCATCCACCCCTTGCCCACGCAAAAAACCCGTCAAGTACGCGGTGGACGGGTAGGGGGTGTTGAGCTGCGTCATCGGTGGGATGAGGCTCAACACGCGCAATGCGCGTGGGGCTTGGGGGCTGTTGTTCAAGGCAGAAGTGCTCGGTGCGGGGCCGTGGCCTTTGGCCTCGCCCATGGGTTGTGCTCAGACAGGCAAGTAGCTTTCCACCGACAGGTAGCGTTCACCCGTGTCGTAGTTGAAACCCAACACAGTGGCACCGGCAGGCAGTTCGGGCAATTTTTGGGCAATGGCCGCCAATGTGGCGCCCGACGAAATGCCCACCAGCAAGCCTTCTTCACGGGCGCTGCGGCGGCCATATTCGCGGGCGGCTTCGGCGTCCACCTGAATCACGCCATCGAGCACAGCGGTGTCCAAGTTCTTTGGAATGAAGCCCGCGCCAATGCCTTGGATCGGGTGCGGTGCAGGCTGTCCACCCGAGATGACGGGCGAAGCCGCAGGTTCGACCGCGAACACTTTCAGCGCGGGCCATTTGGCTTTGAGCACGCGTGCCACCCCGGTGAGGTGACCGCCGGTACCCACGCCCGTGATGAGTGCGTCCAGGTGTGAAAAGTCAGCCAAGATTTCTTGCGCCGTGGTACGCACGTGCACGTCGATGTTGGCGGGGTTTTCAAACTGCTGTGGAATCCAGGCGCCAGGCGTGGCCGCGGCCAGTTCTTGGGCGCGGGCAATGGCACCCTTCATGCCTTTTTCGCGCGGCGTCAAATCAAAGCTGGCGCCATAGGCCAGCATCAGGCGACGGCGCTCAATCGACATGCTGTCGGGCATGACCAGCACGAGCTTGTAGCCCTTGACCGCAGCCACCATGGCCAGACCCACACCGGTGTTGCCAGAAGTGGGTTCGATGATGGTGCCACCGGGCTTCAAAGCGCCCGACTTTTCTGCATCTTCGACCATCGCCAAAGCGATGCGGTCTTTGATGGAGCCACCGGGGTTGGTGCGCTCGGACTTGATCCATACCTGGTGGTTGTTGCCAAACAGGCGCTGCATGCGGATGTGGGGCGTGTGGCCGATGGTGTCGAGAACGGTGTTGGCTTTCATGCGGGTCTCCTTGTGGTGTGTCTGTGGGTGATGTGGGGCAGATTGTGTCAGTGCCGGGCTTGTCGGCTTCAGTGCAGGGTCATCAACTGGCGCGCCAGGGCCTCGCCCACTTTGATGCCGTCCACCGCTGCCGACAAAATGCCGCCCGCGTAGCCAGCGCCTTCGCCAGCGGGATAGAGCCCCGCCATGTTGGGGCTTTGCAGCGAGTGTTCGTCGCGGGCCATGCGCAAGGGCGATGAGGTGCGGGTTTCAACCCCCGTCATCACCGCGTCGCGCATGTCAAAGCCTTTGATCTTTTGGCCAAACACGGGCAAGGCCTCGCGCATGGCGGCAATGGCGTAAGACGGCAAGGCACTGTCCAAACTCACCATCTTCACGCCCGGTTTGTACGACGGCTCGACCGTGCCCAAAGTGGTGGAGGCGCGGCCCGCTACAAAGTCGCCCACCAGCTGCGCGGGGGCTTCGTAGTTGCTGCCACCCAAGGTGTAGGCGTGCGACTCCAGCTGGCGCTGCAACACCATGC
This sequence comes from Limnohabitans sp. JirII-29, assembly GCF_003063395.1. Taxonomy (NCBI): domain Bacteria; kingdom Pseudomonadati; phylum Pseudomonadota; class Betaproteobacteria; order Burkholderiales; family Comamonadaceae; genus Limnohabitans; species Limnohabitans sp. JirII-29. The sequence continues at coordinate 277,022 of NZ_NESB01000002.1, forward strand.
CGGCCAGCGGGTGAAAACCACCGGGTGCATCGCGGGTGTCGTGGCGCACGCTGTGCGGAATGTTGTGCCCCATGTCTTCGTCCAAGGCGGCTTCAAAGGCCGCCGGGTCGGTGGGGTAGTCGCGTGGGTCAATGCCCACCACGATGCCCGCGTTGGCATTGCGTTCGTTGCGTGAGTACTGGCTCATGCCGTTGGTCACCACGCGATGCGGCTCGCTGGTGGCTGCCACCACCGTGCCTCCTGGGCACATGCAAAAGCTGTACACCGCTCGACCATTGGCCGCGTGGTGGACCAACTTGTAGTCGGCTGCCCCCAACAGCGGGTGGCCTGCGTGTTGACCCCAGCGCGCGCGGTCAATCACGCTTTGTGGGTGTTCAATGCGCACGCCCACCGAAAACGGTTTGGCTTCCATCGACACGGCATGTCGGTGCAGCATGGTGAAGGTGTCGCGTGCGCTGTGGCCCAAGGCGATCACCACGTGGTGCGCATTCAGCGTGTGGGTCTCGCCACTGGCCAGATCGAACACCCGCAAGCCGCGCACTTGGCGTTGACGGGTTGCTGTGGCCATGTGCGGGGCAGGCGGTGCGTCCTCGTACAGCAGGTCCACCACGCGCTGTTCAAAGCGTACCTCGCCGCCTAAGCGGATGATTTCTTCGCGCAGGCCTTCCACCACCTTCACCAATTTGAAGGTGCCCACGTGCGGATGCGCGGCCCACAAAATTTCTTCGGGTGCGCCAAAGCGCACCAGCTCTTGCATCACCTTGCGGCCCAAGTGCCGAGGGTCTTTGATTTGGCTGTACAGCTTGCCGTCTGAGAAGGTGCCCGCCCCCCCTTCGCCAAACTGCACATTGCTTTCAGCCTTGAGCACATGCTTGCGCCACAAGCCCCAGGTGTCTTTGGTGCGTTGACGCACCGTGGTGCCGCGCTCGATCACGATGGGCTTGAAGCCCATTTGCGCCAACACCAACGCGGCAAACATGCCGCAAGGCCCAAAGCCCACCACCACCGGGCGTTCGCCCTCGGTGTGGCCCCAATCGCCAGGGGCGTGGGCTGGGGGCTGCCAAGTCATGGCCGGTGTGGGGTGAATGTGGGGGTGCTGCGCGTGCTGAGCCAGCAAGGCGGCCTCTTGCGCGGGGTCGGTCAGTGTGACGTCGACGATGTAGACCACCAGTAATTTTTTGCGCGCATCAAAGCTGCGCTTGAACACGTCCAGGGTGGCAATGGCAGACGGAGCCAGCCCCAAAGCTTGTGCCGCCATCTGGCGCAAGGTGTCTACGGGGTGGGGCACCGCATGGCGGTCAGCCTCGGTTTCTGCTGGCGCATTGGCAGCCCGGCGCTGGGGCAACGGCAGATCAGACAGGGGAAGTTTGAGTTCAGAGAGTCGAATCACAAGCGTGGGGCCCGTGGTGATCGGGCAAAGCGATGAGTGAGGCCATGATTATCGGCGGATAATCGCGCCCGTGAAGCTCACCAGGCCGTCGCCGGTGCAAGCCGCAAGGCCAACGCGCAAGCGTTGGGCAGAAATGCCGCACTGGAGGAACGTCCGGACTGCATAGGACAGCGCAGGAGGTAACACCTCTCCACCGTGAGGTGAGGATCAGAGCAACAGAGACGAGCCGCTTGAGTGCGGGTGAAACGGGCAATCTCTGCGCGCAGCAATACCAAGTAGGCCAACGTTGAGGCGGTCCGCTGAGTTGGCGGGTAGGTAGCACCGAGCCGAGTGGGTGACCCTCGGCCCAGATTAATGACGGTCACAGGGTGGGCAACCACCCTGCACAGAATCCGGCGTATCGGTGGGCTTCACACTTTTATCCCAGACTTCGAATCCGCTCCACATGCGCCAGCAACGAGCGCATAGCCACCGGCCACAAACGCGGTGGCACATCGTCGTAAGCCAGTTGCACCCAGTCGTCCATGCTGCCGTCGGGGTGCTTTTGCATCACGCCCAAAATTTTGGCTTCGCGCTTGAGACGGTGTGCTTTGAGGTGCGCAATGCAGGCGCGCGCGTCGTGCGGCTCACTCCACAAATTACCCAGCACGTAGCCGTGCGCTGGCAAGATGAATTCAATGTGGTCTTGCTCACACGCATCCAACAATTTGTCGAGTGACTGGAGGTAGTCGTTCATGTGGCCATCCGGTGGGTCAACCACGGTGGTGCTGCCGTTGAGCACATGGTCGCCGCTGAACAACAAGCCGTCTTCTTCTAGCACCAAACACAGGTGGTTGGCTGCATGTCCGGGGGTGTGCAGCACGCGCAAGGTGTGTGTGATGTGCGTGCCTTGGAGCACCAACAATTCGCCATCGTGGAGTTCGCGATCGGGGGTGAAGTGGCTGTGCGCGCGTGCTGTGGCTGCCGAGCTCAAGCCCAGCACGGGCGGGCGATGGCCATGTTGTGCGCACAAGGCTTGCAGTGGCGCAGCACCGGGCGAATGGTCGGGGTGCGAGTGGGTGCACACGATGAGTCGGATGTTGCCGCCAGCGGCACGCCACAAGCGATCCAGGTGCTCAAAATCAGCAGGGCCTGGGTCGATGGCGATGAACCCAGTGTCGGGGTCACCCACTAGGTAGCTGTTGGTGCCGGGGCCCGTCATCACGCCTGGGTTGGGGGCGGTGAGGCGTTGCACGTTTTTCAAAAGCAACACGGGCTGGTCGGTTTGCCAGTCGAGGTGGTGCACGATTTGGCCATCGGGGCAGGTCAAGGCCAGCTCGCCAAACGGAGGCTCGTGTTCCATGTGCCGAGATTCTTTACCTGCTATCCAGCCCGCGCGTGGGCAACTGGTGAACCACGGTTGCTCGTTGGCGCACGCGGCCAGCACGCTCTGGGCATCGGCAAAGTGCTGCAAGCGCTCCAAGGTGCGGATGGTGGGGAAGATGATGAAAAAGTCGCCTGCTGCATGGCGACTCAGCGCATCGGCTGGGCGCACCCATACCGGTTCAAACTGTTCTTTGTCATCGGCGACCGGGGTTTGGCCATCGGGCATGTGGGCTACCAAAAACGGCACGTCAAAGCGACGTGGCAAATCGCGATCGGTGACCCAATGCGCCAACAGATACACCTGGTCGGCGGCCAAGGTGAGGCCACGCTGTTGGCATTGCTGCGCAAAGTCGGCTGCCGAGGCATGGCGATTCAGGGCAGCGATGTCGCTGTCATCGGCCATGCGGCCATCGCCATGGCGTGCCAGCAAGATGCCCAGCTCTTCAAAGCTCTCGCGGATCGCGGCAATGGCTTGGGTCAGCTGGGTGTCGCTTTGCGTGGCGCGACGTGCAGCCAGCGCGTGGGCCTGTGCATCGGCAGGGTCGATGCCACCACCCGGGAACACATAGGCACCGGGCGCAAAGCTGGCGGTCATGGCACGGCGTGTCATGAGCACTTCCAGGCCTTGCGGCCCATTGCGCAGCAGTAACACGGTGGCGGCAGGGCGCAGAGGGGCTGGCTCGCGTTGGGTGTGGATGAGTTGGGTAGGTCTGACCATGGTGGGATTATGAAGAGTGAACGGTGCGTACTTTCCCCATCCGTAAAAGCCGCAGGCTTGAGGCACTGTCCGTGACGACAATTCTGGCTTTGACAACTCTCCCTCATTTCTGGAGCGCCTCACCATGCAACGACGTACTTTGAAAGCTGCCCTAGGCTGTGCTTTGACTTTTGCCGCACTGAGCGTGCCGATGCTGGCTTGCGCACAAGCCTGGCCCAGCAAACAAGCCATTCGTCTGGTGGCGGTGTTCCCACCTGGGGGTTCGGTGGACCAGGTGGCGCGCATCATTGCCCAGCCGCTGTCACAGCAATTGGGGCAAACCGTGATTGTGGAAAACCGCGGCGGCGCTTCTGGCGTCATTGGCACAGCAGCCGTGGTGCAAGCCCCAGCTGATGGCTACACCTTTGCGGTGGTGTTTGACACCCACGGCGTGAACCCGAGCCTGAACCCCAGCATGCCGTTCGACAGCAAAAAAGATTTGATGCCTCTGGTGCTGGTTGGCACGTCGCCCATGGTGCTGGCCACCAACGTCAACTCCGAATACAAAACCTTTGCCGATGTGATGGCGGCGGCCAAGGCCAAAAAGAATGTGAGCTTTGGCACCATCGGCAACGGCAGCCTGGGTCACTTGGCCATGGCTTTGCTGGCCAAGGATGCCGGTGTGGAGTGGACCCACGTGCCTTACAAAGGCGGTGGTCCCTTGATGAGCGATGCGGTGGCGGGTCATGTGCCCTTGTCGATTGGTTCGGTGTTTGTGACCAAGCCCCACATTGACAGTGGCCGCATGCGCCCGTTGGCCGTGACCAGCAGCAAGCGTGCTGCTGATTTGCCCAATGTGCCCACCATCGCTGAAAACGGCTACCCCGGCTTTGAAGCACCGGCTTGGTGGGCCGTGTTGGCATCCACCAAAACGCCTCCTGAAATCACCAAGCGCATGAATGAAGAACTCAACAAAGTGCTCAAGAACCCCGAGGTGGCTAAAAAGCTAGACGCCCAAGGGATTGATGTGGCAGGTGGCACCCCAGAGCAAGCCCGTGTTTTCATTGAAAAGCAAATGAACATCTGGGCCAAGGTGGTGAAAGACAACAACATCAAAGCTGACTGAGGTCTTCTCAACCCCGATGCAAAAAGCCGCCTCAAGGCGGCTTTTGCTTTTGGACGGTGCTGCGTTCAGTGTTCTGGCGACACACCCAAGGCCACCAAAAAGCGCGCCACCATGTTGTAGGTGGCAATGGCCGTGGTCAGTTCCACCACCTCGGTGGTGTTGAAGTGAGATTGCAACTGAGCAAACAGCGCGTCATCCACTTTCACGTCCAGGGTCATTTGCGCGGCGTACTGCACCACCAAGCGGCCCACCTCGTCCAAGCCCGCATCCGTGCTGGTGCGACGTGCATCGCCTTGCACCACACGGTTCAGGGCGTCGAGTTCGGCTTGGGTGCCGCCGGCCTTGAGGAAGTCGGGCGCATGGTGGTGGTATTCGTAGGTGGCACCGGTCAACAGGGCCACGGTGCAAATGCCCAACTCGCGCAGCTTCCAGCTGGTGGGCAGGCCAGAGCGCACATTGCCCACGTAGTGGTTCCAGCCACGCGCTACGGGTTCGCTCCAAAGCAACGCGCGGTCTAAATTGATGAACTCGCCACCCCGACGCTTCAGCACAGCGTCGATCAAATCTTGGGGTTGGGGTTTTTGTTCAGGGGTCCAATCTGGAATACGCATCGTGAGGCCTCGGTTAAAACATGAATGACAAACAAGGCCGCGAGGATAAACCGCAGTGCATGTGCCGGATGACCGATGCGCGACAGCTGGGTGGCCGATAATCCACCTCATGCGAATTCGCTTCACCAAAATGCAAGGCGCAGGCAACGATTTCGTGGTCTTGGACGAGACCCGCGAACGCTTGAACCTGAGCTCCGCACACTACCGTTTCTTGGCCGATCGTCATTTTGGCGTGGGGGCCGATCAAATTCTGAGCGTGCGCCCAGCGCCGCAACCCGATGTTGACTTTGAGTACGTCATCCACAACGCCGACGGTGGCGAGGTGGAGCAGTGTGGCAACGGCTCACGCTGCTTTGTGCGCTTCGTGCGTGAGCAGGGCTTGACGGACAAAACCAGCGTGCGCGTCAAAGTGCATGGTGGCGTGATTGAGCTGCACCAACTGCCCAACGGGCAGGTCACGGTTGACATGGGGGCCCCAGTGTTTGAGGTGCAACAAGTGCCGTTTGACCCGCTGCATGCAAACGCTTTGCATGATGACAGCCCAACGTCGACCCATGCGCAAACCTGGCAACTCGCACTCAGCAATGGCGACAGCGTGGGCGTGGGTGTGGTCTCCATGGGCAACCCGCATGCCGTGCAAGTGGTGGAGAACGTGGACACTGCCCCCGTGCTGACCCAAGGTCCGTTGATAGAACACCACGCAGCGTTTCCTAGGCGCGTGAATGCGGGCTTCATGCAAATCGTCAACCGCAGCACCATCCGCTTGCGCGTGTTCGAGCGTGGTGCGGGCGAAACCTTGGCGTGTGGCACGGGTGCTTGTGCTGCTGTGGTCACGGGCATTCGTTGGGGTCTGTTAGATCCTGAAGTGCTGGTGCACACCCATGGCGGCGACCTGACCATTGCTTGGGCAGGGGGCGGCCATCCGGTGTACATGACCGGCCCCGCAACCACCGTTTTTCACGGCGAAATTAACCTACCTGATACCTTATGACTTCTTCTGCCATGAACCCGATCACCGAAGACGACATCGCCAACTTCTTGGTGAATACGCCTGATTTCTTCAATCGCCATGCCGAGTTGCTGGCTGCGGTGCGCCTGAGCAGTCCGCACGGCCAACGTGCCGTGAGTTTGCAAGAGCGTCAAGCCGAGATGCTGCGCGAAAAAATCCGTGCGCTTGAATTGCGCATGATGGACTTGATGCGCCACGGCACTGAAAACGAGGTGCTGGTGGAGCGCCAACAGCGCTGGGTCAAAACCTTGTTGATGACCACCAATGCACGTGACTTGCCCCACACCATTGCAGACCAAATTCAACACGACTTCATGGTGCCGCAAGTCGCCATCAAGGTGTGGGGGGTGGCCGACACCTTTCAGATCGAGCCTTTCGCGGTGGGTGTGAGCGATGCTGTGAAAGAATTTGCCGCAGGTTTGGCCACGCCCTATGTGGGCCTCAACACCGAGTTTGAAGCCACGCAATGGCTTGCTGAGCCGAGTGCGGCACAGTCGGTGGCCTTGATTGCCTTGCGTGCCACGCGGGTTGAAGACACGCCACAAACCGCAGCGTCAGCGCCAGTCATTGGCCTGTTGGTGTTGGCTTCACCCGACGCCCAGCGCTACCACGAGGGCATGGGCACGGCCTTCATTGAGCGCCTGGGCGACTTGGCCAGCGCCGCACTGTCTCACCTGCGCTGATGCACGCCGCACGCATGGACTGGGTTGCCCGCTACCTGGACCATGTGCGCTTTGAAAAGCGCTTGGCCGAGCGCACGCTGGCGCTTTACACCCTCGACCTGCAAAAACTTGCGGATTACGCTGCCCAAGCTGAGGTGGCGCTGGATGCGGTGCAACCCACCCACATTCGCCGCTGGGTGGCGCAAATGCACAGTGGTGGCCGCAGTGGCCGTGGCATTGCCCTGATTCTGTCGGGCTGGCGCGGCTTTTATGTCTGGATGGGACGTGAGGGCTTGATTACCAACAACCCGGTACAAGGTGTGCGTGCCCCCAAAGCCCCCAAACCTTTGCCCAAGGCCTTGAGCGTGGACGACGCGGTGCAACTTGCCGAGTACACAGGCGCATCGGCGGCGGATGATGACCCGTGGTTGCGTTGCCGTGACGCCGCCATGGTGGAGTTGCTCTACAGCTGCGGCTTGCGTGTGGGCGAACTCACGGGCCTGGACGTGCATGCCAGCACCCAAGCCAAAGGCTGGATTGATTTGCAAGCGGGTGAGGCCCATGTGTTGGGTAAAGGCAGCAAGCGTCGCAGCGTGCCAGTTGGGCGCAAAGCCCTGGACGCGTTGCAGGCTTGGTACAACGTGCGCGCCGAGGGCTTGACCCCTGCCACGGCTGAGCAGCAAGCCTTGTTCATTGGCCGTTATGGCACGCGTTTGAGTGCACAGGCCATTTGGCAGCGTTTGCGTCAGCGCAGTTTGCAAGCGGGGTTGTCCACCCCCGTTCATCCCCACATGTTGCGCCATTCGTTTGCCAGTCATGTGTTGCAGTCGAGCAGCGATTTGCGGGCGGTGCAAGAGTTGTTGGGCCACGCCAACATCAGTACCACGCAGGTGTACACGCGCTTGGACTTTCAGCATTTGGCGCAGGCGTATGACGCGGCGCATCCTCGGGCGCGTAAGAAGTAGCGCTTTGTTTTTCGTATGGTGATGGCGTGTTCTGTCGTGGCGTTTGTTCTTTGTCGAGGCGCGGTGAAGCGGGGTAGGGGCTGTGCTGCGGCTTAACGTCGCCGAAGCGCCTGATGGCGCCGCATCACAGCCCCTACCCCGCCTCACCTTTGGGTGTGCGTGATGTTCATGTGCGGTAGGTCTCATCTACTTGTGCCGGGACCCTTGAGCGGGCAGTCAAACCCCACCTCGAAGGCACGTTGGCACGGAGTTGCTTCGTGTGCTGCATCTGTGTGCGTGGCGCTTGCGAAACCGCAACACCAGCTGTAACCCGAAGCCAAGGTGTGGTGCCGGGCCCGATGCGGCGCCATCAGGCGCTTTGGCGACGTTAAGCCGCAGCGGGCCCGGCGCCGCGCCTTGGCGCAGCGAATGAAGTAAATCAACAGCAAACAACACAGAGCACAAGCGAAACAGCGCCGCAAAGCCCAATACCGAAGCAACGACAATAGCGGGCTATGAAAACGATTCGACTCAAAGACGGCAAAGAACGCTCTGCCCTCAGAAGCCACCCCTGGATTTTTGACAGCGCCATCGCCAAAGGTGGGGCTGATTCGGGCGAGACCGTGCGTGTTGAAGCCCACAGCGGCAGCTTCTTGGGCTGGGCCTCCTTCAGCCCCAGCTCCAAAATTCGTGCCCGCATCTGGAGCTTTGACGAAAGCCAACGCATTGATGCCGATTTCTTCAACGCCGCCATCCGCCGTGCCATTGCTGCGCGCAGCCGTTTTGACATCCAAAGCAATGGCCTGCGTTTGATCCACGGCGAGTCTGATGGCTTGCCCGGCCTGATCGTCGACTGTTACGACGACACCTTGGTGGCCCAGTTCCTGTCCAGCGGCACCGAGCGCTGGAAAGACGTGATTGCTGATGCCTTGCTGGCGCAAACCGGCCTTACCAAGCTGTTTGAACGTTCTGATTCGGGCGTGCGGGGTTTGGAAGGTTTGCAGCCTGTCACAGGCTGGCTGCGAGGCGAAGGGCCCACCGCCATCATCTTGCGCGAGCACGACTGGCAACTCTCGCTTGACATCGCCGAGGGCCACAAAACAGGCTTCTACTTGGACCAGCGCGACAGCCGCAAGAAGTTTGCTGACTACACCCGCCGCTTGCAGTTTCAGCGCGTGCTCAACTGCTACTGCTACACCGGGGGCTTCACGGTGGCGGCTTTGGCGGGCGGTGCGGCGCATGTCACGTCCATCGACTCATCGGGTCCCGCCATTGAACGCGCCCGTGCCAATGTGGCGCTCAATGGCTTTGAGGCCGAACGCACCACCATGATGGATGCCGACGTCAACGGCTCTTTGCGCCAGTTCCACAAAGAAGGCCGTACGTTTGACGCCATCGTGCTGGACCCTCCCAAGTTCGCGCCCTCTGCCGCGCATGCCGACCGTGCGGCGCGGGCCTACAAAGACATCAACCGCTTGGCTTTCAAAATCTTGGAGCCCGGTGGCGTGCTGTTCACCTACAGCTGTTCCGGCGGCATTGGTGCGGAGCTGTTCCACAAAATCGTGGCGTCTGCGGGCACCGATGCGCATGTGGATGGCTACATCAGCGAGCGCATGCAAGGTGCGCCCGACCACCCCATGACCTTGACTTTCCCCGAGGGCGAATACCTCAAGGGTTTGGTGGTCATGAAAGCGGCTGACCTGGTTGAAAAACCCAGTCACGCCACAATATCCAACGATTCAGTCCTCTAAAAATCACACAAGGCTCCCTCATGTTGATCCCCGCCACCATCCTGACCGGCTTTTTAGGCTCGGGCAAAACCACCCTCCTCAAGCGCGTGCTGACCGAGGCCCATGGCCAAAAAATTGCCATCATCGAAAACGAGTTTGGCGAAGAAAACATCGACAACGACATCTTGGTGTCTGACACCAACGAACAAATCATTCAAATGAGCAATGGCTGCGTGTGTTGCACCATCCGTGAAGACTTGCGCACCACCTTGCAACTGCTGGCGGCTAAAAAGCGCAAAGGCCTTCTCGACTTTGAGCGTGTGGTGATCGAGACCACTGGCTTGGCCGACCCCGGCCCCGTGGCACAAACCTTTTTCATGGATGATGAGATCGCCGAGAGCTTTCTGCTCGACTCCATCCTGACTCTGGTAGACGCCAAGCACGCCGCGCAACAGCTCAACGACCGCCAAGAGGCGCGTCGCCAAGTGGGTTTTGCCGATCAAATTTTCATCAGCAAAGCCGATCTGGTGTCACCCCAAGAGCTCGATGCCTTGCAGCACCGCTTGAAGCACATGAACCCACGCGCGCCCCAAAAGGTGGTGCATTTTGGCGAAGTGACTTTGGCCGAGGTGTTTGACCTGCGTGGCTTCAACCTCAATGCCAAGCTCGACATTGACCCCGACTTTCTGTCGGATGACGCCCACCACGAACACCACCATGGTGAGCATTGCGACCATCCCTCGCATGCCCACGACCACGACCACGCCCACCATGACCATGAGCACGGCGAACATTGCGACCACCCCTCGCATAGCCAGGGTCACCACCATCACCACGATGACGACGTGAAGAGCTTCGTCTTCAAGTCGCCGCGCCCGTTTGACCCGGCCAAGCTGGAAGACTTTTTGGGTGCCATCGTCAACATCTATGGCCCCAAAATGCTGCGCTACAAAGGCGTGCTCAACATGAAGGGCACCGACAAGAAGGTGATCTTTCAAGGTGTGCACCAGCTCATGGGCAGCGATTTGGGTCCAGACTGGGCCCCCGGTGAAGAGCGCCTGAGCAAGATGGTGTTCATTGGCATTGATTTGCCCAAAGACATCTTGATGCAGGGTTTAGAGAATTCTTTGGTTTAAAGAACTTATCGATTTTCTTCAGCTGAAAGAGTGTTCAGGCTTTGTGGCTACAATCCCGCGCGCCAGACCAAAGCCGTGCCGCGTCAGTTCTTGACTGCGGCACACAGGGTATAAAACCGGGTTTATTCAACTCAAAATGATGAAAAAAATCAGGCCTGAAACTCTTCGCACAGTCACGTGCGGCAACGGCCTGCCAGGAGACACACCGTGAACGCCCAAGCCCGCAAACCCGCTTCCAAGAAGCCTGCGCCTGCTAAAAAAGCCGGTAAAACTGGTGCAACGCCCAAAGCGGTTGCGAAGAAGATTGTGAAAAAACCTGTGCCAGCCAAAGCAGCGGCAAAGCCCGTCAAATCTGTGACGCCCAAACCCAAGCCCAAAGCGTCTGTCGTTAAAAAAGCTGCAGCGCCCAAAGCTGTGGCTAAAAAGGTCGTGACGGTCAAGCCTGTGGCAAAAAAAGCAGCGACATCTAAAGTGGCCGCCAAGCCGGTGGCCAAAAAAGCGGTGAAAGCTGCTGCGCCCAAGCCGGTAGCTGCCAAAAAAGCAGGCAAGGCAGCGCAAAAGCCTGCTGCGGCTAAAAAGCCGGTTGCCAAAACTGTTGCCGTCAAAGCACCAGCCAAAGCAGCTGTCAAACCTGCCGTGAAGGTGGCACCTGCGGCTAAAAAGCCCAAAGCTGAAAAAGTCAAGACCGCCAAAGCTGCTGCACCTGCCAAAGCGGTGGTTGCTGCCCCTGTGGTGCACGTGGTGCCCGTGATTCCTGGCTACACCCCTGTGGTGCACAAGAAAAACTCCAGAGCGGCCAAGATGGCTGCTCTGGTGCCTCCTCCGCCCGCTGCGGTGGTGGTGACCAATGCCGCCAAATCGAGCTTCATGCCGATGACCGCTCCCTCTGTTCCCTCGATCGTTCCTGTGATACCTCAAAAAGACGCCAAACTCGCCAACAATTGGAAATCTAAAACTGCTGACCAGCTCACCGATGCAGAAGTCATCGCCATGCCCGACAGTGAGTACATGAACGACATTCAAATGGCGTTCTTTCGCCTCAAGCTCTCCAAGCTGAAAGACGAAGTGCTCAGCAACGCCAGCGAAACCACTGAACATTTGCGCGAAGACACCGTGGTCACACCTGACCCCGCAGATCGCGCCACCATCGAAGAAGAACACGCGCTTGAGCTGCGCACACGTGATCGTGAGCGCAAGCTGTTGAAAAAGATCGAACAATCCATCAACCGCATTGATGCGGGTGACTACGGCTATTGCGACGAAACGGGTGAAGCGATTGGTGTGGGCCGTTTGTTGGCCCGTCCCACCGCCACTTTGTCGCTTGAAGCCCAAGAACGGCGCGAATTGAAACAAAAAATGTTCGGCGATTGATGAATTTTTTCTGTTTGCCATCAAAAGCAGGCCATTTGCCTGCTTTTTTTTCGACTCCTCACATCTTGATAAGCCACTTTTACAGGTCGTGCTAAGTGCTTAATTCGTAACGTTTTTTGAGTTTCTGTTTGCTTGTTGAAACGGCTGTAAGTCCTTGATTTCATTGAAAAAAGTTAGAAATTGCCCCGCATGATCAAGTTTTCCTGATACAGTGCAATTAAGTGCAATTAAGTGGTGAAAAGTGCCCGTCACCTTTCTCTCTTGTTTGCTGTCGCTGTTTTTTAGGAAGGTTGCCCGTGTTCCAGGGAGCTTCATCGCTGAGTCTTGACGCCAAAGGTCGTTTGTCGGTTCCGACGCGGCATCGTGACGTCTTGAGCGCGACGGCTGCCGGGCAACTCACCATCACCCGTCATCCGCATGGCTGTTTGATGGTGTTCCCGCGCCCCGAGTGGGAAAAGTTCCGCGAACGCATTGCCGCCTTGCCGATGAGTGCGCAATGGTGGAAGCGCATCTTCTTGGGCAACGCCATGGATGTGGAGATGGATGGCACGGGTCGTGTGCTGATTTCGCCTGAGCTGCGCACCGCAGCAGGTATCAGCAAAGACACCATGTTGCTTGGCATGGGCAACCACTTCGAGCTGTGGGACAAAACCACCTACGAAGCCCAGGAAGCCCAAGCCATGCAGGGCGACATGCCCGATGTCTTCAAGGAATTCTCTTTTTAAAGGCAGACGGTGGAAACGGCATGCACGCACACCACCGTTCTTTTGCGCGAAGCTGTCGAAGCCCTCGACATTCAGCCCGATGGAACGTACGTCGACGCGACCTTTGGGCGCGGGGGGCACAGCCGTTTGATCTTGTCCAAGCTCTCGCCTCAGGGGCGGTTGATTGCGTTCGACAAAGACCCCGAAGCAATTGCTGCAGCCCAGAGCATCCAAGACCCTCGTTTTTCCATCCGCCACCAAGGCTTTACCGACCTGGGCGAGTTGCCGGCGGGCTCAATCGACGGGGTGTTGATGGACTTGGGGGTCAGCTCGCCCCAGATCGACACGCCCGAGCGGGGCTTTTCATTTCGATTCGACGGTCCCCTGGACATGCGCATGGACACCACCCGTGGCCAGAGTGTGTCTGAGTGGTTGGCCGATGCAGAACTCCAACACATCGCGGAGGTGATACGTGAATATGGCGAAGAACGGTTTGCTCAACAGATTGCAAAGGCGATTGTTGCTCGCCGACAGGAACGGGGCGTGCCTACAAGCACCTCTGAACTGGCCCAGCTCGTGGCTGACACGGTCAAAACCCGCGAGCCGGGCAAGGACCCTGCAACGCGCACATTTCAGGCTTTTCGGATTTTCATCAACGCCGAGCTTGAGGAGCTGCAACAGGCGCTAGAAGCGTCGTTGCAGGTGCTGCGCACGGGAGGACGGTTGGCTGTGATCAGTTTCCATTCGTTGGAAGACCGCATCGTCAAACAATTCATCGCGAAACATTCCCGCGAGGTGTATGACCGTCGCGCACCGTTTGCCCCCCCCCAAGTCATGGCCTTTGAATCGATAGGTCGCATCAAACCCAGTGCCGAAGAAGTGGCTGCCAACCCGCGTTCGCGCAGTGCGATGCTGCGCGTGGCCAAGCGTCTGGGTGAGGGGACGCAGCCATGAGCCGCTTGAGCGTGGTGTTGTTCTTGGCGGTGCTGCTGAGTGCTTTGTACTTGGTGCGCACCCAGTATGAATCGCGCTCGCTCACCACCGAACTCGATCGCGCCACCAGCGAGGCCCGTCGCCTAGAAATTGAGTACGACCGCCTCGACGTGGAGCGTCGCGCCCAAGCCACGCCGCTGCGCGTGGAAAAACTGGCGCGTGAACAGTTGCGCATGCGCACCATCACCCCCGCCATCACCCAATACGCCACCGTGCCCGGATTGGCTGCTTCAGCGCAGGTGCAGCCATGAGCAGCCGCAGCGTGCAGTACGCCACCAGCCCCTTGTTGGCCAGCAAGACGCCTGTTTGGCGCAGCCAGTTTGTGGTGGCCTGCATTGCTTTGGGCTTTATTGGTCTGGTGGCTCGCGCAGCCTATGTGCAGGTGATCGACAACGCCTTCTTCAAGCGTCAAGGTGCTGTGCGTTTCATTCGCACCTTGGACTTGCCGGCCAACCGCGGACGCATTCTGGACCGCAATGGCCACATCCTGGCCTCCAGCGTGCCTGTGCCCAGTATTTGGGCCAGCCCGGAAGATGTGGAGCGCGACCCAGTCAAGCTCAAGGCTTTGGCCAAATTGTTGGGCATGAGCCAGGCTGAACTCGATAAAAAATTGCAAGACGAAGACAAGAACTTTGTCTGGGTCAAGCGTCAGGTGGACGCTTCGGTAGCGAAAGAGATTGAGGCGCTCAAAATCAAAGGCGTCTACGCCCGCAAAGAATACAAGCGCATCTACCCCGAAGGCGAGGCGGTGGCCCATGTGGTGGGCTTTACCAACGTGGAAAACTTGGGGCAAGAGGGTGTGGAGCTGACCTTCAACAAAGAGCTCGGTGGCAAAGCCGGCTCGCGTCGCGTCATCAAAGACCGCTTGGGCCGCGTGGTGGAAGACATCGGTGAAATGGTGCCCCCCATTGATGGTCGTGACTTGGAGTTGAGCATCGACAGCAAGGTGCAGTACTTTGCCTACGAAAAAATCAAAGAAGCGGTGATCAACAACAAAGCGGCGGCAGGCAGCGTGGTGGTGTTGGACATCAAGACCGGCGAAATTCTGGCGCTCACCAACTACCCCAGTTACTCCCCAGACAAGCGCGGCAACTTGAGCGGCGCACAGTTGCGCAACCGCGCGTTGACCGACACGTTCGAGCCCGGCTCCACCATGAAGCCACTGGTCATTGGGTTGGCGCTGGAAAAAGGCATCGTCAAGCCCGAGACCATGATCCAAACCGCACCGGGCAAATTGCAAATAGGCACTGCCGTGATCTCGGACTCACACGCCCACGGCTTGCTCAGCGTGAACGAAGTCATTCAGAAATCCAGCAACATCGGCACGGTCAAGATTGCGCTGCAAATGCAGCCCCACGACATGTGGGAAGTGTTCACCCAAGTGGGCTTGGGGCAAAAACCGCAAGTGCCTTTCCCCGGTGCTGTCTCTGGCAAGGTGCGGGCCTACAAAACCTGGAAGCCCATTGAACAAGCCACCATGAGTTACGGCTACGGTTTGTCGGCCAGTTTGTTCCAACTCGCGCAGGCCTACAGCGTGTTTGCGCGCGACGGCGAGCTGATTCCGGTGAGCTTGCTCAAAACCCACGACAACATCAGCGGTGCACGCGTGTTCTCGGTGGCCAACGCCACGGCGGTGCGACACATGTTGCACTTGGTCACGGGCCCGGGTGGCACCGCCATGAAAGCCCAGACCATGGGCTACTCTGTGGGTGGCAAAACCGGCACCGCACACAAGGTGGAAGGCAAGGGCTACGCCGGCAAAAAATACCGAGGCTTCTTTGTGGGCATCGCGCCCATTGACAACCCACGCATCGTGGTCGCTGTGATGGTGGACGAACCCACCAATGGCTTGTACTTCGGTGGTGATGTAGCGGCTCCTGTGTTCAGCCAAACCGTGCAACAGACCTTGCGCATGATGGGCGTGCAGCCCGACATGGCGGTCAAGCCCCAAGTGGTGGCCAAGGCTGAGAAGGAGGAGTTTTGATGCGACACCTCCACAGCCCCCAAGAAGCCGCGCAATGGCTGCACACCCAAGTGCGCGGTGTGCTGCACACCGACAGCCGACGCGTGACCCCAGGTGATGGCTTCATCGCCTGGCCGGGTGCTGCTAGCGATGGCCGCCGCCACGTGCCAGCGGCCCTGAAACAGGGCGCGGCAGCTTGCTTGGTCGAGCGCTCCGGCGTGGAGGCTTTCAGCGACACATTCGCTACGGCCGCCATCACCACCACATCAGACGCCATCGCCAGCTACACCGATTTGAAAGCCGCCAGCGGCCCCATCGCTGCGGCCTATTACGAACAACCCAGCCAAGCGCTGGATGTGCTGGCCATCACGGGCACCAACGGCAAAACCTCCACCGCTTGGTGGTTGGCCCATGCCCTGGGGCGTGTGGGACAGCGCTGTGCCGTGGTGGGCACCTTGGGCGTGGGTGAGTTGGACCAACTCGAAGTCACGGGCATGACCACGCCAGACCCCGTGTTGCTGCAAGCACGCTTGCGCGACATGGTCACGCGTGGTGTGCAGGCTTGTGCCATTGAGGCCTCGTCCATTGGGTTGGCCGAATACCGCCTGGATGGCACCCAGGTGCGCGTGGCCCTGTTCACCAATTTCACGCAAGACCATCTCGACTACCACGGCAGCATGGCCCGCTACTGGCAGGCCAAAGCTGCCTTGTTCGACTGGCCGGGCTTGGCCGCAGCCGTGGTCAACACCGACGACCCACACGGTGCGCAACTGGCGCAGCAACTCAGTCAACGTGACGATGTGGCGTTGTGGACAGTGGGTATCGTCAAGGATGCAATGCAAGCCGATGCGCTTGGGGCTGCATCGCAAGTACGCCATGTCGAGGGGATGCAGCCAGTGCGTCATGTGCAGGCAACGCGGGTGCGTCACGGCGCGCGCGGTTTGAGTTTTGAGGTGGTCGAGGGTGACCACAGCCTTACGTTGCACACCGCGCTGGTGGGCCACTACAACGTGAGCAATCTGCTGGGCGTCATCGCTGGCCTGCGCGCCTTGGGCCACAGCTTGGCCGATGCGGTGCAAGCCTGTGCCGATTTGCCTGCCGTGCCAGGACGCATGCAAGTGGTGGGTCATGCCGACCAACCCTTGGTGGTGGTGGACTACGCCCATACCCCTGATGCCGTGACGCAAGCACTCCATGCGCTGCGTCCCCTGGCCCAAACCCGAGGCGGTGCCCTGGTGTGCGTGTTGGGTTGTGGCGGTGACCGCGACAGCGCCAAGCGTCCCTTGATGGCTGCTGCTGCCGAACAGCATGCCGACCGCGTGGTGCTGACCAGCGACAACCCGCGTAGCGAAGATCCCCAAGTCATTCTGGCGCACATGCGGGCAGGCTTGACGCAACCCCATGCTGCGCAACACATCCTAGACCGTGGCCAAGCCATTGCCGCTGCGGTCGGCCAAGCGCGTGCGCACGATGTGGTGCTGGTGGCGGGCAAAGGCCACGAAGATTACCAAGAAGTGCAGGGCGTCAAACTGCCTTTCAGCGACGTGGTCCAAGCCCAAGCAGCTTTGCAGCAGTGGAGGGCGCATGTCTGACATGAACCTCAGCCTGCAACGCATCGCCAGTTGGTTGCCCGGCGCTCGTGTGTGTGGCGATCCCACAGTGTGTGTGCAGCGCGTGCACACCGACAGCCGAAGCTTGCAAGCGGGCGACTTGTTTGTGGCCCTGCAAGGTGAACGTTTTGATGCCCACGACTTCTTGCCCCAGGTCGCAGCCAGCGGTGCCGTGGCCGCGTTGGCCCAGCACGGGCTGGAGGCGGCACAACTGCCGGGTGTCGAAGTGCCAGACAGCCGCCGTGCGCTGGGCCAACTGGCGCAAGGCTGGCGTGCTCAGTTTGACTTGCCCCTGATTGCCGTGACCGGCAGCAACGGCAAAACCACCGTGACCCAAATGATTGCCAGCATCTTGCGTGCAGGGTGGGGCGACGCGGCCTTGGCCACCCAAGGCAATTTGAACAACGACATCGGCGTGCCGCAAACTTTGCTGCGCTTGCGCGCACACCATCGCTGCGCAGTGGTGGAGCTGGGCATGAACCACCCAGGTGAAATTGCTGGCTTGGCCGCCATGGCGCAGGCGAGTGTGGCCTTGGTCAACAACGCCCAGCGCGAGCACCAGGAATTCATGGCCACGGTAGAAGCCGTGGCGCAAGAAAACGGGGCTGCCATCAGCGCCTTGCCCGACACGGGCGTGGCGGTGTTTCCGGCGCACGACACCTACACGCCCTTGTGGCAAAACTTGGCAGGCGCACGCCGCTGCATGCGCTTTGCCATGCACAGCCCGCACGCAGGTGAAGCCGCTGCCGAGGTGGTCTTGCGTCATGCGGTTTGGGCCAACGACCACTGGGCGGTTGAAGTGCAAACCCCAGCGGGCCTCATGACCACCCAATTGCACATTGCCGGTCGCCACAACGTGGGTAATGCCTTGGCAGCCACCGCGTGCGCCTTGGCCGCAGGTGTGGCACTGGATGTGATTGCCCAAGGCCTGTCGGCGTTCGAGCCCGTCAAAGGCCGTTCACGCGCCTTTGGTGTGGTGTGCCAAGGCCGTGCGATCACTGGCGTCGATGACACCTACAACGCCAACCCTGACTCGGTGCGTGCCGCCATTGAGGTGCTGGCCGAGTTGCCTGGGCCCCATTTGCTGGTGCTGGGCGACATGGGCGAAGTGGGTACACAAGGCCCCGAGTTTCATCAAGAGGTAGGTCACCACGCACAGGCTTGCGGTATTGAACACTTGCTGTGCCTGGGTGAGTTGGCGGCCTTCAGTGCCCAGGCCTATGGTCCGGGCGCACAACACTTTTCACACATCGACGCCTTGACAGCCCAGGTGTTGCAGCAACTGCCGCACTTGGGGAGTGTGCTGGTCAAAGGCTCGCGCTTCATGAAGATGGAACGTGTGGTCGACGCCATCCAAACCTGTCACGACAACAAAAACAACAAGGAGTCTTCCCCATGCTGCTGACACTGGCCCAATGGCTGCAAACCCTCTCACCCGAGTTCGGTTTTTTTCGTGTCTTTCAGTACATCACCTTCCGCGCGGTGATGGCGGCGGTGACGGCGTTGTTGATTGGTTTGATTGCTGGCCCGGCGGTGATCCGTCGCTTGGCGGCGTTGAAGATTGGGCAACCCATCCGTGAGTACGCCATGCAAAGCCACTTGGTGAAAAGTGGCACGCCTACCATGGGCGGCGTGTTGATCTTGATTGGCATCGCGGTGTCCACCCTGCTGTGGGCCGACTTGAGCAACCGCTTTGTCTGGATCGTGATGATCGTCACCTTTGGCTTTGGTGCCATTGGCTGGGCCGATGACTGGCGCAAGGTGGTGCGCAAAGACCCCGAGGGCATGCCTTCGCGTGAAAAATACCTGTGGCAATCCTTGATCGGTTTGTTGGCGGCGCTGTACTTGGTGTTCAGCATTTCCGAGAGCAACAACCTGCGTGTGCTGGAGTTGTTTTACTCCTGGGTCAAGTCGGGCTTTGACGTGAACCTGCCACCCAAAGCGGGCTTGTTGTTGCCCTTCATCAAAGAGGTCAGCTATCCGCTGGGCGTGTTTGGCTTTGTGATCATGACTTATCTGGTCATCGTCGGTTCGAGCAATGCAGTCAACTTGACCGACGGGCTGGACGGCTTGGCCATCATGCCGGTGGTGATGGTGGGTTCGGCCTTGGGCGTGTTTGCCTATGTGACGGGCAGTTCGGTGTATTCGAAGTACCTGCTGTTTCCCTACATCCCGGGCTCCGGCGAGTTGATGATTTTCTGCGCTGCCATGGCTGGCGCTGGCTTGGCATTTTTGTGGTTCAACACCCATCCCGCGCAGGTGTTCATGGGTGACGTGGGGGCATTGGCCCTGGGTGGCGCTTTGGGCACCATTGCGGTCATCGTGCGGCAAGAAATTGTGCTGGCCATCATGGGTGGCATCTTTGTGGTCGAGGCCTTGTCGGTCATGCTGCAAGTGAGCTACTTCAAATACACCAAGAAAAAATTTGGCGAAGGTCGTCGTATTTTGAAGATGGCTCCGTTGCACCACCACTTTGAAAAGACCGGTTGGAAAGAAACCCAGGTCGTGGTGCGCTTTTGGATCATCACCATGCTGCTGTGCCTGGTGGGCTTGTCGACCTTGAAGCTGAGGTAAAACGACGATGCTGCAACTCCACAACCAATCGGTGCTGATTCTGGGCCTGGGTGACTCCGGCCTGGCGATGGCGCGTTGGTGCGTGCGCTGCGGCGCACAG
This sequence comes from Limnohabitans sp. JirII-29, assembly GCF_003063395.1. Taxonomy (NCBI): domain Bacteria; kingdom Pseudomonadati; phylum Pseudomonadota; class Betaproteobacteria; order Burkholderiales; family Comamonadaceae; genus Limnohabitans; species Limnohabitans sp. JirII-29. Next base: position 297,007 of record NZ_NESB01000002.1, read on the forward strand.
GTGCAGGTGGTGGATACCCGCGAGGCACCGCCTCAGTTGGCCGTGTTGCGCGCCGAGTTGCCGCAGGTCCGCTTCCTTCACAGCGCTTTCGCGGCCAGCTTGGTCGACGGCCAAGACGTGCGTGCCGTGTTCAAAAGCCCTGGCCTGTCGCCCGAGTCGGTGGCCCCTGTGTGGCAAGCGGCGCAGGCCGCAGGCCTGTGGGTCGGGACCGAGTTGACCTTGTTTGCCCAGGCCTTGCACGACTTGCAAAGCACCCAGGCTTACCACCCCAAAGTGTTGGCTATCACCGGGACCAATGGCAAAACCACGGTCACCTCGCTCACCGGTCAGCTGGCGGAGCGTGCGGGCTTGCGTGTGGCGGTGGCGGGCAATATTGGCCCCACCTTGCTTGACACCTTGGCGCAGGCCCTCGACCAAGCCGCTGCCGATGAGGCTGTGGCTCAGCAAGCGGCACAGGCGCAAGCGGCCAAAGAGCAAGCCGAGTTGGATGCTCAGCAGGCCACACAGCGGGAGGCTGACGCACAGGCTGCGAATCTGGCTGCCCAGCAGCAGGCGCAACTAGAGGCCGAACAAGTTGCGGCCCATGAAGCGCTGGCCGATCACGACGCACAGCACACAACCCCCGCTTTGGATGCACAAGGCGAGCTGTTGCCCGACGCTGCGCCCGAAGCGGACGCAGCGTCCGAGGCCGCCCAGGACGACGCGCCCTACGAGGTGGACTTGCCACCTTTGGTGCCGCCGCCACCGCCTCCTGCCGATCACCCCTACTTGCCGCAGGTGTGGGTGCTGGAGTTGTCGAGCTTTCAGCTCGACGGCGTGGATAACTTTCAACCCACCGCAGCCACCGTGCTCAATGTCAGCCAAGACCACCTGGACTGGCATGGCGACATGCGTGCCTATGGCGCAGCCAAGGCACGCATCTTTGGCGCCCAAGGCCTCATGGTGCTCAACCGCGAAGACGCGGCGGTGATGGCGATGTTGCCGGAACCGGTGCGCGTCAAATTGCAACGACCTCAGGTGCGTGCCCATGTCACCTTTGGTGGCGACTTGCCGCAGCGCCCGGGTGACTACGGCATTGAAAACATGAACGGCATGACCTGGCTGGTGCGTGCCTTGGAAGCTGACGAGACCCGCCGCAAGAAGCGCGTCAGCAGCCCGGAAGATGAAGAAGAAATTCACATTCAGCGTTTGATGCCTGCTGATGCCTTGCGCATCCGTGGCCGTCACAACGCTTTGAATGCCTTGGCCGCGTTGGCCTTGGCCAGCAGCACCGGTGCCAGTTTGGCCCCCATGCTGTACGGCTTGCGCGAATACAGCGGCGAGCCGCATCGCGTGGAATCTGTCACGGTGCTGCAAGACGTGGCGTACTTTGACGACAGCAAGGGCACCAACGTGGGTGCCACGGTGGCCGCCATTCAAGGCTTGGGCGCTGAGCGCCGTTTGGTGGTGATTCTGGGTGGCGACGGCAAAGGCCAGGACTTCGCGCCGCTGTTGAACCCGGTCCGCCATCATGCACGTGCGGTGGTGTTGATTGGCCGTGACGCGCCTGCGCTGCGCGCGGCCTTGCAAGACAGCGGCGTGCCTTTGCATGACGCCGCCTCGTTGCCCGAGGCCGTGAACCTGTGCCACCAGTTGGCGCAGTCTGGCGATGCGGTGTTGTTGTCGCCTGCATGTGCCAGCCTGGACATGTTCCGCAACTACGCCCATCGGGCGCAGGTGTTTGTCGATGCGGTGCAGGCGTTGGCTATTGAACACGGAGGTGCCCTATGACGGCAACCACCCTGGGCCTCAAACAGGGCATGGGCGCGCGCTTCATGCAACGCATCAACGCGCGCATGGGCCGCTTGCTGGGTGCCGAGCCCGATGCTGGCTTAGACGCCTTGCCCGTGCGTGTGCATGGCACCGAGTTCACCCGCACCGGGGCATCCCCCGTGCACGTCAAAGGCTTTGATCAACCCTTGGTGTGGGTCACCTTTGCGTTGTTGATGGTGGGCTTGGTGATGGTCTATTCGGCCTCCATCGCCATGCCCGACAACCCACGCACCGGCGGTTACTACACCCAAACCCATTTCTTGATTCGTCACACCTTGTCGCTGTTTGTGGCGTTTGTCGCAGCGCTGCTCGCGTTTCAGGTGCCGCTCAACACCTGGGAGCGCGTGGCGCCGTGGGTGTTCATCGTCTCCATCGTGCTGTTGATGGCGGTGTTGATGCCCTTCATTGGCAAGGCGGTCAATGGCGCACGACGCTGGATCGGTTTGGGCTTCATGAACTTCCAGCCTTCGGAGTTGGCCAAGTTTGGGGTGCTGCTGTATGCCGCCAACTACATGGTGCGCAAGATGGAAGTGAAGGAGAAATTCTTCAAAGCCGTCACACCCATGGGCGCAGCGGTCTTCATCGTGGGTTTGTTGCTGCTGGCCGAGCCTGACATGGGGGCCTTCATGGTGATTGCGGTCATTGCCATGGGCATCTTGTTCTTAGGCGGCGTGAATGCCCGCATGTTTTTCTTGATTGCCACCGCCTTGATTGGCGTGTTCGGTTTGATCATTGCTTCGTCCGAGTGGCGACGCGAACGTATCTTTGCCTACCTCGATCCCTGGAGCATGGAGCATGCGCTGGGCAAGGGCTACCAGCTCTCGCACTCGCTGATTGCCATTGGTCGGGGCGAAATTTTTGGCGTGGGTTTGGGTGGCAGCGTGGAAAAGCTGCACTGGTTGCCCGAAGCCCACACCGACTTCTTGTTGGCCGTGATTGGCGAAGAGTTTGGCTTTGTCGGCGTGGTGGCCATCATTGCCATGTTCATGTGGTTGACACGCCGCATCATGTACATCGGTCGCCAAGCTATCGCCATGGACCGCGTGTTTGCCGGTCTGGTGGCACAAGGCGTGGGCATTTGGATGGGTTTTCAGTCCTTCATCAACATCGGGGTGAACCTCGGGGCCTTGCCCACCAAAGGCCTGACCCTGCCGCTCATGAGTTACGGCGGCTCCGCCATCTTGCTCAACCTCATCGCCATCGCCGTGGTGCTGAGGGTGGACTACGAAAACCGCGTGCTCATGCATGGAGGTCGTCTATGACGAACTCACCTCGCACGGCTTTGGTCATGGCAGGTGGCACGGGCGGTCACATCTTCCCGGGTTTGGCCGTGGCCGAGTTGCTGCGCAGCCAAGGCTGGCGCGTGCATTGGCTGGGTGCGCCTGCACCGAGCATGGAGAGCCAGTTGGTGCCGCCACGTGGTTTGGCTTTCGAGACGGTGCAGTTCTCGGGTGTGCGTGGCAAAGGCTTGGCCACCCTGGCCCGGTTGCCGTTCAAGTTGGCACGTGCCTTCTGGCAAAGCCTGTGTGTGATGCGCCGTGTCAAACCCGACGTGGTGGTGGGCCTGGGTGGCTACATCACCTTCCCAGCCGGTTTGATGGCTGCACTGTGCGGCAAGCCCCTGGTGTTGCACGAGCAAAACTCGGTGGCAGGCATGGCCAACCAAGTGTTGGCACGTGTGGCTCAGCGGGTGTTCAGCGCCTTCCCCGGCGTGATGCCCAAAGCCGAATGGGTGGGCAATCCTTTGCGCGCCGGGTTTGTCAGCCAGCCCACGCCTGCCGAGCGCTTTGCCCATCGCAGCGGGCCTCTGCGTGTGCTGGTGGTGGGTGGCAGCTTGGGCGCTCAGGCCTTGAACACCTTGGTGCCGCAAGCCTTGGCTTTGATTCCTGTGAGCGAGCGCCCACAGGTGATCCATCAAAGCGGTGCCCAACAAATTGACGCGCTGCGCGAGGCCTATGCCGAGGCGGGCGTGCAAGCCGAACTCACACCTTTCATCGACGACACCGCGCAGGCATTTGCCGACGCCGATCTGGTGATTGCACGCGCAGGCGCGAGCACCGTGACCGAACTGGCCGCCGTGGGTGTGGCTGCCATCTATGTGCCGTTCCCGCATGCGGTGGACGACCACCAAACCACCAATGCTCGCTTCTTGGTTGATGCGGGTGGCGGCTGGTTGATTGCGCAATCGCAACTGGCGCCACAAGACTTGGCCAACCGTTTGCAATTTTTGACACGACGCACGCTGTTGGCGTGCGCAGAGAAGGCTTATGCCATGAGAAAAGTGGACGCCGCCCAGACCGTGGTGACTGCCTGCCATGCCTTGGCAGGCCAAGGGGGGGCACGATGAAACACGCCATTCGACACATCCATTTCGTGGGCATCGGTGGTGCCGGCATGAGCGGCATTGCCGAGGTGTTGCTGAACCTGGGCTACGTGGTGTCGGGCTCCGACTTGTCGGACAGTGCGGCCCTCAAGCGTCTGCATGCCTTGGGCATTCAAACCCATGTGGGCCATGCCGCCACGCACATTGAAGGCGCCGATGCGGTGGTGACCTCGACCGCCGTGCAAGCCGACAACCCCGAGGTGGTGGCGGCCCACGCCAAACTCATTCCAGTGGTCCCGCGTGCTGTGATGCTGGCCGAGTTGATGCGCTTGAAGCAAGGCGTGGCCATTGCAGGCACCCACGGCAAAACCACCACCACCAGCTTGGTGGCCAGTGTGCTGGCCGAAGCCGGCATGGACCCGACGTTTGTGATTGGCGGGCGTCTCAACAGCGCCGGGGCCAATGCCAAGTTAGGGTCTGGTGAGCACATCGTGGTGGAGGCCGACGAGTCGGACGCCTCGTTCTTGAACTTGTTGCCTGTGATGGCGGTGGTCACCAACATCGACGCCGACCACATGGACACCTACGGCCACGACTTCAACCGTTTGAAGGCCGCGTTTGTCGAGTTCTTGCACCGCATGCCGTTTTACGGCGCGGCCATTTTGTGCACCGACGACGCGGCTGTGCGCAGCATCTTGCCCGAGGTGTCGCGTCCCATCACCAGCTACGGCTTCAACGAACAAGCCCAAGTGCGTGCAGTGAATGTGCAGGCCGACAACGGTCGCATGCGCTTCACCGTGCAACGGCGCAATGGCGTGACCTTGCCCGATCTGGACATCACCCTCAACCTGGCGGGCGAGCACAACGTGCTCAATGCCTTGGCCGCCATCGCGGTGGCGGTGGAGCTGAACGTGCCCGATGCTGCGGTGGTCAAAGCCTTGGCCGAGTTCAAAGGCGTGGGCCGGCGCTTCCAGCGCCATGGCGAGGTGGCGGCTAAACACGGTGGCCACTTCACCTTGATCGAAGACTATGGCCACCACCCCGTCGAGTTGGCGGCCACTTTGGCTGCTGCCCGTGGCGCTTTCCCAGGTCGACGCTTGGTGCTGGCGTTTCAGCCGCACCGCTACACCCGCACCCGTGACTGCTTTGAAGACTTTGTGCAAGTCATGGCGCGCGCCGATGTGCTGTGGTTGTCTGAAATTTACGCCGCAGGCGAAGCGCCGATTCCCGCAGCCGATGGTCGGGCCTTGTCACGCGCCATGCGTGTGGCGGGCCATGAGGCCTTGGTCTTCGTGGATGACATTCAAAAAATGGCCCAAGTCATTGTCGACAACGCCCAAGACGGCGATGTGGTGATGTGCATGGGCGCAGGCTCGATCGGTCAGGTGCCCGCCCAGGTGCTGGCGCTGACCCTAACCCAGAGTTGATGGCATGAACCGCGTGAATCCAACATTCGATGTGCAAACCGCCAAGGTGGCGGTGTTGATGGGCGGCCTGTCGGCAGAGCGCGAGGTCTCGCTCATGTCGGGCAGTGGCGTGCTCAAGGCTTTGCAATCCAAAGGCGTGAATGCCCTGGCCTTTGACCCGGCCGAGCGCAGCTTGGATGCGTTGAAGCGTGAGGGCTTCACCCACTGTTTCATCGCGCTGCATGGCCGCTATGGCGAAGACGGCTCGGTGCAAGGTGCGCTGGAGTTGCTGGGCATTCCCTACACCGGCTCGGGCGTGATGGCGTCGGCCATGGCCATGGACAAGGTGATGACCAAGCGCGTGTGGACCGCGGTGGGTTTGTCCACCCCCGGCTATGTGTGGCTGGATGCCGATGAACAAACGCCCGATAAAGTGGCCGCCATTCCTGCGCAACTGGGCTTGCCGTTGATCGTCAAGCCGCCGCGTGAAGGCTCATCCATTGGCATGACCAAGGTCACCGATGCCGCGCAGATGGCAGACGCTGCGGCCCTCGCCACACGTTACGACCCCGATTTGTTGTGCGAAGAATTCATCACCGGTGAAGAGTTGACCTGTCCCGTGCTTGGCAGCGGTGCGACCGCCTACGCTTTGCCCGTGGTGCGCATTGCCGCGCCTGATGGCGCGTACGACTACAACCACAAGTACTTCACCGATGACGTGAAGTACCACTGCCCCAGTGGTTTGCCTGCTGACGAAGAGCGTGACGTGCAGCGCTTGGTGGTGGCGGCTTACCGCGCCCTGGGCTGTCGTGGCTGGGGCCGCGCCGACATCATGCTGCGTGCCAGTGACCGCAAACCCTTTTTGCTGGAGATGAACACCTCACCCGGCATGACCAGCCATTCGCTGGTGCCCATGTCTGCACGTGCTGCGGGCATCAGCTACGAAGAGCTGTGCTTGAAGCTGCTGGCCAGTGCCACGCTTGATCACCCAGGAACTGCCTCACGTCTATGAGCACCCGCTACACCACCCACATGCGCCCGCGCCCCGAGGTTGACACCTCGGTGGTGGTGCCATTGGACGTGCGTTTGATGCATGTGGCGTCGTCGCTCATGTTCGTCGCCGTGGTGGTGTGCGCTTTGGCCGCAGGGGTGTGGGCGCTGGTGCGCTTGCCAGCGTTTGCCCTGAACGGCATCACCGTGCTGGGAGATGTGGAGCACAACAACGCCGTGACTTTGCGTGCCAATGTGGCGGCGCGTTTGACGGGTAATTTTTTCACCGCCGATTTGGCTCGGGTGCGCGCTGCCTTTGAAGCCGTGCCTTGGGTGCGCAGCGCCAGTGTGGCGCGTGAGTTTCCCAACCGTTTGCGCGTGACCTTGCAAGAGCACAGCCCCGTGGCGTATTGGGGCGACGACGGCGAGTCGCGCATGGTCAACAGCTACGGCGAAGTGTTTGAGGCCAATGTGGGCGAGTTGGACGACGAAAAGATGCCGCGCTTGCGCGGGCCAGACAGCCAGTCGCAGCAGGTGCTGGCGATGTACCGCACTTTAGCCCCGGTTTTTTCGGAGCTGACTTTGGCGCTGGAGAGTTTGGAGTTGACAGGGCGTGGCAGTTGGCGCGCTCGGGTGGCGCACGGCGCCGTGATCGAGTTAGGCCGTGGCAGCACGGCAGAGGTGATGGTGCGCATGCAACGGTTGGCTCAAACCCTGGTGCAAGCGACAAGCAAGTTGGGACGCAAGGTGACAGCCATTGAATCGGCTGACCTGCGTTACGACAACGGTTATGCGCTTCGGCTGCGCGGAGTGAGCACGACAGACGTGCCCGCTGTGCGTTGACGGGTGGAGCAAGAGTAGAGAAAGAACGAGGCGGTTATGGCAAGAGATTACAAAGATTTGGTGGTCGGCTTAGACATTGGTACAGCCAAGGTCATGGTGGTCGTGGCCGAAGTCATGCCCGGCGGTGAGCTCAAACTCGCAGGCCTGGGTGTGGCCCCGAGCAACGGCCTCAAGCGTGGTGTGGTGGTGAACATCGACGCCACCGTGCAAAGCATTCAGCAGGCGCTGAAAGAGGCCGAGCTGATGGCCGACTGCAAAATCACGCGGGTCTACACCGGTATCACCGGTAGTCACATCCGTGGCATCAACTCCACCGGCATGGTGGCGGTGAAAGACAAAGAGGTGACGGCTGCGGACGTGGCGCGTGTGGTGGAGACGGCCAAGGCCATCAACATCTCGACCGACCAGCGCTTGCTGTTGGTGCAGCCGCAGGAGTTTGTGATTGACAACCAAGATGTGCGCGAACCGATTGGCATGAGTGGCATCCGACTCGAAGCCAAGGTGCACATCGTGACCGGTGCGCAGAGTGCCGCCGAGAACATCATCAAATGTGTGCGCCGCTGTGGTTTGGATGTGGATCGTCTGATGTTGAACCCCTTGGCTTCTAGCCTGTCGGTGTTGACCGACGACGAACGCGAGTTGGGTGTGGCTTTGGTGGACATTGGCGCGGGCACCACCGATGTGGCCATCTTCACCAACGGCGCCATCCGCCATACCGCCGTGATTCCGATTGCCGGTGACCTGATCACCAGCGACATCGCCATGGCCTTGCGCACGCCCACCAAAGACGCCGAAGACATCAAGGTGGAGTCGGGCTTTGCCAAGCAGTTGCTGGCCGATCCTGATGTCCAGGTCGAGGTGCCAGGCTTGGGCGACCGCGCACCACGCATGCTGAGCCGCCAAGCCTTGGCAGGTGTGATTGAACCCCGGGTGGAAGAAATTTTCTCGCTGGTGCAGCAAGTCATCCGTGAGTCAGGCTACGAAGAGGTGTTGTCTTCGGGCATCGTGCTCACCGGTGGCAGTGCGGTGATGCCTGGCATGGTGGAGCTGGGTGAAGACATTTTCTTGAAGCCTGTGCGTCGCGGCATTCCGCAGTACAGCAGCGCCCTGGCCGACATGGTGTCGCAGCCACGCGCAGCTACTGTGATGGGGCTGTTGGAAGAAGCCGGTATCGACCGCATGCGCGGTGTCAAGGTGTCGCAAAAGAGTGGTTCCGTCAAATCGGCGATGGACCGCATCAAAGACTGGTTTGTGGGGAACTTTTAACCATGATCCCTACCTCCTTGCTCTACCTGGCGCGCGGCAGTCCGCCGCTTCGCCACCGTGGTCGACGATGGCGACCCGGTGCTGCGCACGCACCGCCCACTTGAAAGGGGCGAGATGCACCACAACAAGCAACAGACGAATTCAAGGCAACTGCAAATTTTTAGATCGATAGGAGAAACATCATGAGCATCGAAATGATCGAAGTTGAAGCATTCAACTCAGGCACACAAATCAAGGTCATTGGCGTGGGCGGTGGCGGCGGTAACGCGGTCGAGCACATGATCAGCTCGGGCGTGCAAGGCGTGGAGTTTGTGTCGGCCAACACCGACGCTCAGGCACTGCGCGTGAGCAATGCACACAAAGTCATTCAGCTCGGTTCAACCGGTCTGGGCGCTGGCAGCAAGCCAGAGCGCGGCCGCGAAGCAGCCGAAGCAGCCATTGACGACATTCGTCTGGCGTTGGAGGGCACCAACATGTTGTTCGTGACAGCCGGCATGGGTGGCGGCACGGGCACGGGCGCAGCCCCAGTGGTGGCGCGTGTGGCGCGTGAGATGGGCATCTTGACCGTGGGTGTGGTGACCAAGCCGTTCGAGTTTGAAGGCAGCCGTCGCATGGCCAACGCCGAAACAGGGTTGGCCGAACTCGAAGCCAACGTGGATTCGCTGATCGTGGTGTTGAACGAAAAGCTGATGGATGTGCTGGGCGACGATGCCAGCCAAGACGAAGCCTTTGCCTTTGCCAACGACGTGTTGAAAAACTCGGTCGGCGGCATTGCCGAAATCATCAATGTGGAAGCTTTGGTGAACGTCGACTTTGAGGACGTGCGCACCGTGATGAGCGAAACCGGCAAAGCCATGATGGGCACCGCCGTGGCCAACGGCCCAGACCGCGCCCGCATCGCTGCCGAACAAGCGGTGGCTTGCCCACTGCTGGAAGGTGTGGACATGTCGGGTGCCAAGGGCGTGCTGGTGCTGATCACTGCCGCCAAGGGTGGCTTGAAGTTGTCTGAGTCGCGCGAAGCCATGAACACCATTCGCAAGTTCGCTTCGCCCGAGGCGCACGTGATTTATGGCACGGCCTACGACGAAGAACTGGGTGACCAGATTCGTGTCACCGTGGTGGCGACTGGTTTGGCCGGTGGCCGTCGTGCTGCGCCTCAGTTGCAAGTGTTGCGCACGGGCACCGATGGTGTGGGCATGCCGATGCACGCCAACAACGCCTCGCCTGCTGGTGTTCTGGCTGCTGCCAGCGCAGGGTTGTCGGGTTTGGCTGCTGGTTTGGGGGTGGGGGCTGCACCTGCGCCCACGCAACCGGACTACAACAGCATGGCCGTTCCCAGCGTGTGGCGCACCAACCGCACACAAGCTGCGGCCAAGGTGGATGCCCTGTCGTCGGGCGGCATGGATGACTATGAAATTCCAGCCTTCTTGCGCAAGCAAGCGGACTGAGTGTTTCAAGCTTTCTATCAAGGTCATTGAAACGAACCATGCCCCCTGAACGGGGGGCTCGGTAAAATTCACCCTGTGCTGAAACAAAGAACCCTTCAATCCCTCACCAAAGCGGTGGGAGTCGGCCTGCACAGCGGCCAGCGTGTGGAGCTGACCCTGCGACCGGCGCAACCCGACACGGGCATCGTGTTCCGTCGGGTGGATTTGCCGCAACCGGTGGACATTCCTATCAGTGCTGTGGCGGTGACCGACACGCGTCTGGCGTCGACCATTTCCAACGCCGGTGCCAAGGTGTTCACGGTGGAGCACTTGATGTCGGCGTGTGCAGGCTTGGGACTCGACAACCTGTACATCGACATCACGGCGGAAGAGGTGCCGATCTTGGATGGGTCGGCTTCGTCCTTCGTGTTCTTGCTGCAAAGTGCGGGCATCGTGGAGCAAAACGCACCCAAGCGTTTCATCCGTGTCTTGCAGCCGGTGGAAGTGCGCGAGGGGGAAGGTGCCAACGTGAAGTGGGCCCGCTTGGACCCGCACCATGGCTACAAGCTGAGTTTTGAAATTGACTTTCACCACCCGGCGGTGGACTCCACCGGTCAACGCGTGGTGTTTGACATGGACACCGGCAACTACGTGCGCGACATCGCGCGCGCTCGCACCTTTGGCTTCACGCGCGATGTGGAGATGATGCGTGCCAATGGCCTGGCCTTGGGCGGTGGGTTAGACAACGCCATCGTGATGGATGACTACAAGGTCTTGAACAGCGATGGTCTGCGCTATGACGACGAGTTTGTGAAGCACAAAATCTTGGATGCCATGGGCGACTTGTATTTGATCGGCAAGCCCTTGTTGGCCGCGTACTCCGCGTTTCGTTCAGGCCACGCGATGAACAACAAACTGTTGCGTGAACTCTTGAGCCGCCCCGAGGCTTATGACGTGGTGACGTTTGAAGATGCGCGCAAAGCGCCACCGGGTTTGGCGCAGCTCGCGCCGGCCTGGTAATTCAGCGACTGCGCCCCGCCTTGTACATGCCGCTGGTGGCGCGCTGCAAGCCAGTGGCTGCGGCCAAGCGCGCCATCGATTGCCCGGCATGGGCGTGTGTGATGGCCAGCCCCAAGGCGTCGGCGGCATCGGGGCCAGGCAGGCCGGGGAGGTTCAACAAACGCTTGACCATTTCTTGCACTTGCGCTTTTTTGGCCATGCCGTGTCCGGCTACGGCCTGCTTCATTTGCAAGGCGGTGTATTCGGCCACGGGCAAGTTGCAGGTGACCAACGCCGTGACGCAGGCACCACGTGCTTGACCCAGCAGCAGCGTGGCTTGCGGGTTGACGTTGACGAAGACGATTTCCACCGCCGATGACTCGGGTTGGTAGCGTGCCACCACTTCGTGGATGCCGTCGAACAACACCTTCAAGCGCGCGGGCAAGTCGCCTTGCACTTGCTTGTCGGTGCGGATGGTGCCGCTGGCGATGTAGTGCAGTTGTTGGCCGTCTTTTTCCACCACGCCAAAGCCAGTGGTCCGTAAGCCGGGGTCAATGCCAAGGATGCGCATGGTGATGGTTCAGGGCAGTTGCGCGCCGCCCATGCGGGCTACGATGATGTCGGTGCGGCCCGCGAGGTACTCGGACTGCGGAAATTTTTGGTAGTACTTGGGACGCGGCAGCATGACGGCCAGACGGGCCGCCTCCCAAGCAGCCAGTTGCGCAGCAGGCTTGTGGAAGTAGTGTTGTGCGGCGGCTTCGGCACCAAAGATGCCTTCGCCCCATTCCACGTGGTTGAGATAGATCTCCAAGATGCGACGCTTGTCGAGCACGGCTTCAAGCATCAAGGTCAGCACAAATTCTTGGCCTTTGCGCATGAAGGTGCGTTCGCCCGACAGAAACAAATTCTTGGCCAGTTGCTGCGTGATGGTGGAGCCACCCACCACTTTGGGCGGGCGTGTGGTGTGTGAGGCGGCCCGGCTGGCTTGCAACTCTGCCTTGGCGTTTTTAGCCCAGGCTTTTTCTATGGCGTCCCACTGTACGCCGTCGTGTTGGGCAAAGATGTCGTCTTCTGACGCGATGACCGCACGTTTGAGGTGGTTGGAGATGCTGTTGTAAGGCACCCAGTCTTGACGCCAAGGCAAACGACCTTGGGTGGTCGCGATGTGCCAGGCTTGCGAGCGCTCAAAGGCCGTGGACTCGGGCGCAAGGCGTGCCATCAAGGCGATGCGCGCCAAAAAGAAAACTTGCAAACCCAGCCATGCCACGAGCAGCAGCAGCAGCCAGCGCCAGATGGGGGAAGTGCGAGAGAACGTCATCCAGGGGCTCCTGAACCGCCGCGTGTTTGCAAGGTGTTGTTGCGGCTGAAGATGAAGCGCGAGACGATGGCCAGTTGATCGGCTTGTTTGCGCATGGCCGTGGTGAAGCTGCCAAAAGGGCCGGCGCTGGTGGCAATGGCTTGGGCCCGTCGGTCCAGGTCGGGCTGGCCAGAACCTTGGACCACTTCGGTGCTAAGCACGCGTCCATTCGCGTTGACGGTGATGACCATGGTGAGTTCGCCGTAGAGTTTTTGTCCGCCGCGTTCGGGAAAGTACAAAGTGCCGCGTTCTTCGATTTTGCGCCGCAGGGCATCGTAGTACTGGGCGTAGGCCACTTCACGGGTGGCGGGGCTGATGTAGTGCTTGCGTGGGCGTGCGTTGTCTTGGTCGATGCGTTGTTCAATCTCGGCCAAGAGTTTGAGCAGTTGGCGACGTTTTTCTTCCAGCGCTTCTTGTGCCGGGTCGGCTTTTTGGGGCTGCGGTGGGGGCAGTTGGGCCAGCAGGTCTTTGACCTGTGCCAGCAGCAAGGCCTGTTGTTTTTGCAACGAGGCCATTTGCTTTTGCATGGCATCGGCGCTGTCACCCGCGGTGGTGGTGGCCGCTGAGGGCAAGGGCGAGGCTGCACGTCCGCTGCGTTGTTCGCCACCGCCTGCCAACTGGGTTTGAGCCAGGGCTTGGGCCTTGTCAGGTGCTTTGGACACGACCCGGGTGTTGACCAAGATCACGTCGAGTGGCGTGTCTTTGAACAAACGATCAAACTGCGCGGGCGCTGCGATGCGCAAGCTCAGCAGTGCAATGTGCACGCCCATTGAAATGGCCAAGGCCCATTGCAAACGGGTGACACGCTGCAAGACGCTCACGCTGGGTTGACCTCCGCAGCGGGTGCATCGTCCATGTCCACCGCGATGGCGATGGGGCCGGCAGTTGCGCTGTCGTCTTCATCTTCTGCGGGCTCGGCACTGTCGGTGCCATGGGGCTGGTCAGCGTCGAGCAGGGCCATGAACTGACCGCTGATGTCCAGGGTGATGTCGTCGATCGCACCCAGGCGCAGTTGCACGCGTGCGCCGCGCTGCAATTCACTGTTGCCCAGCACGGGCAACACTAAGGGCAGGGTGTCGGCGCGCGCCATGGGCGGCTGGCCCGGAAAGGTTTTGAACACGGTGGCGGTGAGTTCAGTGATCTGGTGTTGCTTGAGGTATTGCAGCGTCCAGAAACGTTCCATGCCCGCCTGGTAGCCGTTGTAAGCGCTGTAGGCACCGTCGAAGGCCGAGATGATCGAGAACAACTCGGCATCTTTGGGTTTGAACGGCGCAGCCAACGCCGCGGTGTTGCCGTGTTTGGCGCAAGCAATGATTTGCCATTGGTTGACCAGGTCGGTGTAGCGGCGCAGAGGCGAGGTGCTCCAGGCATAGCTGGGCACACCAATGCCGGCGTGGGGCAGGGCTTTGGTGCCCATGCGCACTTTCACGCCCGGCAACAGGCTGGCTTGGCTGCGGTAGATGCCGGGCACACCCAGCTCGTTCATCCAGTTGCCCCACGTGCTGTTGGCGAGAATCATGGCTTCGGCCACCATCAGGTCGAGTGGCGCGCCGCGTTGGCGCACGCTGATCTGCACCTGTTCGTGGCCCGTGGGTGCCAGCCCGCTTTTGGGGTCTTGCGTTGCGTCTGCGCCGCTCACGAGTCGGAAGTTGTAGTCCGGTCGGTTGAAGTTTTCAGGCTTGCCGCGCACCACCTCGCGCTGGGCTTTGAGGTGTTGAGCCAAGCGGAACAAAAACGCCAGTTGTACGCGCGGCATGGCGGGTTCTTGTGTGCCTTCGGCGTGGCGAAAGTTGGCGTCGTTGAGCCAGGCTTCGGTGACGATGGCGTCCAGCTGGTCGTGGCGCAGGTTGGCCGCAATCGGTACACGCTCGACGCGTGTGGCGGTGTGTTGAATGCCTAAAGTGGTTTCGTCAAAGGTGACGTACAGCGACACCGCCGGGCAGTCGCGCCCCTCTTGCAGGGTGTAGGTTTGCACCACCGCATCGGGCAACATGGTGACTTTGTAGCCCGGCATGTACACCGTAGACAGACGCTGGCGACCCAATTGGTCGATGGCGTCGCCTGGCTTCAACGCCAAGCCGGGTGCTGCGATGTGAATGCCCAGTGTGACCTGCCCCGTGCCCAAGCCCTGCACCGACAAGGCGTCGTCGATTTCGGTGGTCTGCGAGTCGTCGATGGAATAGGCCTGCACCGGGGCCAGCGGCAGTTCGTCGGCAATGACCGGGGCTTGGACGGCAGGAAAGCCCGTGCCTTTGGGAAAGTTGTCGAACAAGAAGCGTTGCCAGTGGAACTGGTAGGCCGAGGTGATGGCGCCGGCTTGTTGCAGCAGGGCCAGGGGCGCCGTCTGAGTGGCGCGCGCGGCGTCGACCACAGCTTTGTATTCGGGCGCGTTTTTGTCGGGCTTGAACAAGATCTTGTAGAGCTGGGCTTGGACTGGCTCGGGGCATTGCCCTTGCGTCAAGGCTTGGGCCCAACTGTTGATTTGCTCTTGGATTTGTTTTTTCTTCTCGATCGCGGCCAAAGCTTGTTGGATCACTTCAGCAGAGGCTTTTTTGAAGCGACCTTTGCCCGCACGACGAAAGTAATGGGGTGCTTCAAACAGGCGCAGCAGGGCGGCGGTTTGTTCGGTCAGTGTGGCTTGAGCGCTGAAATATTCACGCGCCAAATCGGCAAAACCAAACTCATCTTCGGGTGCGAACTCCCAAGCCAAGTCCAGCTCGATGGTGGCGCTCAAGGCGAGTGCCTCGCGCATCAACTCAGCGGGCGAGGGCTTGTCGAACTTGAGCAGCAACTGAGCTGCCTTGACCTTCACCCGTTTGCCGGATTCCAGTTCAATTTGTGCCGAGCTCTCTGCTTCGGACAGCACCCGACCGGTCTGGAATTTGCCAGCTTCTTCAAACAATGCATACATGGATACATTGTCCCATGCCCGCCCTGTGCCGTTGCACGATGTGGTGCGGAATTAAGACAGGCCGAGGAAGGCCAAGACTTGGGGGATGTACTGGTCAAAGTCGCTCAAGGCATGGTCGCCGCCTTCGAGCACAGTTTGCTGTGCGCCTGCATAGCGGGCTGTCATTTCGCGCCAATCGAGCACCTCATCACCCTTGGCAATCAGGGTCATGAAGCGTTCGGGTTGCGCTAGGGGGCCAACGGCCAAGGCACGCAGTTCATCGACAAATTCAGGGGCAAAGAAAAAACGCTCTGCTGGGTCGTGCCAGCTGGTTTGCTCGCCGATGTAACGGCTCAAGTCACGGGCTGGGTCCACCGCAGGGTTGAGGAGCACCGCACGCCAGCCGCGCTGTGCGGCGATCCAGGTGGCATAAAAACCGCCCAGGGACGAGCCGATCACGGCCGAAGTGTCTGCGGGCCAATGGGCGGTGCCCTGCGCGATCAATGCGGCAGCCGCTTGCGGCGAGGGCGGCAACTGCGGACACCACCACTGCACCTGCGGAAAACGCTCGGCCATGAGTGCTGCCATCTGGCGGGCCTTGATGGACTGAGGGGACGAGCGGAAACCGTGCAGGTAGAGCAGGTGGGTGGTGGGGGTGGGCATGCAAAGAGCTTACCCCCTCCTCATGTGCCCTCAAATGACGGGAGTCGTGGTTTGAAGGCCGTGTTGCAATAGCACTTGTAGGTGGTTGGCTGAATTGGTCCAGATGTCAAACACTGTATTGTCAACAACTGTTGTGGCATTAGCTTTTACCCAGTCTCCCTCTTGAAAAGCCACGGTGTCAGCTGCATCACCCTTGAGCATGAACTGATGCATATCCGAGTAGCCTGCCAATGAGCCCCAAAGGTCGGTGGTATTGTTTTTTTCTAGCAACGAGTTTGCACTAAGTTGGTAGGTGTCGCTTTGATTATTTCCTGCTAAGTTATCGAGCACAGACGCTTGTGTTGCGTTGCTTGTGATAGTCACGTTGACAATTTTTTCTGTACCGTCTGCAGTCTGTACCTTGAAGCTGTCCGTTAGCGTCGAGTTCGAATCCAACGAGGTGCTGTCGTTGAGCGTATACGTCCATGCGCCATTAGCTGACACCATATAGGTTCCGTAACCGCTTGTGCTTTCCGCGGCCGTGCTCAGCTCTTTGAATGTGTCGGGCGT
Source organism: Limnohabitans sp. JirII-29 (assembly GCF_003063395.1). NCBI lineage: Bacteria > Pseudomonadati > Pseudomonadota > Betaproteobacteria > Burkholderiales > Comamonadaceae > Limnohabitans > Limnohabitans sp. JirII-29. The sequence continues at coordinate 313,532 of NZ_NESB01000002.1, forward strand.
GTTGTCTACATCCGTGTCTAGCAAGGTGCCGATTAGGGTCTTGGTATTGATGGTATCAGTCAACGAACCGCTCGTGTCGCCACTGATGACGGCGGCATCGTTGGTGCCGGTGATCGTGAAGCTCACGTCCTTGGTCGTGCCGTCGGCGGCGGTCACCGTGAACGTGTCGACCTTGGTCTGGGCTGCACCCAGGTACTGCGTGGCGCTGTTGGCCACGCTGTAGGTGTAGCTGCCATCGGCCCCCAGCGAGAGCGTGCCCAGGTTGCCCTGTGCGCTGGTCACGCTGGTGCTCAAGGAGGCTGCGCCATCGACATCGCTGATGCTGATCGTGCCGCTGGCGGTCAAGTTGCCATCGGCGTTGGCGTTCGCGTCTTCGGTCACGCTCGCGTTGCTGGGCGAGCCAATCACGGCGGCATCGTTGGTGCCGGTGATCGTGAAGCTCACGTCCTTGGTCGTGCCGTCGGCGGCGGTCACCGTGAACGTGTCGACCTTGGTCTGGGCTGCACCCAGGTACTGCGTGGCGCTGTTGGCCACGCTGTAGGTGTAGCTGCCATCGGCCCCCAGCGAGAGCGTGCCCAGGTTGCCCTGTGCGCTGGTCACGCTGGTGCTCAAGGAGGCTGCGCCATCGACATCGCTGATGCTGATCGTGCCGCTGGCGGTCAAGTTGCCATCGGCGTTGGCGTTCGCGTCTTCGATCACGCTCGCGTTGCTGGGCGAGCCAATCACGGCGGCATCGTTGTGCGAGACGACGCTGACCGTGCGCTGTGCCGAGGCCAATGCGCTGCCACTGCTGTCATCGAGCTCAAACTGAATTGTTTTTGTACCCGCTGCGCTAGACCAGTCTTCGGTGACGCTGCCGTCGCTGGCGTTCCTGACGCTCAAGTAGATTTTGGAGGCCAGTGCTTGTGTGATGGCGGGCGTGGCGGTGTCGTAGAGATGAATCCAGAGCGCACCGCCATGCAGGCCCTTGTAGGTGCTGTCGACGGCACCTACCACAATGTCTGCGTTGGTGTTGCTGGTCGTGTGTGGCGTGACGTTGAGGCCTGTGTTGCCGTCGTAAGTGGCGTCACTGTAGTAGTGAATATAGCCACTGCTATCGACCGAGAACATGCCAGATGAATTGCTCACGCCCATGAACAGTTGGGTGGTGCCACCGCTGGTGATGCTCACCTTGAGCGTGTCGCCGCCAAAGTTGGCAGTGTCTGCATCGGTCAAGCTGAGCTGCTCTAGTCCAGCGACAGCGTTGACCACACCTAAGTCTGATGCGCTGCCGTTGTGGGCGATGTAGCGCCCTGTGTTGTTGAGGTCTTCGTCAATGACGCGGGTACTTGATGCGATGGTTAGCACTGGTGCTACATTCGTTTTCATACCGCTTTGTATGAGCAATTGCACTCCGCTGGTTGCGTTCGTCCAAATATCAAACACCGTGCTGTTAACGGTGGCGGTGGTGTCGGCTTTGACCCAGCCTGTGTTGACGAACGACACCGTATCAACCGAATCGCCCTTGGTCATGAACTGCTGCATGCCAGAGTAGCCTGCCAGTGAGCCCCAGATGTCTTTCTCTGTATTGCCTTGATTCAGCAACAAACTTGTACTGAACCTGAATGTGTTGTTGCCAGCACCCGTCATGTCGTAAACCTCAAACTGCTGGGTATTGATGCCCCAGCTGCCGCTGGACGTGGTGGGTGGAGCACTGTCGCTGAGCTTTAAGGTGTCGATGCCACTGCCGCCAACAAGGTAGGAGCTGTTGGTGGAGTCGAACAAGTCAGTGCTAGCCAGAATCACCGTGTCATCACCGTCACCGGCAAACACCACCGAGTCACCCACGACGTTGATGGTGTCATTGCCCGCCCGTGCCCAGACCACGCCATCGGCGGTCAAGGTGTCAGCATCCGTGGTGCCTATGTTGACCAAGGCGTTTGCGCGTTCGTTGTTGTTTGTGAAGCGCATCTCCAACGCTTCGATGCCCGTGACGCTGCTGGTGCCTGACAGTCCGCTGGCCGAGTCGGCAACAACGCTGACCTTGCCTGTGGCTTCCGAGAAGCTGAAGGTGTAGTCGCTGGTGTAGCCCGATGCATTGGCCACAAACACACCGTTGACCCAAGAGCCATTGGCGCTTTGCAGATCGAAGCTTTGGTTGGTGGCCGAGGCGTTGGCTGCTCTGGCTTGTGCACCATGCAGTTGAACCACCAAGGTGTCGGTGCCCGTGCCGCCATCTATGGTGTCGGTGCCGCTGCCCATCAAAATCTTGTCGTTGCCAGCACCTGTGTTGATGGTGTCGTTGCCGCCTTGGCCCACCACAATGTCGATGCCACTGTGGCCAGTGATGGTGTCATCGCCCGTACCGGCCTTGACGGTGACACGCTGGGTGCTGTTGTAGCTGGACAGGTCTATCGTGTCATTGAGGTAAGTGCCTTGCACCACGATGTCGTCGATGTTGACGGCATCGGTGAAGGTTTGAACAGACTTCCACAACTGTCTGGCGCTGTTACTCACATCCTGTACCTCACCGTTGCTGTCTTTGTAACGCAGGTGGTAGACCAAAGACTCCACACCGTCAGGCCAGTCGCTGGCTGTGGCGGGAACGGTGTAGGTGTAACCAGACACGATAGAGCCCGACTTGAGCAAGGGGACTGTGTGTGTGGCAGATAAGTAGCCAAGGGAATACTGCGAGGCTTCAGCCGCCGTGGTGACGCTGCTTGGCAAGAAAATAGAAACAGCCAAGGTGTCGCGCTCGCCGTCTCCCCCTGTGACGCTTGAGCCTGACAGAGATGTGGGCGTTGTGGTGTCACCTGAAAACCACGGACCCAACAAATCGTTGCCGCTGGTGCCTGTCGAGCCCACGATGGGGTCGTTGTACAGCCAGTAATCGGCGGTAGGGGTCACGCTATGGAGTGTCAAATTGGCGGCGACAGAACTGCTGGCACTGGTGATGGTGCTGCCGTTGGCGGTGCTCAGGCCAACGATGTGGAACTGCCCCCCCAGGTTGTCGGTGTCTGCTGCAGCATAGGTGTAGGCAAAGCTCAGTACGGTGGCTCCACCGCTGCCCGTGGAGGTTTGGCAGGTGGCGTACGCCGTGTGGTTGGTGCCGCTTGCGTTGGTGAGGGTGAGTTGGAGTTGGGGTGTGCCAGACACCACCACGGCTTGATCGAAACCAACGTTGATGTAGATCGTGTCGTCGGGGGTGAAGAATGAGGTTTGGGTGCTGTCCAAAGAAACAAAGCTCACCACGGGGGTGATGCCAGCACTCGAAGTTACCAGCACGTTCATGAAGGAAGCGATGGTGGTGTAGCCGTTGCTGTCCAGTACGCTGCTGCCACTGCTATCTGTCACTACCGCACCGTTGTCAACCAAAGGTGCCGCCATCATTTGAATGCCGTCGCTGTCGCTGAGCCCTGCTTCGACCACATAAGCAAAGGTGAGTTGCTTGGTCCCGCTGCCCCCTGTGTAGGTGGCGTATTGCGTTGCATCACCAATTTTGAGTTGGCATTGTGGAGTGCCGTTGGTGGTGTCCACATAGACGACTTCATCTGCTGTGATGGTGATGGTGATGGTGTCGCCCGTTGTGTAGGTTCCTGCAACGGCGCTGGCACCCGTGACGTCCGCGTGCGAGATGACATTGACCGTGCGCTGTGCCGAGGCCAATGCGCTGCCACTGCTGTCATCGAGCTCAAACTGAATTGTTTTTGTACCCGCTGCGCTAGACCAGTCTTCGGTGACGCTGCCGTCGCTGGCGTTCCTGACGCTCAAGTAGATTTTGGAGGCCAGTGCTTGTGTGATGGCGGGCGTGGCGGTGTCGTAGAGATGAATCCAGAGCGCACCGCCATGCAGGCCCTTGTAGGTGCTGTCGACGGCACCTACCACAATGTCTGCGTTGGTGTTGCTGGTCGTGTGTGGCGTGACGTTGAGGCCTGTGTTGCCGTCGTAAGTGGCGTCACTGTAGTAGTGAATATAGCCACTGCTATCGACCGAGAACATGCCAGATGAATTGCTCACGCCCATGAACAGTTGGGTGGTGCCACCGCTGGTGATGCTCACCTTGAGCGTGTCGCCGCCAAAGTTGGCGGTGTCCACATCGGTCAAGCTGAGCTGCTCTAGCCCAGCGACAGCGTTGACCACCCCTAAGTCTGAGGCGCTGCCGTTGTGGGCGATGTAGCGCCCTGTGTTGTTGAGGTCTTCGTCGATGACGCGGGTGCTTGATGCGATGGTCAGCACTGGGGCATCGTTGGTGCCGGTGATGGTGACCGCCAAGACCTGTGTGGTGCCGTCTGCTGCGGCCACGGTGGTCGTGTCGGTGTAGGTGGTGCCAGCCACAAACTCGTTGTGTGCTGAGTTCATGGTGTAGGTCCACACCCCACCGCTGGTGATGCTGAAGCTGCCGTAGCTGCCCGCGACTCCCGTCTGCGCGGTGAACAGGCTGGCTGTGCCGTCAACATCGGTGCTGGTGAGGGTTCCGCCGGTGCTCAGAGCGACGTTTGTTTCCGTCAGGCTGGCAGTTTTGGTGCCGCTGATGACTGCCGCATCGTTGGTGCCGGTGATGGTGACCGCCAAGACCTGTGTGGTGCCGTCTGCTGCGGCCACGGTGGCCGTGTCGGTGTAGGTGGTTCCGGCCACAAACTCGTTGTGGGCTGAGTTCATGGTGTATTTCCACACCCCACCGCTGGTGATGCTGAAGCTGCCGTAGCCCTTGCTGCCCACCACGCCCGATTGGGCTGTGAACAGGTTGGCTGTGCCATCCACATCGGTGCTGGTGAGGCCTCCACTGATGGTTTGGAAAGCATTGCTCTCCGTCAAGCTGGCGGTGCTGGTGCCACTGATCACCGCTGCATCATTGGCCCCGTTGAGGGTGATGGTCAAGGCAGATAAAGCTGTTTGGCCGTCACCGCCTTTGACTTGGTAGCTGAAGACATCGCGCAGGCTTTGCCCAATGGCCAAGGCTTGTACAGCGGTAGAGCTGTCGTTGGGTGTGTAGGTGTAGCTGCCATCTGCGCTGATGGTGAGGCTGCCATAGAGGCCTTGCAAGGTGAGGGTGCTGGCAGCGTCGACGGTGGTCAAGGTGGTGCTAGCTGCTGCTTTGGCTCCGCTGACGACCAGGCTGGTGCCGACATCGTTGGTGAGAACCGAGCCAGTGGCAAGCACCGCTGCGGTGGCGTTGTTGATGCCGCCCGCCTCGGTGGCAGACGCGCTGTCAGCCACAGGCTGGGGGGCGTTGGCGGCCAGCACTTGCAGGGTGAGTGTGCTGCTGGCTGACAGGCCTCCTGCATCTGTGGCTTGGATAAGCACGGACAGAACGGCTGCGTCTGTGGCGCTGGGTGTGCCTGTGAGTGCGCCTGTGCTGCTATTGATGCTGAGCCAACTGGGCAGGCTGGAGCCGTCGGCCAACTTGGCGCTGTAGGTGAGGCTGGCGTTGTCGACATCGGCAAAGGTGTTGCTTGGCAGGCTCCAGCTCAGGGCTTGGCCGCTGACCGCGTTGGCGGTGGTGAGTTCGTATTGCACCGTGGGGGCGTCGTTGACGGCGTTGACGGTGATGAGCACAGTTTTTGTGCTGGTGGCCGTGCTGCCACCGTACTCGGTGCTGGTGACGCTGGCGGTCAGGCTGATGCTGCCGTTGTAGTTGCTCGGTGGTGTGAGGGTGAGGCCCTCTAAGCTTGCTACGGGTACCAGTGCGCTGCCGTTGGTGACGGTGAAGGTGGTGCTGCCGTTTTTGAGCACGGCCCCGGTGGGGATGCCGATGAGGGTGACAGACGAGAGCGTTTCTGAGCCGTCGGTGTCAGTCAAGGCGGCGCTCAAGTTCAAGGCGATGGCAGAGTCTTCGTTGCCAGTGGCGGCGCTGGCAGTGAGGGTGGGGGTGCTGGCCGCAGCGTCTACAGGTGTGGCATTGGAGGCGGTGATGCTGCCTAGCGTCAAGCTGGCGTCGGTGCCTGTGGCGTTGCGCAAGGTGCTGCCGTTGAGGCTCAAGGGGGTGTAGGTGTTGCTGCTGGTTTTGACACTCACACCATCGCTGTCGCTGTCACCGGCTTGCACGGTGTAGCTGAAGCTGAGGGTTTTACCGTCGCCAGAGATGCCGCTGTAGCGCGCCAAACGGGTGGTACCACCAACGTCGAGTGCCAGGGTGGCGCTTGTGCCGCTCACGGTCAATGCTTGGTCAAAGGTGACCGTGGCGGTGAGTGTGTCGTCCACACGGTAGCTGCTACTTTTGCCGCTGGGTGTGCCACTGAGGGCCATGCTGCCAATAGCAGGGGCTGTGCCGCCTGCCAACAGAAAAGTTTTCGTGGCTTCGGTGCTGTTGCCTGCAAGGTCGGTGCTGGTGGCTGTGAGGGTGGCGGTGCCACCCACTAAGGTGGTCAAGTCTGCGCTGCTGAGCGAGATTTTGTCGAGCCCGCTGCCTTGCGCGCTGGCAATGGTTTTGGTCATGGAGTGACCTGTGCCAGTGCTGATGGTCACGCTGACGCTGGCACCCTTTTCTGCCACCAGAGCCATATCGATGGTTTTGGTGCTGCTGCTGTCAACTACTTTGCGCTCCAAGGCACTGACGATGTCATCGCCCGCCACCTTGCCCAGCGTGAGGCTGGTGCTGGTGTCGAGCACGATGGCACGACTGGTACTGGCTTGAACCGCGCTGCCATCTTGGGTGTGATTGACAGCCAAGTTGACGATGTAGCCACCGGCTGTGCTCAGGCTATTGGCTGGCAGGGTGTAGCTCCAGGTGTAGTCGCTGTTGAGGGTGAGGCCACTGCTGTCAAATGTGAGGGTGTTGCCCCCCGCCATAGGCTTGAGCGTCAACGTCAAGTCACTAGCAGACAAGGTGCTCAGCAGGGCGCTGTCGCCCGTCAAGCTGCCTGTGATGGCCATGGTGTTGCTGGCTTCTGTGGCGTTGATCAGGTTGTTGCCACTGATGGTGTCGATGCTGGCTTTGACTGCACCGACCGTGAAGTTCCACACGCTGCCTAGGCTGCTGGCCAGGGCCGTCATGGTGTTGCCAGCGCTGTCTTTGAAGGCGGTGGATGTCACCTCCACGGTGTAGTTGCCTGTGTCGAGTGTGCTGGGTAGTGTGAGTGTGGCGGTGGTGCCTGTGGCGTCGATGGTGACCCGTGAGGTGTCCGATGCGCTCAGCGTGGCGACGGTGGTATCGCCTTTTTTCACGACGATATTGCCTGTGCCACGTTGCACGGCTTCGCTGAAACTCAAGGTCAGGGTTTGTGTGCCGCCGACGGTGCTGCCGTCGCTGGGAATTTCGGACACCACGTTGGGTGCTGTGGTGTCGACCACCACTGGCAGGCTGCTGGCCGTGGGCAGTGTGGTTTCTAAGGCGTTGCCTGCAATGTCGGTGATGCTGCTGGAGCCACTGATGCTCTTGACACTCACACCCTCAGCGGCGTTGTCGGTGCCGCCAATGGTGTACGTAAACACCAAGTTGCTTGTGCTGCTGAGCGTGCTGCTGTAGCTGGCGGTGACGGTCTGTGTGCCCACGAGCAAGCTGAGCGAGGGGGTTCCATCGACTAAGACAGATTCGCTCGCGCTGAGGGTGACGCGCACCACATCGCCTGTCGTCAGCGCGCCGGTTTTGATTGCGCCTGTGGTGCTGTCGTAGCCTTGAATTTGCAGGGTTGACAGAGTGGGGGCCGTGTTGTCTAAGGTGATCGACACATCGTTGGCGAAGAAGCTGTAGTCGCCGTTTGCACTGGTGACGCTGATCCCTGGTGTGTCGCTACCGCTTTGGGTGAACGTGGCGGTGTACTTGGTGGGGTCGCTGCTGTCTTGGGTCAGACTGCTCACACTGCCGCCGGTGACACTGAGTTGTGCGCTCAAGGCGGTGAGCACGTCTTCGGACGGTTCGGCATCGAATGTGAAGGTGACGGTGGTGGTTTTGCCGCTCCCAATGAGGTTGGCCTTTGTGGTGATGAAGACAGTGGTTTGGCTGTCTTCTTTGGCGGTGGCAGCTGCATCCTTGGCCACACTGGTCAAGGCGTCGATCAAGGTGGTGTCGCTGCTGTAGAGGGTTTGTACTTCGGCCACCCCTTGTGACAACAAGCTGAGTGTCTCCACGTCGGCGCTGCTGAATTGGGCATCCACACCACCGCTGATGGTGATGGCGTTCTCTAGCTTTGACAGCGTGGCGTCCATGGGGTTTTCGGCACCCGAGCGGTCGTTGACGGCGTCCATGCCTGAGAACAGAGCCAAGGCCTTGCCATAGTCGTCGCTGGTTTCGCCGCCCACCACATCAGGGGCCGAGCCACCCACGATGTCTTTGACACCAAACAGGGTGCCAATGGCCGTATTGGTACTCGCGATAGTGCTGGTGTCTACAGCAGCGAGTGTGTCACTGCCATTGAGGATTTTGCGTGTGGCCAACTCAGTCAGCGGGGTGATTTGGGCCGTTTGTTCGTCCGCAGTGCCTAAGACCAGGGTTGTACGCAGCGCACTGCCAAAGTCTTTGCTTTGGCCGGTGGCTTCGTCGGTGTAGCCCACGCCGTCACTGGCGTCTGGGTCGCTCACGCGCAAGACCAAGGCCTGACCCTTGTAGCTGGCCGCAATATTGAGCGTGTAATGCCCCGTGCTGTCGGTGGTGGTGGAGGCGATCACAGTGCCGGCGCTATTCACGGCTTCTACCAAGAGTCCGGCGGCGGCTGTGCCCGCCGTGCCAGAACCACTGATGGCAATGGTGGGCTCTGCTTGTAAGACCAAGTCGATGGAGGTGCTAGCTGTTGCATGCGCCTTGTCGGTGGCTGTGACTTTCAGAGACAGTGTCTCAGCTGTAGTGCCAGTTGGCGGTGTGCCACTGAATGTGCGCGTGCTGGCATCAAACGTGAGCCAGCTGGGCAAGGCACTGCCATCGCTGAGTGTGGCCGTGTAGGTGAGCGTGTCGCTACTGTCTGCGTCTGTAAAGGCAGACGCAGTGAACGAAATGGCTTCGTTGATAACCCCGGTTTGATCTGAGGTTGCTACGGCAACTGGGCTGTCGTTGGTGCCGGTGATGGTGACGCTAACGGTGCGTACGACGCTGCCGCCTTGACCGTCTGAGATGGTGATGTTGAATTGTTCGACTTTGGTTTGACCCTCTGCAAGGTACTCCACCGCACTGTCGGCCACCGTGTAAGACCAACTCAACATCCCGCCCGTACCTGTGCCGGTGGTGTCGCTGGTTTTGGTAGCGGTCAGGGTGCCCAAGACACTACCGACTGCTGTGGCGCTGATGGTGTGGGTATCGGTCAAATCAACATCGCTGAAAGTGATCACACCGCTGTCGGTCAAGGTGCCTGTTGCGGTGTTGGTCAGTTCCGTGACGCCGCCGATGACGTCGGTGACGCTGACGACAGGCACATCGTTGGTGCCGGTGATGGTGAAGGTGGCTGTTTGTGCCACGCTGCCGCCTTGGCCGTCGCTGATGGTGTAGCTGACGACGATGGTTTGTTTTTCTCCAGTGGCCAAGCTGTCAAAAGCGCTGCTGGTGGGGTCGAGGCTGAGTGTGTTGCCACTCAGGCTCAGGCCGCTGGGTAATGTGGATGAGGCTGATCCATTCCCGACTTTGTAAGTGATGTTTGACACGCTGAGCGTGTCGTTGTTGGCATCGGATGCACCACTGAGCAGGTCGATGGTGGTGCTTGTGTCGCCTTCATTGGCACTGGCTGTGAGTGCTGCACTCACGACGGGAGCTTGATTGGTGGGGGTGCTGGAAGACGATCCGCCAGCCGCGCTGGCCACGCCCACAACACCTGCTGCTGCCAGTACACCGCTAGGTACCGTTGTGCTGACCACTGCTGCCAAGGCACTTGTTTCTGTGGCTGCCGCTGCTGTGGTGGCGGCTTGAGCGCCAGGCAGTGCTGAGGCTTCTGTGGCAGTACCTAAAGCAGTTTCTGCGGCTGCAAGTTGCCAAGTTGGGTTCAGGCTTACTTCGGACACAAACTCTTGGTTTGGGTTTTCAGCCGGCAGGCTGGTGTCGCTGTTGACCATGCTGTCGGAGTCTGGCGTGTCATCAGCAGTGGGGCGCGCTGCTTTTTTAGCCAAGCGCTTCGGGGCGGTAGCGATGGCAGGTGTGTTGAGCAAAAGGGCTGCGGGGTTTTGGGTAGAGATATCTGGATGCAGAGCTGCTTGCGTAGGCGTACTGTCTTGAGCTACCGATGGATTGTTGGCAGTTGTTGCGACGGGCTTGCTGGTTTTGGGCAGATCTTTGGGTTGCACGTGGTTCTCCAGTGTTTGCTGTGATTAAAGTAATTCATAAATACTAATTAAAATGCTAGCGTGTAAATTAAGGTGTCTATAAAAAAGTATTCACCCAAACGGGTGATGGCAACCAAAGTCTGTTCTGCTAGAACATTTCTATGCCTTATTCCCCATCTACGCAGTCCGGGTTGTCACACCCGACCAGCAGTCAAGAGTCTGTGACGCAGCTTTCCCACTTGATTGGATTGATTTACGACATTGCCGCAGATGAGGATGTGTGGCCCCAGTTGCTCCAAGCCTTGACCGACTATGTGGTGCAAACACCTTCTGGTCACACAATGGTCTTGGTCGAGGCCCTAGCGCCGCACTTTGCGCGGGCGCATCAAATGCAACAGGATTTGAAACAAACCGAGGCAGATTCGGATGCTCTCGACCAGGTGATCAACCACTTGCCATTGGGCGTGGCGCTGGTCGATTCGCAAGGTACGGTGGTGCACATGAACCGGGCTTTGTTGTCGATGCTCAGGGGCAATGTGTTCATGCGCTTACAGGCTGGAAGACTGGTGCTTCAACCTGTGGACGCGCTGCAGCAGGTCTTGAGGCCTGTGTTTTTAGATGGGCAAACGGGTGTGCCCGTGCGTTTGGGCAAGGTGGCAGACCCGCGTTCAGTTCTTGTATGGGTGACACGACTTGCGAAAGGACGTAGCCAAGTGGGAGAGGGGCTGGCGATGGTGATGGTGGCCAGTCGGCAGCAGCGCGCTTTGACGGAAGAGGGCTTGCGCAGCTTGTTTGATTTGACCCAAGCCGAGGCACGTCTGGTGCAGCATTTGTCGATGGGAAGCAGTGTGGAAGAGGCCAGTGCGGCCCAGGGTATTTCTGTCAACACGGCGAAAACCCAGCTCAAACGCGTGTTTTCTAAGATGGGCGTCAAGCGCCAATCGGAGTTGATTCAAGCGGTGTACAGCTCGCCTCTGTGGTTGAGTTCACAAACAAACGATGTGTCTGTGCAAGGATTGGCCCCCTTAGGTGTGAGATACGACAACCCAGCGCACACGACCCATCATTTACGTCTGGCTGATGGTCGAACCTTGGCCTTTTTTGACCGTGGTGACCCGCACGGCACGCCCTTGATTTTCATGCATGGCTTGGTTGGTGGCCGTCATTTGGCCCCGCCCGATGAAGAAGTGTTGTGCGAGCAACAAATACGTCTCATCGTGCCAGACCGCCCGGGCTATGGCGAATCTGATAACTGGCAGGAACGCTCGATAGCAGATTGGCCTAAAGATGTAGCGCAACTGGCTGACCATCTGGACTTGCAAAGTTTTGCTGTTCTGGGATGTTGGTCAGGAACAAGCTATGCCTTGGCATGTGCAAAATTCTTGAAATCACGTGTGAGCGCAGTTGTTTTAGTTGGCGCACTTCCACCTTTTGAACAGCTAGCTGACTTGCCCGGGCACTATGCGCCTATGCGTAGTGGTTTGATAGTGGCACGTTACATGCCAAAAATTTTGCCATTGATGCATAAAACATTCACGAGAGGGGTTCGAAAAAACGTACATCTCTATTTGACTCGAGCCTTATCGCAAGCCACAGAGTCTGATCGTCAACCTTTTGCAAATCCATGCTTGCGTGCTGATTTCGCAGCAGCCATCTTGGACAGTACCTCAAATGGAGAAAATTTTTTATCTGAGATGCGACTTGCCGCCAATGATTGGGGGTTCAGTCTTGAAGGAATCGATGGTCCTGTTGCGTTCTGGCACGGTGACGCAGATCAATTCATTCCTATAGAGGGTGCCAAACGATTGGCCAAGTTTTTCCAACAAGCCCAATTTCACACAGTGCCGGGCGCTGGTCATTATTTGATTTATTCCCATTGGAATGCGATTTTAGAAAATTTCCGCCTCATTGCTGCCAGCCACGTGTGACCTTGTGACTAAACCACGCCCTCACAGCCAAATCGGCACGGGACAGAAGTTTCACGATAATTGGATCAATATGTCCAACACCCTCCAAAACCCCAGCCTGCTGCAACGCCTGACGCCCTTGCTCAAGGGTTTTGATGGGCCATTGGCATTCGGTGTTTTTTTGTTGGCGTGTGCTGGTTTGTTGATCATGTATTCGTCGGGCTTTGCCAACGGGGCACGGTTTGTGGATCACGGTCGCAACATGTTGTTGGCGGGGTTCATCATGTTCATGGTGGCGCAGGTGCCACCTCAGCGTTTGATGGCTTTGGCCGTACCTTTGTACACCGTGGGCGTGGCTTTGCTGGTGGCGGTGGCTTTGTTTGGCTTGACCAAGAAGGGTGCTCGGCGTTGGTTGAATGTGGGCGTGATCATCCAACCCAGCGAAATCATGAAGATAGCCATGCCCTTGATGTTGGCTTGGTGGTTCCAAAAGCGTGAGGGCCAGTTGCGACCGCTTGACTTTTTGGTGGCGGGTGTCTTGTTGATCGTTCCACTCGCGCTGATCGTGAGGCAACCCGATTTGGGTACTGCCATTTTGGTCTTGTCTGCCGGTTTGGCCGTGATTTTTTTTGCAGGCTTGAGTTGGTATTTGATCGTGCCGCCCATCCTGCTTGGTTTGGTGGGGGTGGTGCTGATCGTGGTGTTTGAACCCACCTTGTGCGCTGAAGGTTTCCGCTGGCCATTGCTGCACGACTACCAGCAGCAACGTATTTGCACCTTGCTCGATCCGAGTCGAGACCCTTTGGGCAAAGGGTTTCACATCATTCAGGGCATGATTGCCATTGGCTCTGGGGGCTTTTGGGGCAAGGGCTTCATGCAGGGCACGCAGACCCATCTGGATTTCATTCCTGAGCGCACCACAGACTTTGTGTTCGCCGCTTTTGGTGAAGAGTTTGGGTTGGTGGGAAATTTGTTGCTGATTGGCAGCTTTATCTTTTTGATTTTGCGTGGTTTGGCCATTGCCGTGGAGGGGCCAACCCTGTTCGCTCGTTTACTGGCGGGCAGTATCACCTTGAGCTTCTTTGTGTACGCCTTTGTCAACATGGGCATGGTGAGTGGCATCTTGCCGGTGGTGGGGGTGCCGTTGCCGTTCATCAGTTACGGCGGTACAGCCATGGTCACATTGGGGCTGGGATTGGGCATTTTGATGTCGGTGGCCAAGGCCAAGCAGTTGGTGCAGTCCTGATCGTTGACTGACGTGCCACAACCTGTGGCGCATAGGGTTGTTGGGTGACTCCTACAATCAAGCCATGATTTCACGTGAACCCACCCTAGAGCGTTTGGCCATTGCCCAACGGTTGTTGCTTGAGCCGTTTGGCTTGGACGAGTCCCATCTGACACGCACCTTGGCCGAGATTCGAGCCCATCAGGTGGATGACGCCGATTTGTACTTCCAATACACCCGCTCGGAAGGCTGGAGTTTGGAAGAAGGCATTGTCAAAACCGGTTCCTTCAGCATTGACCAAGGTGTGGGTGTGCGTGCTGTGAGTGGTGAAAAAACGGCGTTCGCCTATTCGGATGATATCTCTGAGGCTTCGCTGATGGATGCGGCTCGCACGGTGCGCACCATTGCTGTAGCGTCTAAGGGCGGACGGGTCAAAGTGCCTTCGCGTCGTGTGGCTTCGAGTCGTTCGTTGTACCGTGACCTCGACCCCATCGCGTCTCTCGACAGCACCCAAAAAGTGGCCTTGCTGGGTCGCGTGGAAAAGATGGCGCGTGCCAAAGACCCGCGCGTGTCACAAGTGATGGCTGGTTTGGCCAGTGAATACGATGTGGTGATGGTGGTGCGGGCTGATGGCACCCTGGCTGCTGACGTGCGTCCCTTGGTGCGGCTGAGCGTGACTGTGATTGCCGAGCAAAACGGTCGTCGTGAAATGGGTTCGGGCGGCGGGGGAGGCCGTTTTGGCTTGGACCATTTTGACGATGCCTTGGCACAAAGCTATGTAGACGAAGCGGTCAAAGCAGCGCTGGTTAACCTGGAAGCACGACCCGCCCCAGCAGGAGAGATGAGTGTGGTGTTGGGCCCAGGTTGGCCGGGCATCTTGTTGCACGAGGCGATTGGCCATGGCTTGGAGGGCGACTTCAATCGCAAAGGGTCCAGCGCTTTCAGTGGTCGCATTGGCCAACGCGTGGCCGCCAAAGGTGTGACGGTGTTGGATGACGGCACCTTGCCTGACCGCCGTGGCTCTCTGAATGTGGACGACGAAGGACATGCGAGCCAGCGCAATGTGCTGATTGAAGACGGCATTTTGAAGGGCTACATCCAAGACAGCATGAACGCCCGCTTGATGGGGGTTAAGCCCACAGGCAACGGTCGGCGCGAAAGCTATGCCCACGTGCCCATGCCTCGCATGACCAATACCTACATGCTGGGCGGTGACAAGGACCCGCAAGAAATTGTGGCCAGCCTCAAAAAGGGTTTGTACGCCGTGAACTTTGGTGGTGGTCAAGTCGACATCACCTCAGGTAAGTTCGTGTTCTCGACCTCGCAAGCGTATTGGGTGGAGAACGGCAAGATCCAATACCCCGTCAAGGGGGCCACTTTGGTGGGCAACGGCCCCGACGCATTGACGCGTGTCAGCTTGATCGGCAATGACATGGCGCTCGACACCGGGGTGGGTACATGCGGCAAGGAAGGCCAAAGTGTCCCTGTGGGCGTGGGGCAACCCACACTGCGTATCGATGGCTTGACGGTTGGCGGAACGGCGTAAACCCTAGCCCATTGTCAGCAAACGGCTTGTTTTGCTGTGCTACATTTCAAGACATGAGTTCTGCACGTTTTTATTTTGCTTACTTTTTTATCTCACGCCCCACCGGCGGTCGAGAGATCTGAACGTATCTGAAACAAACGCTCTGAACTCCCAAACCAACCGCCGGAAACCCCGGCGGTTTTTTTTTAGGACGCGACCATGAAATCGAACACAAGTTATCCAAGCCACGTTGAAAACACCAGTCAAACCGACGATCAACGTATCAAGGACATCACCGTGCTTCCTCCTCCCGAACATTTGATTCGCTTCTTTCCCATTCAGGGAACACCTGTTGAAAAACTCATCACCAGCACGCGCAAGACCATTCACAACATCATGCATGGCAGCGATGACCGTTTGTTGGTGGTGATTGGTCCGTGCTCCATTCACGACCCCGCAGCAGCGATTGACTACGCCCGTCGTTTGCAACCTTTGCGTGAAAAATACGCTGACACCTTAGAGATCGTGATGCGTGTGTACTTTGAAAAACCACGTACCACCGTGGGCTGGAAGGGGCTGATCAACGACCCTTACCTTGACGAGAGCTACCGCATTGATGAGGGCTTGCGCATTGCGCGTCAGCTCTTGATTGAAATCAACCGCTTGGGGCTACCCGCAGGCAGCGAGTTCTTGGATGCGATCAGTCCACAATACATTGGCGACTTGATTTCGTGGGGTGCGATTGGTGCCCGTACGACCGAGAGCCAAGTGCATCGCGAGCTGGCATCCGGTATTTCCGCGCCGATTGGTTTCAAGAACGGCACCGACGGCAACATCAAAATTGCCACCGACGCCATTCAGGCGGCAGCTGGTGCCCATCACTTTTTGTCAGTTCACAAGAACGGCCAAGTGGCGATTGTTCAAACCAAGGGCAACAAAGATTGCCACGTGATTTTGCGCGGTGGCAAAGCGCCCAATTACGATGCAGCCAGTGTGAGTGCAGCTTGTGACGAGTTGACTAAAGCGAAGTTGCCTGCCAGCTTGATGGTGGATTGCAGTCACGCCAACAGCAGCAAACAACATGAGCGTCAATTGGTGGTGGCACGTGACATCGCCGAGCAAATCAGCGGTGGTTCACACCAGGTGTTTGGTGTGATGATTGAAAGCCACATCCACGGTGGTGCGCAAAAGTTCACGCCAGGCAAGGACGATGTGTCCAAGCTGGAATATGGCAAGAGCATCACTGACGCATGTCTGGATTGGAATGACTCGGTGGCGTCGCTCGATGTGTTGTCACACGCTGTTGCTGTGCGTCGCGCACAGCAACAGCGTTGAGTTATTGCGCCAGCGCTGCCAATAGCTTGTCGTGAATGCCGCCAAACCCGCCATTGCTCATGCACAGTACGTGGTCGCCAGGCTGGGCCGCGGCGACCACTTGAGCAATCACCTCATCCACAGTGGCACCTACACAAGCCCGAGCGCCCATGGGCTGGAGTGCTTGTGCTGCATCCCAATCCAAGCCGCCGGAGTGACAAAACGCCAAATCAGCGTCTTCCAAGCTCCAAGGCAGCTGCGACTTCATGGTGCCTAGCTTCATGGTGTTGCTGCGTGGTTCGAACACGGCCAAGATGCGTGCATTGGGCCCGACCTTGCGGCGTAGGCCATCGACCGTGGTGCGGATGGCGGTCGGGTGGTGGGCAAAGTCGTCGTAGACCGTGATGTCTGCGCCTGCCCGTGGCACATGACCACGCACTTCCATGCGGCGGCGCACGTTTTGAAAGTCGGTGAGCGAGGCCGCTGCTTGCGCCGGTGCCACACCCAAATGCTCAGCTGCTGCAATGGCTGCCAATGCGTTGAGCTGGTTGTGTACGCCTGTGATGTCCCATTGCACGCGACCCACCTCTTGGCCGTTGTGTCGTACTGCAAAGTTGTCGGGTTCGCCTTGGATAGACCAGCCGGTTGATACCCCGTTGATATGTGGGCCGAATTTGGCTACCTCGCTCCAGCAGCCTTGGGCCAATACCCGGTCTAAGCTTTCCTCGCCGGCGTTGACCACCACGCGCCCACTGGCTGGGACCGTACGTACCAAATGATGGAATTGGCGTTCGATGGCGGCTAGGTTGTCAAAAATGTCTGCGTGGTCGAATTCGAGGTTGTTCAAAATTGCTGTACGAGGGCGGTAGTGAACAAATTTGCTACGTTTGTCAAAGAACGCTGTGTCGTACTCGTCGGCCTCAATCACGAACGGTGTGCGTCGATGTGCCGCCACTTCTGCGGTGCTGCTCAAACGGCCCAAACGAGCCGATGTGCCAAAGTTCATGGGCACGCCGCCTACCAAGAAGCCCGGCTCAAGCCCGGCGGCTTGAAGAATCCAGGCCAGCATGGAGGTGGTGGTGGTTTTGCCATGTGTACCGGCCACGGCCAGCACATGCCGGGGTTGGCTGGGGTGGTGCAACACGTGTTCAGCCAGCCACTGCGGACCGCTGGTGTAGCAAGCGCCAGCCTCCAAGATGGCCTCCATCAACGGAAATTTCGGACTGCCGTCGACCAATCGTGCCCGTGACACCACATTGCCCACCACATACACATCGGGGTTGAGGCGCATCTGATCTGCGCCAAAGCCCTCAATCAACTCAATTCCCAGACTGCGCAATTGGTCGCTCATGGGGGGATAAACCCCGGTGTCGCAGCCAGTGACTTGGTGACCAGCCTCACGTGCCAGTGCTGCCAGCCCTCCCATGAAGGTGCCGCAAATTCCTAAGATGTGTATGTGCATAGGGGGATTTTAGGTGGGGGACAATGGCCAACTTATGAATAGTCTGTCTCAAGAGATCGCCGCAACTGCCGCTCGCATGGTGGTGGAAGAAGGTTTGGAATACGGCTCGGCCAAACGTCGTGCCCTCAAGCAGATGGGCTTGCCTGCACGCACGGCATTGCCTGGCAATGATGTGGTCGAAGCCGAGGTGCGTGACTACATCGATGTGTTTTGTGCCGACAGCCAGCCCGCCGAATTGGCTGCGTTGCGACAACTCGCGGTGGTGTGGATGGAGCGTCTGGCTGAATTTAGGCCCCACCTCAGCGGTGCAGTATGGCGTGGTACTGCGACTGCTTTGTCTGATATTTACCTGCAGTTGTTTTGCGATGATCCCAAATCGGCAGAAATTCGGCTCATTGATCATCAAGTTCGCTACGAAGTCAGCACAGTTCAGGGGTTTCAGGGTGAAACGGTCGATGCCTTGAGCATGGTGTGTTCCTGTCCTGGTTTAAGCCAACGGACCCTGGTGCATTTGATGATTTATGACCGTGACGACCTCCGTGGTGCGTTGAAGTTGGATACGCAAGGTCGTAGCTCGCGTGGCGATTCGTCCGCATTAAAAAGATTGATTGAGGAAGTTAAATGACGATGAATACATCACGCCGATATGCGTTGTATGCGGGGGTGGCTGCGGCGGCAGGGCTGACTGGTGTGGGTGTAGCCTGGCACCGACATCAATTGGCAGAGGTATCTAAAGAGGCCTTAGATGGTTTGTGGGGAGCTGAATTTCAGACGCCAACCCAAGACACATTGCATTTGAAGGCTTTTCAGGGGAAAAGCCTGGTGTTGAATTTTTGGGCTACATGGTGCCCTCCTTGCGTGGAGGAGATGCCTCTATTGGATCGCTTTTTTCGAGAAAATTCAGCTAAAGAGTGGCAAGTTCTTGGATTAGCCATTGATCAGCCCAGCCAAGTACGTAAATTCTTAGGGCAATTTCCGGTGAGCTATCCAATAGGTTTGGCTGGTTTGGGAGGGACTGAGCTGTCTAAGTCTTTGGGTAATCCAGAAGGCGGCTTGCCATTCACGGTGGTGCTGGATGCGCAAGGGCAGCTCAAACAGAGAAAAATCGGTAAATTAACCGAAGATGATGTGAAAAACTGGGCTTGAATTTGTATTTTCAAACTTATTCCAAGTCTCTCAATCAATTTTTGGTGTAAATTCAGGGGTCTTTCGCAACAAATAGGATGTAGTTATGGATTTGAGAAAACTCAAGACGTTGATCGACCTGGTCTCGGACTCGAATGTCTCTGAACTCGAAATCACCGAGGCAGAAGGAAAGGTCAGAATTGTCAAGAGTGCTCCAACTCCTGTGGCGATGGTGACTTCTGTCGCTGCTCCAGTGGCTGCTGCGCCTGCGCCCGTTGCTGCGGCAGCCGCCCCTGCTGTGGTGGTTCCTGAAGCGCCTGCTGGACATACCGTGAAGTCGCCTATGGTCGGTACCTTCTACCGCTCATCAAGCCCAGGCTCCAAAGCCTTTGTGGAAATTGGCAGCCAAGTCAAAGAAGGCGAAACCATTTGCATCATTGAAGCCATGAAGATCTTGAACGAGATCGAAGCAGACAAGTCTGGCACCATCACCCAAATCTTGGCTCAAAACGGGCAGGCTGTGGAATACGGCGCACCATTGTTCGTGATCGAATAACGGGCGACGCTTCCATGTTCAAAAAAATTCTGATTGCCAACCGAGGCGAAATCGCCTTGCGCATCCAACGTGCTTGTCGCGAGCTGGGTGTACAAGCGGTGATGGTGTATTCCGAAGCCGATCGAGACGCTAAATACGTGAAATTAGCCGACGAAGCGGTCTGTATTGGTCCTGCAGCCTCTCCTTTGAGTTATCTCAACATGCCCGCCATCATTGCGGCGGCTGAAGTCACCGATGCTGAGGCCATACACCCGGGCTATGGCTTTTTGAGCGAAAACGCTGACTTTGCCGAACGGGTGGAAAAGAGTGGATTCCAATTTATTGGACCGACACCGGAATCGATTCGCATCATGGGCGACAAGGTGTCGGCCAAGCAAGCCATGATCAAAGCGGGGGTGCCTTGTGTGCCTGGTTCTGAAGGCGAGTTGCCAGATGACCCGGCTCAGATCCGTCGTATTGCCAAGACCGTCGGTTACCCAGTCATCATCAAAGCTGCTGGCGGCGGCGGTGGTCGGGGTATGCGCGTGGTCCATACAGAAGCGGCTTTGATCAATGCCGTGCAAATGACCAAGGCTGAAGCGGGTGCTGCATTTGGTAATCCTGCGGTGTACATGGAGAAATTCCTCCAGAACCCACGGCACATCGAAGTTCAAATCCTGGCCGACAAGTTCAAGAACGCGGTGTATTTGGGAGAGCGTGATTGTTCGATGCAGCGTCGTCACCAAAAAGTGATTGAAGAAGCGCCGGCGCCCGGCATTCCACGCAAACTGATTGAGAAAATTGGTGAGCGTTGTGTGGCAGCTTGTAAAAAGATTGGTTATCGCGGTGCAGGTACGTTTGAGTTCTTGTATGAAAACGGAGAGTTCTATTTCATTGAGATGAACACCCGCGTTCAGGTCGAACACCCCGTGACGGAGTACATCACGGGCATTGACATCGTGAAAACGCAAATCATGGTGGCTGCTGGCTTGAAACTACCTTTCACTCAGCGTGACATCGTGATCCGCGGCCACGCCATTGAGTGCCGCATCAACGCTGAAGACCCATTCAAGTTCACGCCTTCGCCGGGTCGCATCACCATGTGGCATGCACCTGGTGGCCCAGGTGTGCGGGTGGATTCTCATGCGTACACCAACTACTTTGTGCCGCCTAACTATGACTCGATGATTGGCAAAATCATTGTGCACGGTGACACGCGCGACCAAGCCTTGGCGCGTATGCGCACAGCCTTGGCGGAGACCTTGGTGGAAGGTATCAACACCAACGTGCCCTTGCACCGCGAGTTGATGGTGGATGCCAAATTCATGGCGGGTGGCACCAACATCCATTACTTGGAAGAGTGGCTTGCCGCTCACAAACGTTGATGGTTGAGTTACGTCTTCTGTGTCCTGAGAACCAGGTGGAAGCGGTATGCGATGCGCTGGATGCCTTGGACGCGCTCAGCGTGTCTGTGGAAGATGCGGATGCCCAAACCGATGCCGAGCAAGCCTTGTTTGGTGAACCCGGCATGCCTCCACCCAAAGAAGGCTGGCAGCGTTCACGCATCATCGCTTTGTTTCCGGAAGGTGCAGCAGCCGATGAAGCCGCCCATTTGTTGAGTGTGCAAGACTTTTTTGCTGGCTGCCAACACCTGGGCGTGCAAGAAGTTGCCGATCAAGATTGGGTGCGTTTGACGCAATCGCAATTTTCTCCTGTGGAAATCACGCCAGAGTTTTGGATTGTTCCCACTTGGCACGAGCCACCCGAGCAAGCGCGCAAAGTCATTCGTTTAGACCCCGGTCTCGCGTTTGGCACAGGCACGCATCCGACCACCCGCATGTGTTTGCGTTGGATTGCGACGCACGATGTGTCGCAACAACGCGTGTTGGACTACGGTTGCGGTTCTGGCATTTTGGCCATTGGTGCTGCGCTTCATGGTGCACAGACTGTCGACGCGGTGGATATCGACGAAGCGGCGGTCACCTCCACTGTGCTCAACGCTGAGGCCAATCGTGTGCAGCTCAATGCGGGTTTCCCTGACAAGGCGACAGGCGTCTACGACACAGTGTTGGCCAATATCTTGGCGACACCATTGAAGATGTTGGCGCCACTGTTGCGACAACACGTGCAAGCTGGTGGGCATTTGGTGCTGGCAGGTATCTTGGAGCGCCAAGCTCAAGAATTGAAGGATGCTTATGCGCCTTATTGCACTTTGCAAGTCAGCGACAGTGAAGATGGCTGGATTTTGATGACCGCACACTGCTGATGGATATCACCCACTGCCCCGAATGCAGCACCGCTTTCAAGGTGACGCCTGAACAATTGGCGTTGGCCAGTGGGTGGGTACGGTGTGGTCGGTGTGGTGCGGTGTTTGAAGCGCAAAGGCATTTCACGCCCAATCCTTTGCCAGAAGCAGCGTCATTGATCACGTCAGAGCAGGCGTCATCCAAATCTCAAGACAAGCTGTTTGCGCAGGACAAAAAAGCTGACAGCGTCTCGGGTCATGCACAAGCTGTGTCAACGCGTTGGCCTACGTGGCTGGCATTAAACGCGCTGTTGTTGCTCCTTTTGATTTGGCAAATCGTTTTGTCACAGCGCCACGTCTTGGCCGCAGAAGAGCCTGCCTTGAAGCCCATCTTGGAGGCTTTGTGCGCGCCGGTGGCGTGTGAGGTGACGTGGCCACGTGAGCTAGATGCTGTTCAGATTGAAAACACCAGCTTCAGTGAGAATCTAGAAGGTGGTTACACCTTGCAAATTCGCTTGCGTAACACCCAGCATCATCCGGTTGCCACTCCTTATTTAGAGCTGAACCTCACTGATTTGCAAGACCAGGTGGTGGTCAGGCGCGTATTCTCCACCGAGGAAATGGCGTTGTCACCGCAGATGACAGCTTTGCGTGATGTGCGCTCGACCTTGAACTTTGATTTGGATGCTGGCGTCAGTGAGCATGTATCAGGTTTTCGCGCGCTGATTTTTTACCCTTGATTGAGAAAGTAGTTTTATGGCATCGCTGATTTGCGGCTCGCTCGCGTTTGACTCCATCATGAGCTTTGAGGGCCGCTTTGCTGAGCAAATCTTGCCCGAACAGCTGCACATTTTGAACGTATCTTTTTTAGTGCCTGCCCTGCGTCGCGACTATGGTGGTTGTGCTGGCAACATTGCCTATAGTTTGAAAATCTTAGGCGGTACACCCTTGCCCATGGCCACTTTGGGCATTGACGGCACGGACTATTTGCAGCGTTTGAAAAACTTGGGCATTGCCACTGAATATGTGCGTCAAGTTGAAGGGGCATACACTGCACAGGCCATGATCATGACCGATCATGACAACAACCAAATCACGGCTTTCCATCCAGGCGCCATGATGCAGGCGCACACCACACGTATCGAAAAGCGTGGCGATATCAAGTTAGGCATCATTTCTCCCGACGGACGTGATGCGATGTTGCAGCATGCCGAGCAATTCAACGCAGCCGACATTCCTTTTGTATTCGATCCAGGTCAAGGCTTGCCCATGTTTGACGGTGTTGAGTTGGCGCGTTTCATCGACCAATCCACCTGGGTCACGGTCAACGACTACGAAGGCAAGATGCTCTGTGACCGCACAGGCCTGAGCAGTGCGGATATCTCGCGCCGTGTCCAAGGCTTGGTCGTGACTTTGGGGGCTGAAGGATGTGAAGTCTGGATCGATGGTGAAAAAACGCTGCTCCCACCCGTCAAAGCACAAGCAGTGGTAGATCCCACAGGGTGTGGCGATGCGTGGCGCGGTGCTTTGTTGTTTGGCCTGGAGCAAGGCTGGTCACTTGCCAAATGTGCAGCTTTGGGCAATCAGGTGGGCGCCCTGAAAATTGCACAACGTGGCCCACAAAACTACAGCGTTGACGGTTTGTCTGTGGCTTGATCGCGCAGTGCCGACCAGTTCGCATGGCTGCTCACGGCAGCACTCACACGCAACTGTTTGCGTTTAGATGTTTGCCCACGTGCCAAACTGATATGGCTTTTGGCCACTTGCAAGGTGCTTGCCAACCATGCCATCAATGCCAAGTTGGCTTTGCCATCTACCGGTGGTGCATGTAAACGCACACGTAACGCACCATCGTGCAACCCATCCGCCTGGGTACGTGTGGCATTGGGAATCACGTGAATATCCACGATGACACTTCCATCTTTGTCCGTTCGCAAAAAGCTCAGTTTGGGTAAAGGCATGACGAGGCTAAATAAAAAGCCCGAGGCCTTGCGGCTTCGGGCTTGAGCTGACGGAGAACCGTCGCCACTGATACTGAAATCAGGGCTTGCTGGCGGTCGGGAATGGCCACGCAGCTTGGGGGTTCAGCGTCGTCTGCGCAGGGGCAGCGGGTGCTTTCGCAGCTTTCTTGGCGGCTGGTTTTTTGGCGGCTTTCTTGGCAGCAGGCTTTTTAGCAGTTGGTTTTTTGGCAGCAGCTTTTTTCGCTACTTTCTTGGCTGCAACCTTTTTGGCTGCTGGCTTTTTAGCGGCTGCTTTTTTAGCAACAGGCTTCTTAGCTGCAACTTTTTTAGCTGCTGGCTTTTTGGCCGCTACTTTTTTAGCAACAGGCTTCTTAGCTGCAACTTTTTTAGCTGCTGGCTTTTTGGCTGCTACTTTTTTAGCTGCTGGCTTTTTAGCGGCTACTTTCTTGGCTGCGGGCTTTTTGGCCACAACAGCTTTCTTTGCGGGGGCCTTTTTAGCGGCCGGTTTTTTTGCAGTTGCCATTTTTATGTTCTCCTAGATCAAGTTGAGATCATTGGGTGAAAAGCACTTCGCATCTGTTGGAGCATGCAAAGCGATTCATGGCGCTGGACCCGGGTCCAACCCCATGAACACAGTGAGTCCGGCACATCACCTCGAAGTGGGTGTTTGTGTCTGTGACGGACAAATTGGGTGACATAGTGTGTGTGATATCAATCCCAGGACAGAGCGCCACCTGATTGGTACTCGATCACACGGGTTTCAAAGAAATTGCGTTCCTTCTTGAGGTCGATCATCTCGCTCATCCAAGGGAAAGGGTTCTCTTCATTGGGGAACAACTGCTCCAAGCCAATTTGTGTGGCACGGCGGTTGGCGATGTAGCGCAAGTAACCCTTGAACATCGATGCATTCAAGCCCAGAACGCCACGTGGCATGGTGTCTTCGGCATAGCGGTATTCCAGTTCAACCGCCTTCATGAACAGCGCCTTGATTTCAGTTTTGAACTCAGCCGTCCACAACTGTGGGTTTTCAAGCTTGATGGTATTGATTAAGTCAATGCCAAAGTTGCAGTGCATGGACTCGTCACGCAAGATGTATTGGTACTGCTCAGCTGCGCCAGTCATTTTGTTTTGACGTCCCAAAGCCAGAATTTGGGTGAAACCTACGTAGAAGAACAAGCCTTCCATCAAGCAGGCAAACACGATCAACGACTTCAGCAATGTTTGATCGGTCTCTAGCGTGCCCGTGTGAAAGTTGGGGTTCATGATCGCGTCGATGAACGGAATCAGGAACTCATCTTTGTCGCGGATCGATTGCACTTCATGGTAGGCATTGAAGATCTCAGACTCATCCAAGCCCAATGATTCCACAATGTATTGATAGGCATGGGTGTGAATGGCTTCTTCAAACGCTTGACGCAATAAGAACTGACGGCATTCAGGCGCTGTGATGTGACGGTAGGTACCCAACACAATGTTGTTGGCAGCCAAAGAGTCGGCCGTCACGAAGAAACCCAAGTTGCGTTTGATCAGGCGGCGCTCGTCGTCGCTCAAGCCATTGGGATCTTTCCACAAAGCGATGTCACGCGTCATGTTCACTTCTTGTGGCATCCAGTGGTTGGCACATGTGGCGAGGTATTTTTCCCAAGCCCATTTGTATTTGAAAGGAACCAACTGGTTCACATCCGTTTGGCCATTGATGATGCGCTTGTCGGCAGCGTTCACGCGACGCTCGCTGGTCGCAGTGGCAATAGATGGTGTGGGAGATGTAGGTGCCGTTGCACCGTCATTGAGCGTGCGAACTGCGGCAGCAGGCTGTGTGGCTTGTGCTGCAGAAAGAGGTGGGAATTCCATCGAGCTGGCAGTTGTGCCGCTTGCTAAAGGTGATGGCGATGAGGGCTTGACTTCTTCGTCCCAGGTCAACATAGAAAATTTTCCAATACGCTAATTATGAATGCAACGAAGAGAAACGCAAAGCGTTGATTCACTTCGTTGCTTATTTTTGTTGCTCAATTGCAAAAAATCACTGACACGATTCGCAGGTGGGATCGTCCACACCACAGAACTTGATGTCAGTGGCAGGGATGGCATTCATCTGTGCTTGCGCAGCAGCGGCTGCTGCTTCGAGCGCACTCATGCCACTGGTGCTGGCACCGCTGGAAGACACCGCGTTGTGCGAGCCTGCTTGTACAGTGGATTTCTCCACTTGTTGTGCGCTGGATGTGCGCAGGTAGTACGTGGTCTTCAAGCCGCGCAACCATGCGAGCTTGTAGGTCTCGTCGAGCTTCTTGCCCGATGCGCCGGCCATGTAGATGTTGAGCGACTGTGCTTGGTCGATCCATTTTTGGCGACGTGCAGCCGCTTCAACCAACCAGGTGGCTTCGACTTCAAAAGCAGTGGCATACAGAGCTTTGATTTCTTGTGGCACGCGGTCAATGGGTCGCAGCGAACCATCAAAGTGTTTCAGGTCCATCACCATCACGTCATCCCACAGACCTAAGCGTTTCAAGTCACGCACCAAGTAGCTGTTGATCACCGTGAATTCACCCGACAAGTTGGACTTGACCGAGAGGTTGCCAAAGCAAGGTTCGATCGAAGCGTCCACGCCAATGATGTTGGAGATGGTTGCCGTCGGTGCAATGGCCACGCAGTTGGAGTTGCGCATGCCGTCTTGTGCAATCTTTTTGCGCAGTGCATCCCAGTCCAGCGTGGCTGAGCGGTCCACTTCCACATAGCCGCCGCGCTCTTTGGCCAACATGTCCAAAGTGTCGAGGGGCAACAGGCCACGATCCCACAGAGAACCTTTGTAGCTGGAGTACTTGCCGCGCTCTTTGGCCAACTCGGTCGATGCCCAGTAAGCGTAGTAGCAAATCGCTTCCATCGATGTGTCGGCAAACTCCACCGCCGCTTGTGATGCGTAAGGAATGCGCATTTCATACAAGCTGTCTTGGAATGACATCACGCCCAAGCCCACGGGGCGGTGGCGCAGGTTGGAGTCACGCGCTTTTTTCACTGCGTAGTAGTTGATGTCGATCACGTTGTCGAGCATGCGCATGGCGACTGTGATGGTGCGTTTGAGTTTGTCGTGGTCGAGCTCTTTGCCGTTGGGGCCGTCTTTCAAGTGCTGCGACAGGTTCACCGAACCCAGGTTACACACCGCTGTTTCGGTGTCGCTGGTGTTGAGCGTGATCTCTGTACACAAGTTGGACGAGTGCACCACGCCTGCATGTTGTTGGGGTGAACGCACGTTGCATGCATCTTTGAAAGTGATCCAGGGATGGCCAGTTTCAAACAGCATGGAGAGCATCTTGCGCCACATGTCTGTGGCTTGCACTGTTTTGCTAGGTTTGATTTCGCCGCGGCGTGCCTTTTCTTCGTAAGCCACATAGGCTTTCTCGAACGCTGAGCCAAACAGATCGTGCAGATCAGGCACATCAGAAGGGGAGAACAAGGTCCACTCACCCTTTTCCATCACGCGACGCATGAACAAATCAGGAATCCAGTTGGCCGTGTTCATGTCGTGGGTGCGGCGGCGGTCATCACCGGTGTTTTTGCGCAGTTCCAGGAACTCTTCTATGTCCAAGTGCCAAGTTTCCAAGTAGGTGCACACAGCACCTTTGCGTTTGCCACCTTGGTTGACGGCCACGGCGGTGTCATTGACCACCTTCAGGAAAGGCACCACACCTTGTGACTCGCCATTGGTGCCTTTGATGTGGCTGCCCAAAGCACGCACACGTGTCCAGTCGTTACCCAAGCCGCCTGCAAATTTGGACAGCAGGGCGTTTTCTTTGATCGACTCATAAATACCGTCCAAGTGATCGGGCACCGTGGTCAAGTAGCAGCTAGAGAGCTGTGAGCGCAACGTGCCGCTGTTGAACAGCGTCGGGGTACTCGACATGAAGTCGAACGATGACAAAACTTCGTAGAACTCAATGGCGCGGGCTTCACGGTCAATTTCGTCCAGCGACAAGCCCATGGCCACGCGCATGAAGAAGGCTTGCGGCAGCTCAATGCGTTGTTTGCGCACGTGCAGGAAATAGCGGTCATACAGCGTTTGCAGACCCAGGTAATCAAACTTCAAGTCACGGTCGGCTTTGAGTGCCAGACCCAAACGCTTCAAATCAAATTGCAGCAGGCGCTCATCCAGTAAGTCGTTGTCCACACCCTTCTTGATGAATTGTGGGAAGTAGTCGGCATAGTGTTGATCCATGTCCGAGTGAGCCACTTCTTGGCCCAACACTTCGCGCACGATGGTGTGCATCAACAAACGTGCGGTGGCATAGGTGTAGTCAGGGTCTTTTTCGATCAACGTACGAGTCGCCAAAATGGCGGCCTTGTACACCTCGTCCATAGGCACACCGTCATACAGGTTGCGCATGGTCTCTGCCATGATGGGTTCGGGCTTGACATCTGCGCCCAAGCCCGTGCATGCGTCATGGATCAAGCCTTGCAGATGGTTCAGGTCGAGGGGGACACGTTGTCCGCCATCGATCACATGCAGCGCAGGTACGGCGGGAGTTTGTTGTTCTTTGGTATGTGCACGTTCCTGGGTACGACGCTCGCGGTACAGCACATACGCACGCGCGATTTCGTGATGACCACCGCGCATCAAGCCCAACTCCACCTGGTCTTGCACGTCTTCAATATGGAACGTGCCACCGCCTGGGCGTGAGCGCATCAGCGCACGCACCACACCTTGCGTGAGTGAATCCACCACTTCGCGTACGCTGGCTGATGCCGCGCCTTGCGTGCCATGCACCGCCAAAAACGCTTTCATCATCGCTACCGCAATCTTGGCCGGTTCGAATGGCACCACAGCGCCATTGCGGCGAATGATTTGGTAGTGCGTCAACATCGAGACGTTGTCTGAAGCGACCCTGTCTTGAGGTGTCGATTGGTGGCTTGTGCTGGCAGTAGATGCCGCAGTTTCAGCGATTTGCATGACGTGTTCTTCCTTGTTATATCTAGACGTTGCTGGTGGTCTTGGCAGCGTGCGTGTTTTGTCTGCCTGAGGTACCTTGGATGCGCACTTTGTAGCAAAGTGCGCCATCAACAGGACACACTATATCTGGTGTTGAACCACCCTTCAAGACACTAGGGGTAGTGTTTTAAGGTGTAGAAATTGATTTCTTGTGGCGGGTGTTGTGTCATAGCCCCAGGTACATTTTTGGCGCATGCAATCCGGGCCCAATCGGCATGCGGGTGTGCAAATGAAACGCTTGATTTATGGGCCTTTGGGGCATGTTTGACGCGCCAATGCCCATGCAGACATGGGATGTGAAATACGGTGAATCAGCAGCGCACAGCGCAGGTGCACGCGAAAGGGCTTAGGATTTTTTTTCTTCTGTCGATGAAAGAAAAATATTTTCGGGAAAACACCTGTCCGGCCAACCCAAGTACTGTTGCAAAAACCGCCACTCAAAGCCAGCACCTGGGTCTTGTTTGCGCCCAGGCGCCACGTGTTCGTGTCCCGCTATGTGTGCAATTGGATAGTGTTGTGCGATGGCTGTGGTCAGGTGCCCCAGCGTTTCGTACTGTGGTTCTTCAAAACGCTGGCCATCCAGGCCTTCGAGTTCAACCCCAATCGAGTCGTTGTTGCAATCGTCGCGTCCCCGGTAGTGCGAGCGTCCTGCATGCCAGGCCCGGTCATCACAACTGACAAACTGCACCAGGTCACCATTGCGCCGGATCAAGAAGTGGGCCGACACCTCCATGCCACGAATTTGCGCAAAGTAAGGATGGGCGTCCCAGTCCAGGGTATTGGTGAACAAGGCCTGCACTTCGGGGCCACCGTACTGCCCTGGCGGCAAGCTGATGGCATGGACCACCACCAAATCCACCTCAGCACCTGGTGGGCGTGGCCCAAAGTTGGGTGAATGGATGTGCCGGGCAAACTGGTACCAGCCTTGGCGCCACAGCGTATCAACCGTCAAGGTGTGGCCCTCAACCTTGCGCCTGCTGGCGATGTGCTTCGCTGCAATACACACCTTGCAGGCCTCGCACCGCATCGCTTTCTGGCAGGTGTACGCCACATTGGGCGCAAGTCACCATCGTTTGAGGACCAGAGGGTTGACGCGACTTTTTGGTCTCCGTGTGTTGCGGGCGTTGCTGGCGAATCCACCAGATGCCCCCCAACACCATCACCAGCAAGATCAGGTATTTCATAGGCTTCTGCCCAACACCACTTCCAGCACAAAGCGGGAACCGGCATAGCCCAGTAGCAACAAGCCAGAACCGATGTACAGCATGCGCACGGCGGTGCGGCCACGCCAGCCAAAGCGGCTGCGGCCAATCAGCAGTGCTGCAAAGGTCAGCCATGACAGCACAGAGAACACCGTTTTGTGGTTCCAGCGCCAGGCGGCTTGTTCACCATACAAGCTGTCGCCAAACAACCAGCCCGCAGCCAAGGTAGCTGTCAACAACGCAAAGCCGCCGGCGACAAAGCGAAACGTCAAGCGTTCCAGCGTCAACAGAGGCAGTCCTACGTGGGTGTCGGCGCCTAAGCGCATGTTTTTTTCGGCACGTGTCATCAGCCATGCATGCACCACCGCGGCTGCAAACAAACCATAAGACGCAATGCCCAGCGCCCAATGCAGCGGCAACCAAGGCGATGCGGCCATGTGCAAGGGCGATCCTGGAAACACAGCGGCCAACAGCACCACCACGGCCCCCAAGCCGGCCAGTGTCCAGCGGATGCGCAACTGTGGGAACCAATGCTGTTCCAACAAATAAAAGGTGAACATCAACCAAACCGTGACCGACAAAGCAGGGGCAAAACCAAAACGCGCAAAACCCTCTTGTGCGCCAAACAGCGCAAACACCAAACCGAGCCCATGCAAGACCCATGGCACGGTCAACAAGCGGTGGCTGATTGAGCTGGCGATGCGCGGACCCATCAGCGCCGTCAAGGCATAGGCCGCCGCAGTGGGCAGGCCAAGCCATAAGCTGTGAGGGACGTCGCTGGCTAAAATCATGGTGCAAGTTTAGCGTTTTGCTTGACCCATACACCAAACCCACCTTGGGGCTATTGATGGCTTCCACCCTCACCGACAAACTCTCACGCCTGGTCAAACACATCAGCGGACAGGCCCGCATCACCGAAAGCAACGTGGCCGACATGTTGCGCGAGGTGCGCATGGCCTTGCTCGAAGCCGACGTGGCCCTGCCCGTGGTGCGTGACTTCATTGCCCGCGTGAAAGAAAAAGCCCTGGGTCAAGAAGTCATTGGCTCATTGCAACCGGGCCAAGCCTTGGTCGCCATCGTCAACCAAGAGCTGGCGGCCACCATGGGCGAGGGTGTGAGCGATCTCAACTTGGCAGCACAACCGCCAGCCGTCATCCTGATGGCGGGCTTGCAGGGCGCGGGTAAAACCACCACCACTGCCAAACTCGCACGTTGGCTCATCAATCAGCGTAAAAAGAAAGTGCTCACCGTCTCGGGCGACGTGTACCGTCCAGCCGCCATCGAGCAGTTGAAAACAGTGACGGCACAAGCCGGTGCTGAGTGGTTCCCTAGCACCCCCGATCAGAAACCCGCAGACATCGCGCGTGCGGCGCTCGACTACGCGCGCAAACATTACTTTGACGTGCTACTAGTTGACACTGCTGGCCGCTTGGCCATTGACGAAGCGTTGATGCAAGAAATCAAGACCTTGCATCGCGTGCTCAACCCGGTGGAGACCTTGTTTGTGGTCGATGCCATGCAAGGTCAAGACGCCATCAACACCGCCAAAGCCTTCAAAGAGGCTTTGCCACTCACTGGCATTGTGTTGACCAAACTCGATGGTGACTCACGCGGTGGCGCGGCCTTGTCGGTGCGCCAAATCACCGGCGCGCCCATCAAATTTGCGGGTACCAGCGAAAAACTCGATGGCCTGGAACTCTTCGATGCCCAACGCCACGCAGGTCGCGTCTTGGGCATGGGTGACATCTTGGCCTTGGTCGAGCAAGTCACTGCCGGTGTCGACATGGAGGCCGCGCAAAAGCTGGCCGATAAAGTCAAGCGCGGTGACGCCTTTGACTTGAACGACTTCTTGGCCCAAATTCAGCAAATGCGATCCATGGGCGGCTTGTCGAGCTTGATGGACAAACTGCCCACACAGATGGCGGCCAAAGCCAGCGAAGTCGACATGACCCGCGCCGAGAAAGACATCGGTCGCAAGCAGGGCATCATCCACAGCATGACCGCGCTGGAGCGCCGCAAACCCGACCTCATCAAAGCCACACGCAAGCGCCGTATTGCCGCTGGTGCCGGTGTTCAAGTGCAAGACGTCAACCGCTTGCTCAAAGAGTTTGAGCAAATGCAAGACATGATGAAAAAAATGCGCGGCGGTGGCCTCATGAAGATGATGAAGCGCATGGGTGGCATGAAAGGCATGCCCGGCATGGGCGGGGGCGGCTTTCCCGGCATGCGCTAAAGCACCACACCCTCAAGCGCTGGTCTGGTGACTGCTGATGTGGCCAGCAGCACACGCTGGCCGGTCAGTACTGGCTGGCCGGCAAATCCACCTGCATCCCGTCCATCGCCTCAGTCAGCGTGATCTGACACGACAAACGGCTGTTGGCTTGGCGTGTGCAGGCGGCAAAGTCGAGCATGCCGTCTTCGTCGTCGCTCATGGCGGGCAACTGGCTCAGCCAGGGTTCGCGCACCATCACATGGCAAGTGGCGCAGGTCAGGGTGCCGCCACAGTCGGCGGCCACGCCGTCGATATCGGCTGACACAGCCGCTTTCATCAAGCTGTGCCCTGGCTTGGCCTCGATGGTGGTGCCTTGCGTGTCTTGGGCATGGTTGAAGAGGGTGATGCGAATCATAAAAATTGTCCTTGTGCGTGCTGTCAGATGCGAGCGAAATATTCTCGCCGCTGAAACTCCAAAGTGTCTTCGGCCGCTTCAAAGCGTTGCTGCTCCGCTTGCTTGATGCGGCTGTAGTAGCGCACAAACGCATCGCCAAATCCTTGCGCCATGGCCGCATCGGCTTGAAAGGCATTCAAGGCCTCGCCCAAATGGCTGGGAATGCGTGTGCGGCCTGTGTCGTCGCCGTCTGGCGTTTGATAAGGCGCTTCTGTGGCCAGCGGTGGCATGCGTTGTTGCGCCATGCCTGCCAAGCCCGCGTGAATTTGCGAGGCCATGTACAGATAGGGGTTGGCAGCGGGTTCGCCCAAACGGTTTTCAATCCGTGTGGCAGGGTCGCCCGCCTGGCCAATCACGCGCAACATGGCGCCTCGGTTGTCGCGTCCCCACACAATGGACTGTGGGGCCAGCGCATTGGGCTGAAAACGTCCGTAGCCATTGGCCGTGGGCGTGCACAGCAGCGTGCTGCCTTGGGCATGGTCCAGCAAACCCGCCAAATAGTGCGCCCCCAAGTCTGACAGCGTGTGGCGGGCGTCTTGCGCTTGGGTGTGGGGCACAGCCGCGTCGCGCATCAGCGCATTGCGGCCACTGTCAAGCTCGACCAAGGACTGGTGCAAATGCCAACCGCTGGACATGATGTGTTGAAACGGTGGGCGACACATGAAGGTCGCGTGGTAGCCCGCACGCCGCAGGGCTTGGCGCACGGCATTGCGAAACAGCACCATGTTGTCGGCAGCCGTCAGAGCGTCGGTGGCACTGAACACCGCTTCCACTTGGCTGGGCCCGAACTCAATTTCCAGCGACAACAAAGGCAGCCCCAAGCCTTGTGCGGTGCGCTGCACGATGCGCAGCGGCTCCTCACATTGGTCCATGTCGTGTTCGGACAGCAGGCGGTAGCCCGGGTGAATCATGCTCACTGCTGGCGCACGGCCTGGCCAGGCGGCCAAGTCGGGGTCAAGGTCTTTGCCGTGCGTGGCGTCTTGCAAACGGTAAATGTGAAATTCAATTTCCAGGCCGCACTTCAGCCCTAAACCCTGCTCAGCCAAACGTGCGAGTGCGCTTTGCAATTGGTAGCGGCTGTCCAGCGCCACAGGCTGTGCGTTGGGGAACCAAGGCTGGCATTGCAGCCAAGCGGTGTTGTCCACCCACGGCAAGATGTGCAGGCTGTGTGGGTCGGGCATCAGCAGCAAATTGCTCGCAAATTCAAAGCCCGGCAACTCATTGCTGATGCTGGCTTCAAACACCTTGAACGCGGTACGGTCCGAGGTGTCTTTGAGCAGCAAGGTGCTCACCATGCCCACCCCGTTGTGCAGTGCGTCAATGGCGGCTTCGGTCACCAAGGTTTTGCAGCGTGTCACGCCGTGCACATCGCACCAGGCCAAACGCACCAGCTCGATGTCGCTGGCGCGCAGCAGTTGCGTGGTGCGGGCCACCGCCGCTTGCCATGCTGGTGTGTCTAAGCCACAGCGTGTGGCAAAGCTGCTCATGCGTTCACCTGAGGATGAAGGTTTTCGGCGTCGGTGGAGACTGCGGTCAGTGCCGCAGGCCAAGGCGCGCCGGCACGCTTGGCCTCTACGGCGTGCTGCCACCACGCTTGCCAGTCGTGCGCGGGGGCAATGCCGTCCACGGTGTCGGGGCCGATGCGTTGGCTGGCCACCTCGGCTTGCGCCAAGCCAGGCGGCATCTTGCCCGCAGCCACATCGTCAATCGCTTGCAACAGCGTGCGGCGGTTGGCCATGATGGCTTTGTCGCTGGTGCCCAGGTGCTCGCGGGTGCGGTCTTGAATCGGGCCCATGCTTTCGCAGGCCCACTGGTCATGCACATTGATGTCGTTCTCGCCCATGCCTAAGTACGTGCGCGTCATTTGTTCTTGCGGGTCAAATCCCCACTGGTTGTGGCGGCCTGATTTGGGTGTGTAGTCGGGCAAATCAATCGCTTGCAAACGTTGGTTGCGCATGGCCTCTTTGTCGACCGGGCCCTCAAAACTAGTGAACACCGAATACCAATACGTGTGCGTGTCATCCACCGGCACATGCATCTGGGTGATGGTCATGGTCTCGGAGAGCGGAATCACAAACGTGTGCGGAAAAATCGCATTCGTCACCCGCACATGGGTCAAGGCCTCGGTCATCGGGCGCAAGCTGGTCAGGCGCATGCCAAACGGCATGGCCTCCACACTGATCTGGGGTTGATCGAACTCGCGCATCACCCGGGTCATCGGCCAGCGCTGCCCCTCAATCTCACCAGCGCTGGCACCGCGAAACTGTTTGCCATAGGTGTCGTCCAGCGACTCGTCGTTGAAAAACCGGTGCAAGAACGAGGCATGCGCGGGGTCCACCCCCACCTCAAATGCCTGCAACCAGTTGCACTGCCACAAACCTTTGAAAGCAAAGGTGTGGCTGTGGGGGGCGGTGAAACAGTCGAGCGCTGGAAATGGCGGGGGCGTGCTGTCTTTCGGTCCGAACCAGCCAAACAAAATGCCGCTGCGCTCCACCAACGGGTAGCTGCGTTGCTTCACATGCGCGCACAGCTTGCTGCCCGTGGGCTCGGCCGGGGTCTCGGTGCATTGGCCGGTCACATCAAATTTCCAGCCGTGAAACGGGCAGCGCAGGCCGTCACCCTCGTTGCGTGCAAACGCCAGGTCTGCGCCCCGGTGTGGGCAGTCACGGTCGAGCAAGCCAAACACGCCTTGCGCGTTTTTGAACAACACCAAGTCTTGTCCCAACACCCGTACGGCTTTCACCGGGCGAACGCCCATGCGTGGGTCGAGTGCGGGGTTGAACTCGTCCACCAGCGCCACCGGTTGCCAGTAGTGGCGCATCACATCGCCACACGGTGTGCCCGGGCCAATGCGCGTGACGCGCTCGTTGAGTTCTGCTTTCATGGCTTGCCTCTGTGTCTTGGTATGCGCTCTTTATACAACGCAGGCGCTGCGTCTTTTTTGACTTGGCACAGCCCGCGTGCACGTGGGCGACAGCACAATACGCCCATGACGTATCTGTTGTTTGTGTACGGCACCTTGTTGCCTGGCTTGTGTCGCCATGAGGTGATGCAAGGCGCGCGCCCTGTGGGCGCTGCGCAGGTGCCAGGCAGTTTGTTTGACTTGGGCGCTTACCCCGCGCTGGTGGGCGGTGCAGGCCAAGTGCATGGCCAAGTGTTTGAGGTGGACGACGTCATGCTGGCGCGCTTGGACGAGGTGGAGTCCTACCAGCCTGAACACCCCGAGCGTTGCGAATACCTGCGCGAACGTGTGGTGGTTGACCTGAGCGATGGCCGCCGCTTGCAAGCGTGGACCTATGTGTACAACCGCAGCCTAGAAGGCTGTGTGCCGATCCCGCACGGCGACTACCTGCGTTATTTGAAAGACACGGGGTACACCCCGACGTGGTGATGTGTCTTCAAGGGTTGGGGGCGTCGCGCGCTTGCTGACGCACAGCATGCAAGTGCTGCAACAACTCAGGCAGCGCTGTTTGCAAGGTGTCCCACACCACATCAAGGTTGATATCAAAGTAGCCATGAGCGATGCGGTTGCGCATGCCTCGCATGCTGCGCCATGGCACTTGCGTATGCGTCTCTGTGAACTCGGTATAGCCGTCCATCACCTTTGTTGCGGCTTCGCCAACGATGATGAGGCTCATGATGACCGCTTGCTGTGTGCGTTTGTCCTCTAGGAAATCTGCTTTCCCCATACCTTCAACAAAGATGCAAGCATCTGTCGCAGCTTGCTGCATATGGTCAAGGTAGTCGGCAAGTCGGTTCTCGCTCATACCGGCTGCGCCTGAGCAAGTACTTGAGCCCGAAACTTGGAGGGCAGGTCAGCAGGGGTCAACAAATCGACACGAATGCCCAGCAGCGATTCGAGTTCATCTTGTAGTCCGCCTAAGTCAAACAGTGTGGCACCAGGCAGTGCGTCGACCAACAGGTCCAAGTCACTGCCGTCTTGGTCAGTCCCGCTGAGCACCGAGCCGAAGATGCGCAGGTTCGCAACGCGAAAGCGGCTTGCCGCTTCATGCATGGCTTGTCGATGGCGGGCAAGTACGAGCGAGGGTCGCATAGGCACCTTTCCTGATTGATTCGCGCTTCAAACCGTTTCTTTGACCAACACCTGTCCACGCAGCGAGTGCGGGTAGGCTTCGCTGATCGTCACATCAATCATCTGTCCCAGCAAGCGTTCCGAGTTGGGGCCGCCTGCAAAGTTGACGATGCGGTTGCACTCGGTGCGGCCCATCAGCTCGGTGGCATCTTTGCGTGACCAGCCTTCCACCATGATGCGTTGGGTCGAGCCCACGCGCTGCACGTTGATGGCGCGCACGTTGTCGTCGATGATTTTTTGCACCTCTTGCAAGCGGCGCAGCTTCACGCTGTGCGGTGTGTCGTCGTGCAAATTGGCGGCCGGTGTGCCGGGACGTGGACTGAAGATGAAGCTGAACGAGTTGTCGTAATACACATCGTGCATGAGCTTGATCAGCTTTTGATGGTCTTCCTCGGTCTCACCGGGAAAGCCCACAATAAAGTCGCTGCTCATCGCCATGTCAGGGCGGATGGCGCGCAGTTTGCGCACCGTGCTCTTGTATTCCATGGCGGTGTAGCCGCGTTTCATGGCCATCAAAATGCGGTCGCTGCCGTGCTGCACGGGCAAGTGCAAATGGCTCACCAGCTTGGGCACCTTGGCGTACACATCGATCAAGCGCTGTGTGAATTCATTCGGGTGACTGGTCGTGTAGCGGATGCGCTCCACGCCTGGAATTTCAGCCACATATTCAATCAGCAGAGCAAAGTCGGCGATCTCAGCCGTGCCACCCATCACGCCCCGGTAGGCATTGACGTTTTGGCCCAGCAGCGTGATTTCTTTCACGCCTTGTGCAGCCAAGCCCGCCACTTCCACCAGCACATCGTCAAACGGGCGGCTCACCTCTTCGCCACGGGTGTAGGGCACCACGCAGTAGCTGCAATATTTGCTGCAGCCTTCCATGATGCTCACAAAGGCGCTGCCGCCTTCCACCCGTGCGGGGGGCAAGTGGTCGAACTTTTCAATCTCTGGAAAACTGATGTCCACCTGGGGCCGCATCTGCGACTCGCGCTGGTTCAACAGCTCGGGCAAGCGGTGCAGGGTTTGCGGGCCAAACACCACATCCACATAAGGCGCGCGCGCAATGATGGCGTCCCCCTCTTGGCTGGCCACGCAGCCACCCACGGCAATCTTGACGCCTTTGGCCTTGAGGTGTTGCACCCGGCCCAGGTCAGAAAACACCTTCTCTTGCGCTTTCTCGCGCACCGAGCAGGTGTTGAACACAATCAAGTCGGCCAGTTCGGGGTCGTCGGTTTTTTCGTAGCCATCGGACTGCCCAAGCACATCCGCCATCTTGTCCGAGTCGTACTCGTTCATTTGGCAACCGAAGGTTTTGATAAAGACTTTGCGGCTCATGCGTGAGCCTCCCCGAGGGGACAAGTGCAGCGTTTCATGGGGTTCATCCAGAGGCCGTTAAAGAAGACGACCATTGTAAGTGCGGCCTGCTTGCGCAGGCTTTGTGATGTGCCTCGGGCGGTCATCTTTCCATGCTCAGGCATTGCAGGGCACACGCACATGGGGCATGGCCTGCGTGCATGTTGACGTGTGATGTTGTTTACGCGCCGCGTGCGCGTGCCACCGCGTGCTCGGCGGCCAAATAGCCAAAGGTCAAGCCCGGGCCGATGGTGATGCCAGGGCCCGGATAGGCCCCGCCCATGATCGAGTGCATGTCGTTGCCACAGGCGTACAAGCCCGCAATGGGCATGCCTTGGGCGTCCAGCGCACGGCCATGCCCATCGGTGCGTAAACCCGTGGCCGCACCAATGTCACCCGGGTACAAACGCACGGCATAAAACGGCGCTTGCGTGAGCGGGCCCAAACAGGGGTTGGGGCCGTCCCAGGTGGCGTCGCCGTTGGCGCGTTGGTAATCGGTGGTGCCGCGTCCAAACGCGGTGTCTGTGCCTTGGCTTGCCATGGCATTGAATTCGCGCACCGTGGCTTCCAGCGTGCCTGGGTTCATGCCGAGTTTTTGTGCCAACTCGCTCAAGCTGTGGGCTTGCGTCAAATACCCATCGGCCAAGAACGGTGCCAGGCCACCACCACCTGGGCGCACCATGCCCATGCCATAGCGCTTCAAGGCTGCGGCGTCGGCCAGCAACCAGGCTGGCACGCTGGGCGCGTGTGGGTGGGCTTGCTGCATGGCCATGCCAAACAGGTGGTACGAGGTGGATTCGTTCACAAATCGCTCGCCCGCTTGGTTCACCGTCACCATGCCAGGCTTGCCTCGGTCCATCACAAAGTGGGGAAACACGGCGGTGCTGCCATCGGCGCGTTGGCGCGTCGACACCGGGGCCCAAAACGCATGGCTCATGCCGCCCGTGCCAAAGCACGCACCCGCAGCCAATGCCAAGTCTTGCGCCGAGCCGGTGTGGCCCGGTGCACCGGGGCACCAACGCACATCGGCACCGGGCAACATTTCGCCGCGTTTTTGCGGATGTCGGTTGAAGCCACCACTGGCCATCACCACACCGCCCCTCACGCGCACCGTGCGTTGCACATCGCCTTGGCGCAGCACCACCGCTTGCACGGCATCGCCTTCTTTGACCAAGCGTTCCACCTGGGTGTTTGTCACGATCGTCACCCCGCGTTGCAGCAGCGAATACAGCAGCCGTGCGATCAAGGCGTTGCCCATCACCAAGCGTGTGCCACGTCCCCACAGCAGTTTGTCCAACGCGTGGCGCACGATGATGCGGGTGGCGTATTTGAACGATGTCCACGACTGGCCAAGTTTGAGCAAGTGGCCAATGTCGTCGCGGTCCACCATCATGCCGCCGAGCACGGTGAATTCAGGAATCGGCGGGCGAATCAGCTTCAAGGCCGCGCCTAAGCGGCGTCCGTCAAACGGCATGGGTTCAATCGCGCGGCCGCGCAACACCGAGCCCTCCAACTCCGACAGATAGTCCGGGTGCAGTGTGCGCACTTGGTACTGCACCTCGGTGTGGGCCTCTAAGGTAGCCACGGCTTTCGCGCCATGGTCCACAAAGGCGTTGCGCAGGGCCGCGTCGGCCTTGTCGCCCACCGCATGGTTCAAAAAGGTTTTGGCACGTTCAAGCGTGTCGCCAGGCTCCACGGCCAAGCCCTTGGCGGTGCCAGGAACCCAGCTGGTGCCGGCCGACAACGCGGTGGTGCCGCCCACGTACTCGGTGCTTTCCACCAACAGCACGCGTGCGCCTTGGAGCGCCGCAAACAGGGCCGATGACATGCCCGCCCCGCCAGCACCGATGACCAGCACATCCACGCTGGCGTCCTCGCTGAGTTGGTCGAGCTGGGTGTTGGGTGGGGTGCTAGGAGACCAGGTACTCATGGTGTGGGTGTGCTTTCCAACAAAAATTGCACCATCAAATCGCGCACTTGCGCAAACATGTCAGCACCCGTCAGGGTGCGGCAGCCCAAGGCGCGTGCGGCGTCAATGAGCGGCGTCACGGCCGGGGCGGTGATCACACAGCCCACCAACGTGTCGCGACTGAGGCCTTGCACATCCAGGGGCAAGGGGTCGGTACTTGCCATGCCGATGGGCGTGGCGTTGATGGCGATGTCAAAGCCCGCCGGATCGGGGCTGCCTGCTGTCACATGGGCTGTTCCCAAGCTGGCCAGGCGTGCCACCAAGGTGTCGCGCCTCTTGGTGTCGGGGTCGTGGATGGCCAGTTCGCGCACACCCGCCATCACCAAAGCATGGGCAATGGCCGATCCAGCGCCTCCTGCGCCCACCAGCAAAGCCTTTTGGCCCTCGGGCGCGCAGCCTTTCAAGCGCATCGCTTGCACATAGCCCAGGCCATCGAACATGTCGCCGTGCCAACTGCCGTCGGCAAGGCGGCGCATGGTGTTCACGGTTTTCAAAAACTCGGCACGCGGCGAGGCCGTGGTGCACAGGCTGTAGCAGTCAAACTTGTGTGGCACCGTCACGATCACGCCATCCACATTGCGTGACTTGGACACACCGTCCAGCCAAGCCGGCAAATCGGCGGTGGCCACATGGGCTGGCACGCACACCGCATCGCGACCGGCTTGCTCAAACGCCTGGGTCACGCCGAAGGGCGATTTGACTTGGGCAATCGGGTCACCCACGATGAAGTACACCCGGGTGGCACCACTGAAGTTGTCGAGCATGTCTGAACTCAAAAATTAGAAACAGCCTGATCATAGTTAAAAGTGGAATACCATTCAACTATTGAATTTAATTCTGAAAATAGCTAGACTGCCCGCCAATCCCCACCCCAGAACGGTTGCACAACGATGAACGGTGTCCTCGAACGAACCCTCGGCTTGCTGGAGCTGCTCAGCGCCCATGGCGAAGGCATGGAGCTGGCGGCCATGGCCGACCAGCTCAATATCCCGCGCAGCGCGGTGCACCGCTTGCTGGCCGATCTGATCCGCTGTGGCTATGTGCGCCAAACCCGCGACCACGGCGACTACGTGCTCACCACCAAGCTGGTGTCGATGGGTCTGAGCTTTTTGAGCAACACCGGCATCGTCGACGTGGCCCAGCCCCTGCTCGACCGCTTGGCCGAGATTTCGGGTGAGTTGGTGCGTTTGTCGGTGGTCGACGGCGAGCGGCTGACCTGGGTGGCCCGTGCCCAAGGTGCGCGTCAAGGCCTGCGTTACGACCCCGACATGGGCAACGACGCCCGCTTGAGCTGTTCGGCCTCGGGCTTGGCCTGGCTCATGGCGCTGCCAGACGACGCGGCTTTGGCCTTGGTCTCCAAGCAAGGCTTGGGGATGCCCGACGACTACGGCCCCAACGCGCCCACCAGCTTGCACGCTGTGTTGGAAGCGCTGCACGCGGCACGCGCACGTGGCTACAGCCTGACGCAAGAAACCTTCACCGCGGGCTTGAACGCCATGGCCGCGCCCGTGTGCCTGAACGGCCAGCCGCCCATGGGCATCTTGACCATCGCGGGTCCCACGGTGCGCTTCACCGAAGCGCGCATGCTGGCTTTGGGGGACGAGCTGCAATCGTTCGCGGCGCAATTGGCCGCGGCCAGTGGGGCGTCGCCCTTCTTCAACCAACGGGCTTCGGCGAAAGATCGCCAACCGATCTACGCCCCTTGAGCCCCATGTCGTGCGCACAGCCCTTCGCAGAGGCGAGCTCCAGCTGTGACCTGTTGGTCGTGGGCTCGGGTGCGGGCGCGCTGTCTGCCGCTGTGACGGCGGCGCATTTGGGGCTCAAAGTCATCGTGGTCGAGAAAGACCCGCAGTTCGGCGGCACCACCGCTTGGTCGGGTGGCTGGATGTGGATTCCAAGCAACCCTCTGGCGCTGGCCGCTGGCATCGCCGAGCCTTTGGAAAAACCGCTGTCCTACCTGCGCCATGAACTGGGCGCGCAGTTTGACGAGGCGCGTGCCTTGGCCTTTTTGACCCAGGCCCCGAACATGGTGCGTTTCTTTCAGCAGCACACCGCCTTGCAGTTTGTCGATGGCAACAGCATTCCCGACTTCCATGGCCGCAGCCCCGACGCGGCCACCGGTGGCCGCTCGGTGTGTGCCGCGCCCTTTGATGGGCGTGCGCTGGGTGAGCACATCGCGCAACTCAAACCCCCGTTGTATGAGACCACGCTGTGGGGCATGGGCATTGCGTCGGGCGCTGACCTGCGGCATTTCTTCAACAGCCTGCGCAGTTGGTCCTCATTCGCCCACGTCACCCGCCGCGTTGTGCGCCATGTCCGTGACCTGCTCTGGCATGGCCGGGGCATGCAGTTGGTCAACGGCAACGCCTTGATCGCTGCCTTGGCCAAGTCGGCGCTCGATGCAGGCGTAGACCTGCGCGTCAACAGCCCTGCGGTGCGTTTGCTCACGCAAGGGCAGGGCGACGCTGTCCGTGTGTGCGGCGCCGTGGTGCGCACGCCGCAAGGCGAGCAGCGGGTGCACGCGCGACGCGGGGTGGTGTTGGCCACGGGCGGCTTTCCCCACGACCCTGAACGCAAACGCGCCTTGTTGCCACACGATCCGCAAGGCGACGCGCATTTCTCAGCCGCCTCGCGTGGCAACACCGGCGACGGTTTGCGCTTGGGCGAAACCGCGGGTGGCGTGGTGGCCCAGGACTTGCGCCAAGCGGCGGCCCTGGCACCGGTGTCCCTCGTGCCCCAGGCAGATGGCAGCGTCACCCACTTTCCACATTTGATTGAACGTGCCAAGCCCGGGCTGATGGCGGTCACGCGCTTGGGCCAACGTTTTACCAACGAGGCCGACGCGTACCACGACTTCATGCAAAGTCTGATTCAGGCTTTGCCAGCGGGCGAGCCTGTGCAAGCGTGGCTGCTGTGTGACCACCGCTTCATCCGCCGCTGGGGCTTGGGCGCAGTCAAACCGGCTCCTATGCCGTTGGCTAAGTGGTTGGCCAATGGCTACTTGCAACGCGGTGCCACCTTGCAAGAACTGGCCGAGCGTTGTGGCATTCAGGCCGATACCTTGCAAGCCACTGTGGCGCGCTACAACGTGATGGCCCACACCGGCAGCGACGCCGAGTTTGGCAAAGGTGAAACGCCCTACAACCGCATCCAGGGCGACGCCACGCACACTGGCCCCAACCCCTGCATGGCACCGCTGCAACAGGGGCCTTTCTACGCCGTGCGCGTGGTGGCGGGCAGTCTGGGCACCTTTGCCGGCTTGCGTTGCAACGCACACGCCCAGGTGCTCAACGCCCAAGGCCAAGCCATTGCGGGCTTGTATGCCGGCGGCAACGACATGAACAGCATCATGGGCGGCCACTACCCCAGTGGCGGCATCACCCTCGGCCCCGCCATGACCTTTGGCTACATCGCCGCCCACCACGCGGCGGCCCAACCGCTTCACCACACATTTTTCAAAAGGACCTCCATGTATTACGAACTCGCCACCCTGACCCTGCCGTTTGGCACTGCGGCCCAAGCTGCTAAAAATGTCGAAACCTTTGCCGCCCAAGGGCAGGGCGAGTTGTTGGGCTGCTGGTTCACCGACATCGGCACCTTGAACCAAATGGTGGTGCTGCGTGGTTTTCATGACTTGGCCAGTTTGCAGGCCGAGCGCGAGCGCACCCAGCTCAATGCCAGCCCCTTTGGCTGTGGCGACATTTTTCAATCGTTGGAGCAACACAGCTACCAGGGCTTCCCATGGATGAAGCCGGTGCGCCCCAGCGCCGAGAGCGGCATTCATGGCCCGGTGTATGAAATTCGCACCTACGGCATCAAGCCGGGTGGTGTGCAACCCACCATCGACTTGTGGGAGCAAGCCGTGCCCGCGC
This sequence comes from Limnohabitans sp. JirII-29, assembly GCF_003063395.1. Lineage (NCBI taxonomy): Bacteria > Pseudomonadati > Pseudomonadota > Betaproteobacteria > Burkholderiales > Comamonadaceae > Limnohabitans > Limnohabitans sp. JirII-29. Next base: position 357,119 of record NZ_NESB01000002.1, read on the forward strand.
GCGACAAACTCTCGCCCTGCGTGGTGGCCATGGTGGCTTTGGATGGTCCGCTGCGCTTCACCAATATCTGGGCCTACCCCTCGCTGGATGCTCGCTCCAAAGCCCGCGCCGATTCGGTGGCCCAAGGCATTTGGCCACCTAAGGGCGGGCCTGCATGGCTGACCACCGCCATGACCTCGGCCATTGCCATGCCTACGGCGGTATCGCCTTTGAAATAAACCTGAGGGCTTGCCATGTCACGCATCTATTCACAGGCCTACCTCACGGCCGAGGCTTCCACCGCACCCGACGCCATTGCCCATGCTGGGCAGTTGGGCTACCACTTCGTGGGCTTGCGCTTGTTGCCCAACGCACCGGGCGGTCCACACCAGCGTTTGCTGGGTGACAAAGCTGTGTTGCGCGAATGCCAGGCGCGCTTGGCCGACAGCGGCGTGGGCGTGTTTGATTTAGAGATCATCCGCATCGGCCCTGGGTTTGACCCCAACCATTACCTGCCCTTGCTCGAAGTGGGTGCCGAGTTGAAAGCGCGTGCGGTGTTGGTCGCCGGTGACGACCCCGACTTGAACCGCTTGAGCGACCACTACGCCCAGTTGTGCGCGCTCATGCAGCCTTACGGCATGACGGCCGATTTGGAGTTCATGCCCTGGACGGCGGTGCGTCACGCCCGCGAAGCCTTGCAGGTGGTCACCGCCGCAGGGCGCCCGTCCAACGCGGGCATCTTGGTGGACGCGCTGCATGTGGCCCGCTCCGACACCTCCTTGGCCGACATTGCCGCGCTGCCGCGCGAGCTGCTGCACTACGCCCAAATTTGCGACGCCCCCACCACCAACGCCCAGGGCAGCACCGACTTGAGTGTGGACGACATGATCCACACCGCCCGCTGCGAGCGCTGGCTGCCCGGTGAAGGGGCGATTGATTTGCGCGCTCTGTTTCAGGCCTTGCCGCCAGACCTGCCCATCAGCGTGGAAGTGCCCCACCACGTGCGTGCCCGCGCGGTGGGCGACTTGGCCTGGTCAGGCCAAGCCTTGGCGGCCAGCCGCGCCTTGCTCGACCTTTGATTTGATCTGGAGACCCCATGGATTTCGCCCTCAACGACGAACAAAAAATGATGATCGACACCCTCCGTCGCTTCATCGCCGAAGAACTGCACCCGCTCGAACAGCAGGTGGAAGACCAGGGCTTTCTGGCGCCCGAGGTGGCCCAAGCCATCCACGCCAAAAGCAAGGCCCTGGGGCTGTATGCCCTCAACATGCCCGAGCACTTGGGCGGCGGTGGTTTGAGCGCGGTGGACCGCATGCTGTGCGAAGAACAGTTTGGCCACACCAGCGACATCTTGATTCGCCGTGCCTTTGGCAATGTGTACGAAGCCCTGCTGGCCTGTGAGGGCGAGCAGGTTGAGCGCTGGCTCACCCCTTGTGTGCGCGGCGAGCGGGTGTGCGCCATTGCCATCACCGAGCCTGGTGCAGGCTCGGACGCCCAGGGCATCAAAACCCGAGCCGAGAAAACAGCCACCGGTTGGGTGCTCAACGGCGCCAAGCACTTCATCAGCGATGGCGAGGTGTCCGACTTTTTTCTGGTCTCGGCCAAAACCGGCGACAAAGAAATCTCGCTCTTCGCGGTGGACAAAGGCCTGCCAGGTTTCACCGTGGGCAAAGACCAAAAAATGATGGGCTTGCGCGGCACACCGCACATGGAACTGTGGTTTGACAACGTGCCCTTGGAACCCATCGCCATGCTGGGCCAGCAAGGCCAGGGCTTCAAGATGGCCATGGGCGTGTTGGGCCAGGTGCGCTTGGCGCAAGTGGGGGCGCGTGCGGTGGGCAAAGCCAGCCACGTGCTGTCGCTGATGGTCGACTACGCCAAGCAGCGCAAACAGTTTGGCCAAGCCATTGGCGACTTCCAGATGGTGCAGCAGATGCTGGCCGACAGCGTGATCGAGATCAACGCGGCGCGCTGGATGGTGTTGCACGCCGCTTGGATGTTGGACCAAAAAATGGACGCGCGCGACCACATCGCCATGGTCAAGGTGCACGCGGCAGAAACTTTGGGCCGTGTGGTGGACCGCGCGGTGCAGGTGTTTGGTGGCATGGGCTTTTGCAAGGAACTGCCGATTGAGCGTTATTACCGCGACGCACGCATTTACCGCATCTTTGACGGCACCAGCGAAATTCACCGCACCGTCATTGCCAAACGCGTCATGAAACAAGGCGACGCCTTGTTTGAATTGAACAAATAAGCAAAGGCACACAGCATGAGCAAGTTCATGTCGGCCGCCGACGCGGTGGCTTTGATTCGCGACGGCGACACCGTGGGCCTGATGGGCGGTGGTGGCGGCTTGATGGAGGCCAGCTGTTTGTTTGAAGCGGTGCAAGCACGCTATCTGCACACCCAACATCCCCAACGCCTGACCGTCATCCACGCCTTGGGCATTGGCGACAAACACACCAAAGGCATGAACTGCTTTGCCCACGAGGGCTTGGTCCAGCGCGTGGTGGGCGGGCACTGGGTGTGGTCACCCGCCATGCAACAACTGGCCGAGGCCGAAAAGATCGAGGCCTACATCTTGCCCGGTGGCGTGTCGTCGCAACTGCTGCGCGAAATCGGCGCGGGTCGCCCCGGCTTGTTCACCCACGTGGGTTTGGGCACCGTGTGTGACCCACGCTTGGGCGGCGGCAAGATGAACGCTAGCGCCCAAGAAGACCTGAGCGAAGTGGTGCAGATGGATGGGCGCGAGTACCTGCGCTACAAACCCTTTCCCATCCATGTGGCCTTGGTGCGCGCCAGTGCAGCCGACGAAGACGGCAACATCAGCTTCGAGCACGAGGCGGCCAACCTAGATTCGCAGTCTTTGGCCTTGGCCGCACGCAACAGCGGTGGCAAAGTCATTGTGCAAGTCAAAGAACGCTTGCCACGCGGTGCCCTCAAAGCGCGTGAGGTGCGCATCCCGGCGGCCTGGGTCGATGCCATCGTGGTCGACCCGGACCAGCGCACCAGCTACGGCATACCTTTCGACCCCGCGCTAAGTGGCGAGCTGCACGGCCAGGCCCGCTTGAGCAGCGAAGCGGCCGACCAAGCCGCTGAACAAGCGCAAGCGGCCAAGCAGTTCAGCGAACGCCAAGCCATTGCGCGCCGTGCGGCGCTGGAACTCTTCAACACTGACAAAGAACGTCCGGTGGTCAATTACGGTGTGGGCGTGCCCGACGCCGTGGCCAAGCTGCTGTCGGCACGCGGCGAGATGCACAGCATCTACCAAACCATTGAACACGGCACCTACGGCGGCACCTTGCTCGACGGCGTGCTGTTTGGCTATGCCCGCAACGCCAGCGCCATGCTCGACGCAGCCACCCAGTTCGACTTTTACGCCGGGGGCGGTTTGGACATTGCCTTCTTGGGCTTTGGCGAGTTCGATGCCCAGGGCAACGTCAACGTGTCGCGCTTAGGGGGCTTGACGGTGGGGCCGGGCGGCTTCATCGACATCGCGCAAAACGCGCGCAAGGTGGTGTTTTGCGGCACCTTGGCCGCCAAGGGCGTGCGCTTGCAAACGGGTGATGGGCAGATGCGTGTGCTGCAACAAGGGGCGGTGAAAAAACTGGTGCCGCAGGTGGAGCAAATCACCTTCAGCGGTGCACAGTCGTTGTTGCGTGGACAGCAGGTGCTGTATTTGACCGAGCGTGCCAGTTTCAGATTGACGCCGCAAGGCGTGGAGTTATTTGAAATTGCACCGGGCATCGACCTGCAACGTGATGTGCTCGACCAAATGGGTTTTGTGCCTCAGCTTGCGCCACGTGTGGGCGTGATGGCGGCTGAGCACTTCTTGTCAGCCCCGTCCAGTCAAGGTTAATTCAAAAGGTATCACAGAGAACCAGCGGCAATAATGCGCCGCTGCAAGAAGCCATTAAAGCTTCCGCTACACCGTGCCGATACCAGCTCACCTGCCCAATGTGGATGCGCGCTGCGTGTTTGCGAAGGGCGCTTCATCGGATGCACCCACTCAAAAGTGAATGGCTATGAAAAAATATTTACGCTTAATGGTTGAAGTTGTCTTGGGTCTGCTGCTGGCAGGCGCCTTGGCTTTTGGTTACTGGAGCTACACCGGTAAAACCCACGCCATGCATGAGTTGACTGATGCCAGCGAAGGCATGAGCGAAGCCCAAGAAGAACTCGACAAGCTCACCAAAGAACTGGCCGAAGCCAAAGAAAAGGTCGACGAGTTAGAGCCAGCAGCCAAAGAATTGGCAGCCGTCAAAGACTCGTTTGCCAACGGTGTGGTGTTGCAAGACTACGAAGCGTTCATCAAGGCGCAAAAAGGTCAAATCATCAGCGAGCGTCAGTTGGGCTTGGGCGCTTTGCGCTTGTTGACCAAGGGCGCGCAAGACCCCGAGACCGTCAGCGCCTTCCAAAAAGCGTTGGAGATGGCCGAATGGTCGTCACGCCTGAAGTCGATTTGCGCCGCGCAAAACGCCTTGGCCGCTGCGGGCCAAAAAGTCAAAGTATTGGCTGATTGCGCCGCTGAAAAAGAAGCGGGTCACGGCAAAAAAGGTGGCCATGCTGTGCATTGGGACTACGCCGGTGAAATGGGTCCTGAGAATTGGGGTGATGAATTTCCGACCTGTGGCAAAGGCCTGAAGCAGTCGCCGTTGAACATCACCGGTCCGTTCGAGAAATCGAAAGACACCTTGGTGGTGAACTACAAAGAAGGTCCGTTGAAGATTTTGAACAACGGTCACACCATCCAAGTCAACGTGGAGCCAGGCAGCACCCTCAAGATCAACAAAGACGTCTACAACCTGTTGCAATTTCACTTCCATCGCCCCAGCGAAGAACAAATTGACGGCAAGCCCATGGCCATGGTGGCGCACTTTGTGCACAAAAATGCCGAAGGCAAGCTGGCTGTGTTGGGTGTGTTGCTCAACGAAGGCAAAGACAACGAGGCCATCAAAGTGCTGTGGGACAACGCACCCAAGAGCGAAGGCCCAGAGGTGATGCCTGAAAAGGTCAAGTTCAACCCCACCAGCTTGGTACCAGCCGCCCTCACGCACTACAGCTATGAAGGCTCGCTGACCACACCGCCTTGTACTGAAGGTGTGAACTTCTACATCCTTAAAACCACGGTGGACATCGCCAAGAAGCAAGTGGCCGACTTCCCCTTCAAGCGCAATGCACGTCCTGTGCAGCCTTTGAACGGACGCAAGATCAACGCCAACTGAGCCCGACGTTGCCCCTCGAAAAACGCCTGCTGATGCAGGCGTTTTTTTGTTCGGTCACCAAATGCTTGGGCTCGTGCTTTATATACTTGTACATCGTTTGTATTATTTTTTTGTATGAACCAAAGTCTTGCCTCCCAGGATGAGTTGTCTCAAAAGGCGGCGGCGTCCGATCTGAATACCCGCCTGCAACAAGCGTTTGCGCACCATCAAGCAGGTCGCTTAGAGCAAGCACGTACGGGTTATGAACAGATTCTGTTCGAGCAACCGCAGCATGCCGATGCACTTCATCTGTTGGGCGTCGTTGCCATCCAGACCCAGAATTATTCCCAAGCCGTGCAATGGATTGGCAAAGCCATCCAGGTGAATCCGAAGGCACCAGCGTTTCATGCCAACCTCGGCTGTGCGTTGCATGAACTCAAACAGTACGAGGCGGCGGTGGCGGCCCATGACCAGGCCATTGCGCTACAGCCCGATTTTGCAGATGCCTATACCAACCGTGGCAATGCACTTCGACAACTCAAGCAATGGCAGGCTGCTTTGGAGAGTTATGACAAGGTGCTCCACCTCAGGCCTGATCACGCGCAAGCACATGCCAACCGTGGTGTCGCTCTGCGCAAGCTTGGGCAATGGATGGGGGCGTTGGAGAGTTATGACACTGCGATCCGTTTGGCACCCAACGAGGCGGGTGCATACAACCGGCGTGGCAATGTGCAAAAAGATTTGATGCAACTGGAGGCTGCGCTGGCAAGCTACAACCAAGCCATCGCGTTGGATCCGAATTTCGCCAACGCCTACTTCAACAAATCGTTGCTACTTTTGTTGATGGGTGACTTTGCACAAGGTTGGCCATTGTATGAGTGGCGTTGGACGCAAGACCCGTTGCTCTCCGCCAAGCCCCGCCTTACCCAGCCGCTGTGGTTGGGTGACGTGTCGATTCAAGGCAAAACCATTTGGCTCTACGCCGAGCAAGGCTTGGGAGATACCTTGCAGTTTTGTCGTTATGTTCAGTGGGTGGCCGACTTGGGTGCGAGGGTGGTGCTGACCGTGCCACAGTCTTTGCTGGCTTTGCTGCGTGGCTTGGATGGCGTGACCGAGCTGCACCAAGAGGGGCAGCCCTTGCCAGTGTTTGACTACCACTGCCCTTTGATGTCGCTGCCATTGGCCTTCAAGACACAGAAGGGGACCATTCCCAGCTACTCGTCGTATCTCTCGTGCGACCCGGACCTGGTGCAGCAGTGGGCACAAAAACTCGGCCCCAAAACCAAACCAAGGGTGGGCCTGGTGTGGTCCGGCAGCACGCGGCACGACGACGACCACACCCGCAGCCTGACGCTGGCGCAGTTGATGGCTTATTTGCCCGCAGGCATCGACTATGTGAGCTTGCAAAAAGACGTGAGGCACGCAGACCAAGCCACACTGCAAACCCATCCCGGCATCCGACACCTTGGCGATCAACTCCGCGACTTTGCCGATACAGCCGCTGTGTGTGCGCTGATGGATGTGGTGATCAGCGTGGACACCAGCGTCGCGCATCTGAGTGCAGCGCTGGGTCAACCCACCTGGGTGTTGTTGTCGTATGTGCCCGACTGGCGCTGGTTGTTGGCGCGAGAAGACAGCCCGTGGTATCCCTCGGCCAAGCTCTACCGACAAACACAACACAGAGCCTGGGCCGAGGTGTTGACCCAGGTGAGGGCAGACCTGACCGCTCTGTTTAAATCAGTTTCAGACGCTCAGAAGAAGGCACCACACGCGTCAGACGCACGCCATAGCGGTCATTTACCAGCACGATTTCGCCTTGGGCCACCACCGAGTTGTTGACCAACAGGTCGAGCGGTTCGCCCGCAATGCGGTCGAGTTCCACCACGCTGCCTTGGGTCAGGCGCATCAGGTCTTTGATCTTGATTTGCGCACGGCCGACTTCGATCGACAACGTGACCGAAATGTTTTGCAACACCTCGGGGTTGATGTTGCCGGGTGACATCGGCTTGAAGTCCTCCAGCGAGGGGTCTTCGTTGTGGCCATGTGCCGATGCGTGCTCGTCGTGCTCGTCCACGCTCACTGCGACGTGGTCGGCCTCAGCCAGGGCGGCTTCGCCGTCTTCGGCGTTAGGGTTTTCGGTTTTTTCAGTCATGGTGTGTGTCCTGTCTCTCAAAGTTTGCCGTGAACGTGTTCGTGGTCAATTTGCACGGCCACTTGCGAGCCACGCGTTCCCACATTGACGTGGAAGGTGGGCACGCCGTTGGCAGTCATCAGCGCGGTGTCGTCTTTCTTGAAGAACAGCAATTCGCCTTCTTGCAAGTTGTTGAGGTGTTGCAGGGTGGTTTTGATTTCACCCATGGTGACTTGCAATTCCAGGCGTGCATCGCCCACGGCCGCGGCCAGGTCTTTGCGCCATTTGCGGTCTGACTCTTCGTTGCCTTCGCCGCTTTGCACGCGGCTGCTGAGCAACTCTCGAATGGGCTTGAGCGTGGCATAGGGGTACACCAGATCGATGAAGCCTTTGCCGCCGCTCACGGTCGCGTCGGCTTCAAAGCGGCTCAACACGACCAAGTCGTTCTCGTCGGCAATTTGGGCAAACTGTGGGTTGATCTCCGAGCTCACGTGTTCGCACTCGATGGGCATCAAGGGCCCCCAAGCTTCAGTCAGTGAGCGAAAGAACACTTCCAAAATGATCTTGATGATGCGTGTCTCGGTGGGCGTGAACAAACGGCCTGAAGGCAGTTCGCCCACCCCTTTGCCAAAGCCACCAAAAAAGCTGTCGAGCGAGCTAAACACCACATTGGGGTCGATGATGATCACCGAGTTGCCACGCAGCGGGTTCATGCGCACGATGTTCACCGACAAAGGGGCTTTGAGGCCTTTGAGGTAGTCGCCGAACTTCAGAATCTGCACCCGTGTGGGGTTCACCCGTGGGCTGGTACGCAGCACCTCCAGCAAGCCCAGACGGAACAGTCGAATGAAACGCTCATTGATCATGTCGACCGACGAGACGTTCACCCCTAGGCTGCTGTCTTCGCTGGCCAGGTCGTGTTTGCGCACGCGCGCGCGGGTGTTAAAGCCCGTGTCGGTCTCGATCGAACCGTCGCGCACCCCGTCAGACAGGGCGGCCAGTTCTTCTTGCGAGAGCAGGTTGGATTTCATGGGCTTGGCTTACTGCATCACAAACGAGGTGAAAAACACATCTTCAATGCCACCGAAGTCTTCGTACTTCATCAGCATTTCATTCATCACCACTTTGATCTTGGCCGCCAACTCGGTGCGGAAGTCAGGCCTGGCGGTGTCGGCTTCGGTCGACTGACGCATCACATCCAGAATGGCTGAACGAATGGCGAACTCATGCTTTTTGACGTTGTCAAACACGCGTGCGTCGTAGTGGGTCATCACGGCAATCTGCACCACCATCACCTTTTTGCTGTTGGTGATGTTGGTCATGAACTCTTTGTCGATCTGAAGGTAAGTGTTCTCAAAGCGCGTGGCTTCGGCTTCTTTCTTCACCTTCGATGGACCTTCGGGCATGGCGTGTGCGTCTTCTGCGGCTTTGTCGAGCTCGTCAATCTTCTCGTGAGCGGCGGCTTCGCTCTTGTGTGCGAAATAGCCTGACATGAAAAGTGTGCCGAACACCACCGAGACAATCAAAAGAATCACCGACAAAGCGATCACGGCGATCAGAAGAATGGGCTTCTTCTTTTTCGGTTCGCCTTCGACTTCTTCGGTGCTGGGGGCTGCTGCTGCTTCTGCCATTTTTCGTACTCCTGTTATTCCAGATTGTCGTGCGTCATTTATGCATAGAGGTCAAGCAAGGACGCATTGGCCTTGGTGGATACAGCCTCAGCGCTGGTGACGCTGTTGCTGCTCTTGACTTGCGAGGATGAATTTTCGCCAACTTGAGACTGCTTTGCAGAGCCTCTCGATGGGTTTTGCTGCGTGCCACGGCTGTCTTGGCCGATGTGGAATTGACCCGCATGAATGCCAAAGTTTTCAAGTGCATCGCGCAAACGCTGGCTGCTGTTTTGCAACAAGTCACGCGTGAGTGGGTTGTCGGCATGAATCACGGCATCGAGTTTGCCGTCTTTCATTTCAAGCTGAATTTCAACGCCGCCCAAGTTGGCAGGACGCAAACCAAACTTCATCTTCCATTCGCCGTCGCTGAGTTGCTTGTGCATGCGTGCGGCCATCTCGGTGGCCATCTTGTCGCTGAGCTGGTCATAGACCTCGCTCATGTGCACATCCGATGCTGCATGCGTGCTGCTGGCGATGCTCGTGTTGGCTGGCACAACTTGGCGTGACATGGCTTGGCCAAATTGGCCCGCGCTGGCGTCACCGCTGGAGGCTTGTTGTTGCCCGGCGTCTTCGCCTGTAGTCCCTGACTCAAAGGTGGCCGCCAATGCGGTGATGTCTTGTTCGTTCAAACCAGAGCCCATCAACGACAACACCGCCGCGGTGCTGGGCGTGCTGCTGATCGCCGAGGTCTGTGCCACAGCGGGTGGCAAGACGGTGATTTGAATGTGTTGAATGCTGGCCAGGTCGCTCGGCGTCAAGCCTTGCAACGCGGCCCCCACGGTGGGTGTTGCTGTGGATGTGGCCGTGGATGTGGCGGTAGGTGTGACCGTCGTGGCGGCCATGTTGTTCACCACGATCGCTTGTGTCAGGTCAGCGTTGGGACCTGGGGCCGCCAGCGCGGCGATGTTGACGTGGATGTTGCCATTGTCATTGGCTTGAATCGCGACGTTGAGCAAAGGCGAGGCCAGTTTGTCCGTCAGTTGTGCCGATGGCGGGTTCAGCGACACCGTCAATTCAGTGGGCGTGTCTGTGGCGCTGGGTGTGATGGCCCCTGGCTGCACATCGGCGCTGGTGGCCACAGGGCCCATCAGCTTTTGAATGGCTGCTTCGTCCAGGCCCATGGACTTGGCAAAGGCCGTCAAGCTTTCGGAGCTGGGTGCTTGGCGTGGGTCGGTGATGATGCGCATGTGGGGACTCAACGCCACGGTGCGCAACGGTGTGGCCGTGGCTGCATCGCTGCTGGGTAAGGCCACGTCTTTCAAATAAGGATTGGCTTGCAGCGCTTGAGGGCGAACTTCTGCGGTGCCCGGTGTGGGCAAGGGCGCCGCCGCGAGCACCGTGACTGGGGTGTCGGGGGACACCACGCTGGGCAGGGGACTGGCACTGTTCGCATTAGTGGCGTCGGTGACCAGGCTGTTTTCTGGGCTGGCTTTGTGCGGTGCCCGTTTGCTGGTGTGTGTCTGGCCTGACGCATCGTTGGCGTTGGACGAGTACTCGTCGGCGCGTGCCTGGCTGTTGCGCGTGTCAGATCCTTCATCACTGTTGGCGGCATCGAGTGCCTGCCGATGGGCTGTTTGCTGGCTCTTGTCATCGGCTTGCGCTTGGGCATTGGCACGTGTGGTGCGTGTGTTGTCCGTCGCAGGTGATGGGGAGGGAGAAGGAGCGGCAAAAACTTGCCGCTGTGACGATGGCATGCGTTCGAATTGCCGCGCCATGATTTTGGCGAAGTCCAGCCCCAGGCTGGCACCCGCAGCAAGGCCCACCCCTGCCGCAGCCCCTGCGGGCAGGGCGGTGCTGGGTGTTGGTGACACCGACGGAGCCGGTGGCATTTGAAGGTAACTGGACAAGTTCATGTTGGTTCAAATCGAGTTGACCCAGGAGTAAAGCAAAAACCGTGACAGGTCAGTTCTTGCCGTTTCTCATGTGGGTTGGCTCACCATGTCAGTTTGGGCTGGCACATCGATTGCTTGAGGTACTTGCCGAGGAAATCATTTCCCGACAAAAAGAAACCTAAACGTTCCACTTTCAACTGGATTTCACTGATGAGCACGCTCACTCTGTCAACGATTCGACAGAACTTGTCAAAGTTTGACCTCAACGGACTAAGTATTCCGGTGGTCGTGCTCGTCATCATGGCGATGTTGGTGTTGCCACTGCCCCCGCTGTTGTTGGACTTTTTGTTTACTTTCAACATCATGTGCAGCTTGGTGGTCATCATGATCGCCATCGGTACCCGCAAACCGCTGGAGTTCTCTTCTTTCCCTACCGTGCTGTTGTTTGCCACCATGTTGCGCCTGGCGCTCAACGTGGCATCGACCCGCGTGATCTTGGTCCATGGCCACGAAGGCGCGCATGCTGCTGGCAAAGTGGTGGCGGCGTTTGGTGAGTTTGTGATTGCCGGTAACTATGTGGTGGGCTTCATCATCTTTGCGATTTTGATGATCATCAACTTCGTGGTGGTGACCAAAGGTGCAGGCCGTGTCTCTGAAGTGAACGCGCGTTTCACCTTGGACGCCATGCCTGGCAAACAAATGTCCATCGACGCCGACTTGAACGCTGGCGTGATTGACCAAGAGACGGCCAAGAAGCGTCGCGCTGAGTTGGCCCAAGAGTCGGACTTCTTCGGTTCGATGGACGGTGCTTCCAAGTTTGTCAGCGGCGACGCCATGGCCGGTTTGTTGATTCTGCTGATCAACTTGGTCGGTGGCTTGATCATCGGTGTGGCGCAACACGACTTGCCCGTGGGCGAAGCCGGCAAGCTCTACACCTTGTTGACCATTGGTGATGGTTTGGTGGCACAAATTCCATCGTTGCTGTTGTCCTTGGCCACTGCCATCGTGGTGACCCGTGTGACCACCGCCGAATCTATTTCAGAGCAGGCCTCGAGCCAATTGGCCAACCCGACCGCGCTGTTTATTTCTGCTGCCATTTTGGTGGTGTTGGGCATGGTGCCTGGCATGCCTCACCTGATGTTCATCACCCTGGCCGTGGCTTCAGCCGGCTTGGCTTTGATGATCGTCACCCGCGAAGTGCAAGACGAGCAAGCCGTGCAAGCCGTCAAAGATGCCGCGCCTGTGGAAGCCCCCAAAGAGCTTGACTGGGACGATGTGGACCAGGTCGATTTGATCGGTTTGGAAATTGGCTATGGCTTGATTCCTTTGGTCAACGCCGACACCGGTGGCGAGTTGATGAACCGCGTCAAAGGCGTGCGTAAAAAACTCTCCGCTGAGCTGGGCTTTTTGGTGCAGCCCGTGCGCATTCGTGACGACCTCAACATCGACCCCGACGCCTACAACATCGTGCTCAAAGGCGTGGTGCGTGGCAAAGGCGAAGTCAAAGTAGGCCGTGAATTGGCCATCAACCCCGGCCATGTGTACGGTCAACTCGAAGGCATTGCCACCCGCGAACCCGCCTTCGGTTTGGAAGCGGTGTGGATTGAGCCTTCACAACGCGACCAAGCGCGCACCCTGGGCTACACCGTGGTGGATGCAGCGACGGCCATTTCGACCCACCTCAACAAAGTGTTGCGTGAAAACGCCTCTGAAATGTTGAGCCATGACGAAACCCAACAACTGCTCGACAAACTGGCCGCCAAGTCGCCCAAGATTGTGGAAGACCTAGTGCCTGGCAAGTTGTCATTGGGTATCTTGACCCGCACCTTGCAAAACCTGTTGGCCGAGTCGGTGTCGATCCGCGACATGCGCACCATCGCCGAAGCTTTGACCGAGGCCAGCACACGCACCCAAGACCCCGAACAACTCACCGCCATGGTCCGTCCCAAGCTGGGCCGCATGATCATGCAAAGCCTGGTCGACAGCGACAGTGGTTTGCAAGTCATGACCTTGGAGCCTTCGTTGGAGCAGCTCTTGCACAACGTGTTGCAACAAAGCCAACCTGGCCAACCCGTGGTGATGGAGCCTGGTTTGGCAGAAAACTTATTTGCCGGTTTGCGCGATGGCGCCCGCACTGTGGAAGACATGGGCCACCCCGCTGTGCTGGTGGTCTCGCCTGTGATTCGTGGCTGGTTGTCCAAAGCGGCACGCTTTCGGGTGAACGACTTGACGGTGCTGTCTTACAGCGAAATCCCAGATGACCAGGCTGTCAAAGTGATCCACACCGTGGACGCCAAAGCCCGATAACCCCTTGATACCTATAACAACTTCAAAGACTGAGTGAGCTGACACATGGAACTGAAACGAATCCTTGCCCGCGATGCACGTTCCGCCAACGAAAAGGCGGTGGCCCAGTACGGCCCAGATGTGATGGTCATCTCTACCAGTCAAGTCAATGGTCTGACCGAACTGATCGTGGCTGTCGACTTGGCGCCGCTCACCCCCGAAGAGGCCGAGCCATTTTTGAAGACAGATTTCGCGCGTCCTCACAGCCTCAAACCCACGCCTAAATTCGATGTGTTGCTGGGCCAGACACTGGACCACAACAAACGCACCTCGCGTGAACGTCAAGCCACCCAAGTGGCCAAGTCGATTGTTGAAGTATCTGCCAACCCCACACACACGCCAGCCGTGAAAACCAAAACAGTGGCGCACAAAGCCAGCAAGCCCGTGGCAGACGAGACAGACTCTGTCAAAGCGCAAGAACACGACAGCTTGCGTGGCAAAGAAATTGTGGCCTTGGTGCGTGAAGAGCTGGCCTCTTTGCGACGTGAATTCAAACTCGGTCAGCAAATGGCTGCGTGGCAAGGTGGCATGCCACTGCCCGCTGCACTCAACCCCTTGCGTGACGCGCTCAACGATGCCCCTATTCCTGTGGCCTTGCGTGCTTTGCTGATTGACAGCATCAAAGACCACGACAACTTGGCCGACGCCATGGGCGCGCTGCAACGCCAACTCAGCCACGCCGTGGCGCAAACGCCGGCACCTGCCCCGATGACTGGCATGCATGTGCTGGCCGGCCCGTCGGGTGCTGGCAAGTCGCTGATGGTGGCGCGTTTGGCCCAAAGCGCAGCCGTGCAACATGGCTGCGAACAAGTCATGGTCATCAGCTACCAAGACCAGCGCGCTGGCGCCTGGAACCAAACCCAATTGCTCAGCGCCCAGTCCGGCGTGGATTGCTTTCGCGCCAGCAGTGCGGCCACACTCAAACTCTTGCTGGAAGAGCATGCAGACCGTCAACTGGTGATCATTGACACCCCCGGCGTGCAAATGAACGAGCGCCTAGCCGATATCCGCGCCTTGCGTGCCGATGTGCAGTGCCACGCGGTGGTGCCCGTAGATGCGTCTGCGGCCACCCTGCGTCGCGTGTTTGAAAACACCGACAACCGCTGGGCCAGCCTGATGTTGAGCAAGCTCGACGAAGCCTGCCAGCCCTGGGCGTTGTTGCAGTTTCTGACAGAAAAAACCTTGGGCGTGTCCGTGGCCAGCCGCGGCGACCGTACCGCTGACTTGGTGCAAGATGTGTCGATGGGTGACTTGGTGCAGCGTGCCTTGGATAATCTGCCCTTGGCGCCCAGCGACGAAGCGTCGCCCAGCTTGCGTGATGCTGCCGTGAACAGCCTGGCTGCTTCCAAGCTGTCGCAAATCGCTGCGCGATTTCAACCCGAAACCACAGGCATGACCCATGAATAAACCTCGCAAAACAGAAGTCATTGGCATCGCCAGTGGCAAAGGCGGCGTGGGTAAAACCACCACCTCCATCAACCTCGCGGTGGCGTTGAGTCAGATGGGACACAAGGTCATGCTGTTTGACGCTGACCTCGGTTTGGCCAATGCCCAAATTGCTTTGGGTGCGCGCGCCGAATACAACCTGGGGCACTTCTTGGCAGGGCAAAAGAGCCTCAACGAGATCATGGTCACCACACGCCAAGGCATCCGCTTGATTCCGGGTGCATCGGGCATGCAAGAGTTGGCCGCCTTGAGCCAACTGCAAGCGGCCAGCATCGTGCAGTCGTTCAGCGTGTTGGCTGACGATGTGGACTACTTGATCGTTGACGTCGCAGCCGGCATCTCGCCTTCGGTGTTGTCGTTCTTGGCGGCCTGCCAGCGTCGCTTCATCGTGGTCAAAGACGACCCTTCCTCCATTGCAGATGCTTACGGCACCATCAAAATTTTGACCAAAGAGATGGAACTCAACGAGATCTATCTGTTGCCCAACATGGTTCACAGCCAATCCGATGGCTGGAAGCTGTATAAAAAACTCAATGACGTGTGCGTGCGTTTCTTGGGGGAGCCCGTGCATTACCTGACCTCGATCGAAGAGGATGAAATGGTGCTGCGTGCCCTCAAAAAATACCAGTCAGTGCTTGAACTCGCGCCTGGCAGCGGCGCCGCACGCGATTACCGCCGCTTGGCCGAAGCCTGCACACAGCTGCGTCCCTTGGGCCACCTGCGCGGTGGAATGCAATTTTTCATGGAGCGACTGATTCAAACCAGTCCGTCAGACACATGAAAGCCATGTCACCCGTTCAAATGTACGAATCCTGCAAGCCCAAGGGCGAGGATTTGGTCATGGCCCATCTGGGCTTGGTCAAGCGTGTGGCGCTGCACCTCAAAGCACGCATTCCCGCCTTCATGGAGCTTGATGAGTTGATCCAGGTCGGCATGATTGGTTTGCTCGAAGCCTCGCGTGCGTTTGACCCCGTCAAAGGCGTGGAGTTTGAAAACTTCGCCCACAGCCGTGTGCGCGGTGCCATGCTCGACGAGGTGCGTCGCCTGTCGTTTTTGCCTCGCTCAGCGGTGGCGTTCAACAAATCGCACAACGAAACCATCCACACCTTGGCGGCTGAGTTGGGGCGCACGCCCACCCAAGCCGAAATTGCTGATTACATGGGCAAAGATTTAGAGGATTTCCACAAAGAGCGGGGCAAGGCCAAGCGCTTTGAGACTTACTCGATGGAAGTGGTCACTGAAGAGGTGATGAGCATTGCCGACGATGCATCGCAACAGCCTGATGTGATTGTGGAAGAAGCCCAGTTCATGGATGCGGTGACCGATGCGATTGCACAGTTGCCCGAACGCGAGCAACTGGTTATGCAGCTTTACTACGTGGAAGAGTTCAACCTGAAAGAGATTGGTGAGACCCTGGGGGTGAGTGAATCGCGGGTGAGCCAAATTCTGTCCTCGGTGGTCAAGAAACTCCGTGGCACCTTGAAAGTGGACGGGGGGGAGACGGATACACCCGCCATGAGGAGACGTGCATGAGTAACTTCATGATGAACATGATCTCGTGGGTCTTGCTGCTCTTGGTGATTTTGACTTTGTATTTGATCGACAAGGTCAACCATCTGGCCAAACTCTATGAGCCGCCCAAACCGCCAGAACCTGTGGCACAACCCGAAGCAGAGCCGTCGGGTGACTTGCTGTTTGTCGGCCTGGAAGGCAAGAAGCTATGGGACGCCATGAACGGCAAAGCCGTCGACGGCTTTGACAGCAAGTTGCTGGACTCCTTGCGTTTGCACTACGAGCCCATTTTGCGCGCGCACATCAGTGCTGCATTCCACGACGGCGTGCGTGACGCCAACGAAGCCGAGGCCCAAACGCCCAGCTCGCAACGCCAAATCAGTACCGTGCGTGGTCATGTGCAGTCGTGGTTACCGCCTCAGCATTTGGGCAGTATTTATCGCGTCGGTGTGGAGTACGGTGGTGCTTACGCCAAAGACCCCAATCCCGATGTGTTGGCACGCCTGAAACAAACCCTCGACAGCGTGAGCAGCATGCTGTACCAGCGCGCAGGTGTCACTTTGGATGTGCCGTACTCCGAGCTTTTGTTGTCGCCCCCTGAGCCCGAGCCGCAAGCGGAGGCGCAAACACCCGAAGACGTGCTGGCACTGACCGACCAAACCGATCAAGTGCAGGTGTTGGAGCCCAACCTGGCCCAAGGCCTGGAGCACGCACAAGCATATGAAGAGCAGCAGCGGCAAGATCTTGCCGCTGGGGCGGATGCCGAGGTGATTGAAGCCACCTTGTCTGAGCACGAACTCAAGCCCGCGTAAGAACATCGCGATGTGCACCATCTCCTATCTCAAGTTTGGCGTGTCGCTACCGATACTGGCTGTGTCAAGTAGAAAACACAGGAGTTAAATCACATGCGAGCCAACCAACGAGCCATCCAGAGCTACGGCGATGTCAAAGTCACCAGTGGCGTGTCCTCGGCCAACAATGTGCAATTGATTCAAATGCTGTTTGATGGACTGCTCGAAAGCCTGGTGGCTGCACGGGGTCACATCCAACACAAAAATATCACTGAAAAATCCAAAGCCATTGCACGTGCCAGCCGCATCGTGATTGGTTTGCAAGGTGCTTTGGATTTCGAAAAAGGCGGCGATCTGGCCAACAACCTCAACGAGTTGTACAGCTACGTGACCCGCCGTTTGTTTCATGTCAACGCCCAAAACGACGTGCTTGTTTTGGACGAGATCCATGGTTTGATGCGCGAGATTCGCGATGCCTGGGAAGGCGTGCCCGCCTTGGTTCCCGCGACTGCCCGACCTGCTAGTTTCATGAATTGAGAAAGCTTTCTTGCTGTGAGGCGAGATAGCTCTCTTTTTAAGTTAATCTAGCAGGTTGACGAGAAATTTCAGGCGCATATCAGAGATCCCTCTGAATGCGCCATCCTGCTTAGGGAGTGTTAGATGTCAGCAATTATTGGTTTGGTGGTTTTGTTCATTTGCGTGTTCGGCGGCTTCGTGATCGCCGGCGGCAGCTTGGCACCCATCATCAAATCCACTCCCTTCGAGATGTTCATCATTGGTGGTGCCGGTGTGGGCGGCATGATCACCGGTAACTCCAGCCACATTTTCAAAGGCGCTTGGGGTGGTATGGGGCGCGTGATCAAAGGCCCCATGTACAAGAAAGAAGATTACATCGGCATCATCGCGGTCATCTCCAAGCTCATGAAGACGCTCAAAGCAGAAGGGGCGGTGGCGATGGAATCGCACGTCGAGAATCCTGAGGCCAGTGCCATTTTTGGCGAGTGTCCCAAGATGCTGCATGACCACGGCCTGGTGGCCTTGGTCTGTGACACCATCCGTTTGATGGTGGTGTCTTCAGGCACCTTGAGCCCTTATGCGGTGGAAGATGTCATGACCGCCTCTATCAAGCTGCATCACCACAACGAAATGAAAAACGCCGAAGCGATTGCCACCCTGGCGGGCGCCTTGCCTGCGTTGGGCATTGTGGCTTGCGTGCTGGGTGTGGTGAAGACCATGGGCGCGATTGACCAACCGCCTCCTGTGCTGGGTGGCCTGATTGGTGGTGCTCTGGTGGGTACGTTCTTGGGGGTGTTTTTGGCTTACGGTATTTTTGAGCCCTTTGGCAGCCGCCTCAAACAGATCATTGACGAAGACGGTGAGGCCCTCAACGTGGCCAAACAAATCATCATCGGCAACATGCATGGCTACCCCGTGCCCTTGATCATTGAAGCTGGACGCGTGTGCATCAGTCACACCAACCAGCCCTCCTTTGGCGAAGTCTTTGATGCGCTGAGGAAATAATGGCTGAAGAAAAAGACGAAGCCGCCCTGGCTGCACAAGCGGCGGCCGCTGCTGCGGCTGCTGCCGAAGCAGAAAAGGCTGCCGCTGAAGCCGCTGCGGCAGCAGCCGCACCTGCGCCTGTCATCATCATCAAGAAAATCATTGACGATGGCCATGGCGGAGCGCACGGCGGCGCTTGGAAAATCGCTTTGGCCGACATGATGACCGCCATGATGGCGTTCTTCTTGTTGATGTGGCTGTTGGGCGCGTCCAACGAAGACCAGCGCAAAAGCATCGCTGACTACTTCAAGCCCACCTCGCAAAGTCTGGTGGCCATTGGACAACTCGCAGGCTCTAACGGTGTCTTGGGTGGACGCTCCATCATTGACCCCGACGGCTTTCCATTTGCGGCCAAACAAACTGCGTTGCTGGAACGTTTGACACCTCGCTCCGAGGGCGGGCCCAACCCCAGCACCGACCCTGGCCAAGAAAATAACAACCCCTACTCAGACCCCGACAAGTTGACGCCTGAGCAGAAAAAAGACATTGCTGCTGCGCAAGAGAAAGCCGACTTTGACAAGTTGGAAAAAGAGATCGAACAAAAGCTGTCTGAAAACAAAAAACTCGGCGGTCTGAAAGACCAAGTGTCTGTCACGCGTGACAAGCAGGGCTTGCGCATTGAGATCATTGACAAAGCCGACTTTGCGATGTTCCCCAGCGGTGGCATGAGCATGCAGGGCAAGGCGTCGAGCCTGATCAGCGAAATTGCGGCTTCTTTGGCAGAAATGCCCAACAAGATTGCGATTCGTGGCCACACCGACAGCGTGCCGTTCCAAAACAAAGAAGGTCGCAACAACTGGTCGCTCTCGGCCGAGCGCGCGGAAGTCACGCGTGCCTTGCTTGAAAAGAGTGGCATCAAAGAAAATCGTTTTGCGCGCATTGAAGGGGTGGCTGACACCGACCCGTTCAACCCCAAAGATCCGCGTGATCCACGCAACCGACGCATGAGCATCACCGTGCTCTACAACGACCAAGACTGAAAAAGCAGCCCTCGGGCTGCTTTTTTCATGGGGACAGCGCGTGGCGCATTTCCTAGGTCGTGAGGGCTCAAGCCGCCCGTAACTCATATTTGTTGATCTTCTCAATCAAGGTGGTGCGTTGCAGGTTGAGCAACTTGGCCGTGCGTGACACATTGCCCGAGTTGCGCTCAAGCGCTTGCTCAATGATGCTGCGCTCGATTTGCGCCATGCGCTCTTTCAGAGACAAGCCCTCGGGTGGCAGATGCGGCATGCCTTGTGCCAGCATGATGATGCTTTCCACATCGTTTTCTTCTGATTCGGGTTGCTCTTGCATTTCCGCCAACACCTCGGGGGGCGGTGTCATTTCCAGCTTGGCCAGCAATGGTGCTTGGGCTTGCAGTTCGGCCTGCGCGCTCACCAAGCCTTTGGGCAGCAAGGTGGGTGGGATGGCGCGCAGGTCTAGCTCTTGGCCCGCGTACAAGGTGCTGAAGCGGTCAACCAGGTTGGAGAGTTCGCGCACATTGCCTGGCCAGGGGTACTTTTGCAAGGCCGCCATGAAGTCGGGTTTGAAGCGAATGGCTGGCTTGCCAAAGTTGACACATTTCTGCGCGTAAAAATTCAGCAGCTCAGCCACATCGGCGGCGCGTTCGCGCAACGGGGGCGTCACCACGGGCAACACATTCAAACGATAGTACAAATCTTCGCGGAAACGGCCAGCAGAAATTTCGTTCTCTAAATCGCGGTGTGTGGCGGCAATGACACGCACATCCACATGCACCTGTCGGGTTCCGCCAATCGGGTCGATGGTGCGTTCTTGCAAAACACGCAGCAATTTGACCTGCATGTCCAACGACATGTCGCCAATTTCGTCCAGAAAAATGGTACCCCCATGTGCCAATTCGAAGCGGCCCACACGGTCTGCCACAGCACCCGTGAAGGCACCTTTGCGGTGACCAAAGAGTTCACTTTCGAGTAGGTCTTTGGGGATGGCGGCGCAATTGATAGGCACAAAGTTCGCGCCACAGCGGTGTGACTGGTCATGCAACAAACGTGCAAGCAGCTCTTTTCCGGTACCACTTTCACCTGTGATCATGACCGTGGCATTCGAGTTTGCCATGGTGGCGACAAGGTCGCGCAAAGCTTGTGCTGACTCGCTCGAGCCGATGAAGTTGGTGATGGGTTTCATGTCAAAAATTCCTACACTGCATTGTCTGAAACTTCTCAAATTTCACAAGACAGAGAAAGTATTCATCGCTCATTCATCGCCTGAGTTAAAGATGCTTTGCTTGGTGTCGAATCGTGGGGGAGACCTATTCAAGGACAACGACATGAAATGCTTTACCTCTTCGGCGCTGGTTGCCGCAGCCTTGCTATTGGGCGGATGCTCTGCGTTCAAGTTCAACCATGTGCATGAGTGGAAAAACGACGAGTCCGCAGCCAACAGCGAGCGCAAGCCTGCTGAGCCCGTGGCCACCATGATCAGTCCCATGACCGACAAGCGTGAAACACTCATGGCCACCGGTTATGCCGTCATCAGCATTCAGAACCACCGACTCCCAGCACAACAACGCTTGCTCGCCATTCGTGCGTCCAAGCTGGATGCTTACCGTGCCTTGACCGAACAGGTCTACGGTCAACAACTCGATGCCAACACCACCGTGGCTGACATGACCGTGATGAGCGACACCTTCCGCGCGCGTGTCGAGGGTGTGATTTATGGTGCGGTGTTGGTCAGCATCACGCCGGTGGGCGACGACACATACGAGACCACCATGTCGCTCGATCGCAGCTTGGTCAACGACTTGCGTTCCCTGTATGTGGCGCATCTGACCAGCAAGCGTCGTTGAGTCTGAGACACCAAGGTTTGGTCATGTTCCATCGTCGTGTGTTTCCTCATGCATGGCTGCGTTGTGCGCAGGTGCTGCTGCTGTCGGCATGCTGTGCCCACGGTGTGCTGCACGCCGCTGAATTGAACCCAGAGCAACGCTTGCAAGCCATCCGCCAGGCGCTGGTGGAGGCTGCCATGAAAAGTAACACCCGTGTCAGTGCCACCAGTTGGATGGATTCCACCGGTGCACTGCGTGAGTTGAACCGCTTCTCGTCTGAAATCAAGGTCCGTGACTTGCAAGTCACGCGTTACGGACGTGACGAAGCACAAGAGCCCGAAGCCGAGATCCTGGCAGTGAGCACCCAAGCGGTTGAGCCCACACGATGCACAGCACCGCAAGCCAAATCTGCCTTGATGCATGTCATGTCACTGGGTCTGGACTTGTCACCCAGCCTGACTGCGAGTCAACGCTACATGGCACAGCAAGTGGGCCTCAGTGCGCGCCAGCGTGTGCTGCAGGCTGCCACGCAGGCGCAGCACTGGCGCGTGATGACGGAGCCTGTTTACCCTCGCACCTACGAGCGCTTGACCTACAGCCATGGCGAAGAAAAGGTGCAGTGGCACATGCAACTCACTGTGGCGCCTGCGCCGCCGGGTTTGAGCACCGACGACAGTGCAGCCTTCGTGTTGCTGTGGCATGTGCAAGCTCCCGGGCAACTGCATGCCATGCACAGTTCGCAAGACGTGTTGCTGGGGTCACCTGTTCCTGTCAGCGCGACCACCCCCAAGTTGGACACCGACATGCGTCAAGCCATCGATCAGGCCGTCACACGCATGGGTCGGGCGTTGGATATTCAGTTGTCGTGCGAGCCCCCCAGCATTGAAGTGACCCAAGGCGACAGCGGACGTTTGATGGTCAATGCCGGAGGACGCGCGGGCTTGCGAGTGGGGGACAAGCTGATGTTGTCCGATGCCCGTGTGCTGCCCAAGCACGCGCTGGAAGCGGGGGCGCTTGACGCGGCTGTCTTGGTCGAAGTCAAATCCGTCAGCCTCTACCAGGCTGAGCTCAAGCAAGTGGCGGGGCGAGCCCAGAAGTTTCAGGGCGCCTGGGTGGCATGGCCCTATACCTATTGATCATCCAGATGACTGTTGATTGGAAAACCGAGATGAAAGCGTTGTTTGTTGGGTCACGTTGGGTCTGTGTGAGCACATGCCTGGTGGTTGCGTCAGTGGCCCTGCCTGCATGGGCTCAGCCCAGCACCTACGAGGTCAAGCCGGGTGACACCGTCGAACAGGTCATTCGCTACACCATGGGCGACAGTCCGCTGAAAACATCGGTGTTGCGACAAGCCTTGATGGCACACAACCCGCAGGCCTTTACCCAATCCACGCCTCGCGTGCTGATTGCGGGTGCCATTCTCAAAGTGCCAAGCACGGAGAATCTCTTGCACCAGCAATTGCCCAGCAAATCGGCCACCCCAGCCGTGGCACCCGTGGGTGGCTACACCACCGCCGACATGAACATGAACGAGCGCAAAAACTGGGTGCGCTTTCCCTGACATGGCCATCCTCGGGCCCGAGGGCGTCAACCAGATCCCGCGTGTTGCACCCGTCCATTTGGACATGCGGCAGGTGTATGTCGAGGCGGCCGTCGCCCGCCAGCTGGGTTTGCACGATGGCCAAGTGGTTCAGGCTACGGCCGCTTTGCGGCACGATCAGCTCAAGCTGGTGCTCAATGAACATGTGTTCAACCTGCCCCTGTCGCCTTACATCAAAGAAGGTGACCTGGTGCAACTGCGTGCCCACCTGTTGCCCACCGGGCAATGGTCTTTGCAGCTCTTGCACTCGGGCAGTTTTGCGGGACACGACCCGCTCAATCCGGCACCCGCACAGCCTTCACGCCTGAACACCTTGTTATTTCAGCCCTCGGGCTTTGCCAATTGGCTGGGCTTGCTGCGTCCCGGGGTGTTGGAAGCCTTGCTCCCCGCTGGGCAAAGCCAAGGACTTTTAGAGCGCTTCAATGCCCAGCGTTTGTCCATGGCCAGTTTGCAGCCACAAACACTCAAGCGTTGGGTTCTCAAGCACACCAAATCGGCAGAGGCCAATTTGGCCGAAGGCGTGACCGTGCAAGACGATCCCAAAGTCTTGCTGCAATGGCTCCTCAACGCACAGGCCAGCGAAGACGCGCAAGAGACCCAGGCCAACTCAGACATGTTGCAACACGCCCTCGATGAGCTGGAAGGCGCACAGGTGCAGGCGGTACAAGACCTGCACAAGGGAGATGTCAATTTCTCCCTGGTGATTCCGTTTGCCGACGCCGACCCCCTGGAGATGCAGTTTGAGCGCCAAGGCCACAAGCCAGGTCAACCTCACAACCCGATGGTGGTGAACATGCACACGCACAGCCGAAGCTTGGGCGAGGTGTGGCTCAAGACCACCATCCGTCAAAACGCACAAGTGGACTTGACCATGTGGGCGGTCAAGGAAGAGGTGGCATCACTGGCCCGCTTCAACGCCAGCGAGCTGACCTACGAGTTGGAGAGCGCAGGCTTGGTGATGGGGAGTTTTCAAATCTTCAATGCCCGACGTCCCGACAGCCAGCCCGTGCGCGAGCCAGTGGACCACGGCGCCCTCATTGACACGCGGGTGTAAGAACCGTTGTTGACCCTATGAATCCCAAACCCTACACAGAAGCCGTGGCCCTGGAATATGGCCGCAACAAAACCCCGGTGGTCAGTGTCAAGGGCGATGGTGAGCTGGCGCAGCGCATTGTGCGAGAAGCCCAGCGTCAGGGGGTGTATGTGACCGAAGACCCACGCTTGCTGGCCATGCTGAGCCGACTCGATGTGGGGCAAGAAATTCCAGCCGACATGTTCAATGCCGTGGCGGTGATTTTGTCTTGGGTGTACTGGCTCAAGGGCATGCAGCCCGGCGACGAGAAATGAATCAAGCGTCGCTGTAACCGCGCCCGCGCCCACGCCGCGTGCGTGAGAGCTGACCGAGGCGGTCATAGATTTCGACCGTGCTGGTCGGGTCCTGGACCTGCAAACTTTGCAGGGCACCACGGATGGCGTCAATTTTTCGATGGATCAACACTTCGTTGCGGCGATGCAAGTCGCGGCAATGCACCATGTGTGCTTTGAAGCCGTCCCACTCGGGGCTCAAAGCGTCCGCAGACTCAGGGCCTTGAATGTCTGCGAGTTGCGTGAGCTCTTGCAGCAGGGCGTTCTTGCGCACTTGGGTGGCCTCAAAGGCATCCAAGTTTTGCGCTTTCAGGTGCTCGAACTCAGTTTCCAACAAGGCTTCGAGTTCGCCAGCCACAGCCAAAGCACGCGACAGGTTGTCGCTTAGTGCTTCAGCGCTGGCTACGGAGCTGTGCATGTTCAGTCAGAGACCGTTCAGTTCGAGATCATTTTTTCCAGCGCCACAAAGCTCTCGGCGATGCGGCGTGGATTGATGGGGTAGTTGCCATCTTTGATCGCTTGCTTGATGGATTCCACCTTGGCGCGGTCAAAGTCCGGCTGTGCCATGACTTTCTGGGCAACGTTGCTCAAACTCACTTTGTCTGCTCCGGCTGCTGCCTTGTCAGGCGCTTGCGTGGTGGACTCTTCTTTGCTTTGTGCGGCTGAAGAGCTTTTCTTGTCGACCTTATCGATGGCGCTGCGCATTGCAGCATTCGATTGGGCCATTCGTCCGTAGTTCGAAATAGCGTCACTCATGATGTTCTCTCTTTCTTGAACCCGTCAAAGCGGGTCAAAACCTTTTCACAACACTTCAATCGACCCCAAATTCTAGAACTTGAGGGCTTTTTTTGAATTCTTTTCGAGGCTAACACTTTTCACCTCAGTCGAGCCGTATTGGGCCCAGTGATCACTGCTGTCAAAGATCGACCCGACTCGCTGTTTTTCAAGCGAATTTGCTCACCCAAACCACCATCTTGCAAAGATTCTGCGCGCATGGTGATTAAAAAGCCTTGTCCGGCTCCAGCGGTGACCTGAACTTCTTGACCGCGCTTGACCAGAACGGCCATTTTGAGGTCATAAGTTTTCAAAGGGGTGTTGGGTGTCAGATCACGCACCAGCTCCATGTTGGCAATCAACTGGGGGTCGATGATCAATTGGCTCTCCATCCCCGCAGCGGGCATCTCGGCCATGCTGAACATGGACGGGCTGAGTTGGGTGCCGCGCTTCAACAATTCCTTGCTCACCAAAACTTTGTGCAACACGGGCGCTGCAGGCCCCCCGCGTGTGACCACGGCAGGTTCAGCGCCCTGGTTCAAGGTCACATACAACTGCCATTGCGGTTGTGGGCAGCGCACACGCACCGACGGTTGGCCTGGAAAGGGTTGGTCAAATTGCAGGGTTTGTTGACAGTTTTGCACGTTGATGCGGCTGTCCAGTGGTGCCACGTGCACGGTTTTGCCCTGGAAAGCAGGGGCGCTGGCCGCCCATTGCAGCGCTTGTTTTTGCAGCACATCGAAGGCGCTGGGTGGGGCTTGGTTGGGTTCTGCCGCAGCTGCCTCGGTCAGGCTGAGCGCCCACCACAGCAGGCTTGCAAGCGCCAGCATCCATCCCCAGCGCCTGGCCTGGAGGGCAGGGCGACTGTCGGAATTTATTAGGCACAGCACTTGCATATTCATTCGGGTCTGGTGTTGATTTTTTGACTTTTTTCGAAAGACCTTCACCCTGTTGCAAGAACGAGACCAGCTTTTTTAACCACGGACTTCACAAGGCCAGCCATGCGATTTGATCCGCCCACGACCCCCACGGTGACCAACACCGATGCCTCTGGCTTCCCCCAGCTGGCTCGCAGTCCCTTGGCGTTCGCGCGCTCGGCGCCTGCCTTCACGCGCGCACTGGCTGCCGCCCAGCCGCAACCCAGTGGCGATCTGGTGGTGCCTGCGGGTTTGTCAGCCAGCCTGTCCACAGGTTCAGCGCCCGTGGCCAATGCCGCCCCTTGGAATATTTCGGTCCAGGCGGGTCAAACCTTGAGTGGCATCGTGCGCGATCAAATGGCGTCGCGGGGTGTCAGTATTTCCAACAACGAGGCCATGCGTTTGTCGCAAAGCGTGGCGCGCGCCAACAACATCAACAACGCCAACCTGATTCATCCCGGTCAGCGCGTGAGCCTGGACAGCCTGACCCCCTTGGTCAATCAGGCCCAGGCGGCTTACAACGCCAAAGCCGTCACGGCTGGCAACAACGCCTCGACCACCACCGCATTGGCAGGAACGGCTCAGGTGCAACTGTTGTCACGCATGGACCGTAGCAACAACCCGGTGTTGGAGAAAACCATCGTCCGTGCGGTTGAAAAAGGCTTCATTCCCGCGCAAGACAAACAAGCCGTGATGAACAAAATTGTGCAGTTGTCAGAGCAACACCGCTTTGCGCCCGATGACTTTGCCCGTCTCACCTTGATGGAGAGCGATGGCATGAATCCCAAAGCCAGCAACAGCCGCTGTCACGGCATCATCCAGTTTTGCGATGGTCCTGACCGTGGTGCGGCCAGTGCAGGGTTCGGCGCCAACCCCAAAGCGATTCTTGGCCACAGCGTCTTGAAGCAACTCGACCTGGTGGACAAATACTTTGAAGACACCGGGCTGAAAAACTTTGGCCCTGTGGGTTTGGATGATTTGTATTTGACCGTGCTCACGCCCTCCGCGCGCAACGAAACGCGTCCCAATGTGGCGCTCAACATTCCAGGCCAGCAAGCGGCTTACCTGCACGTCAACCGCGACACGCGCGCGCCCATCACACGCAACTCCATCTTGGCGGGCTTGCACCAAAACGCCAACGAGCGCTTGGGAACCGATGTGGCTCAGCGCAACAGCTTGCAAGCCGCGCGCATGAGCGCATATGCCGCGCAAGCGGTGGTCACCGAAGTGAACTGAAGCACGCGAGCCGCTTGAACCAAGCCCAGACGTGGGGCTCGGGCTGAGAGCGGCAACACAGCGGCAAGTTGTTGCCGCAAACAGCGTCAAAAACACTTGGCACATCTTTTGCACCCATCGACATGAAGCCTCACAACTTGAGGTTAGGTGTCAATGAATTGGAGTCAATCCAGATGGGAGCTGTGTGATGGATGTTTTTTCAAACGCATTTGGAATACACGAGAAAGCGTTGGGCGTGCGCAGCCAGCGCATGGAAGTGTTGGCGCGCAACATCGCCAACGCGGACACGCCCAACTACAAAGCGCAAGACGTTGACTTCAAGGCCATGCTCAAAGAAGCCAAGACCGAGTACTTGACGGCCACCAACGAAAAACATTTCGCGGGTATTCAAGAAGCACCTGACAACGGCATGCGCTACCGCACGCCTTTCAACAGTTCGTTTGACGGCAACACGGTCGAGATGAACGTTGAACAAGCCCAATACGGTAAGGCGGCCACGGACTACCAGGCCACCTTGCAATTTTTACAAAACCGCATCGGCGGTCTGCGCAAAGCCATGCGCGGGGAGTGATGACACATGCAACTCGATAACGTCTTTGGCATTGCAGGCACGGCGCTCAACGCGCAGTCCATCCGCATGAACACTACGGCCTCGAACTTGGCCAACGCCAACTCGGTGGCGGGCAGCGAGGCCGAGGCCTTCCGTGGCAAACGCCCCCTTTTCAAGGCCTTGATGAAAGAAGAGATGACCCACGCGGGCGCGCAATTCGTCGGCGGCGTCAAGGTGGACCGCATCGTGGACGACACCGCGCCTGTGCGCAAAACCTGGGAGCCGGGTAACCCGTTGGCTGACAAAGAAGGCTATGTCTTTCACTCCAACGTGAACGAAATGTCTGAGATGGTCGACATGATGGCCGCCTCGCGCTCTTACCAAAACAACGTCGAGGTGGTCAACACCGCCCGACAACTGATGTCGCGCACCCTCGACATCATCAAAAGCTAACAGCTAACGCTGCGGAGAAACACACATGGCGATTGACACCACTTCCAGTCTGAGCGCATTGCCCAGCAACATCATGAGCACGGCGCAGTACAAGGCACAGCAAGATGCTGCCAAGTCTGCGGCTGCCACCAAGGGCATGGGCCAAGACGCTTTCCTCAAGCTGTTCACCACACAGTTGACCAACCAGGACCCCACCGACCCTGTCAAGAACGAAGCCTTCGTGGCCCAGTTGGCGCAGTTCTCGCAACTCGAAGCCACCACCGCCATGAAGACCAGCATGGAAAACATGGCGGCTTCCATGAGTGGTGACCGCATGCTGGGTGCCGCTTCCTTGATTGGTAAAACGGTTTCGGTGCCCGATGGCCCGGTTGCCGTCACCGACACCACGGTGGCGCAAGGCGTGATCAATTTGCCCACGGGCGCCGACGGCATCAAGTTACAAGTCTTCAACGACAAAGGCGCCTTGGTTCGCTCGCAAATCATCGGCGCACAGCCAGTGGGCGACTTCACCTTGGCCTGGGACGGCATGACCGATGGCGGTGCTGCGGCACCCAACGGCACCTACCGCTATGTCGCCACGGTCAACAGCGCTGGTAAATCAACCACCCCCACCGTCAACACCTATGCCACGGTGCGCAGTGTCAGCAGCTCGTCCACGGGCGACGGCACCTTGTTGTTGGAAGTCGATGGCGGCAAAACCGTCAATTTGGCAGACGTCAAACGCGTCGGTTCCTGATTCGAAGATTTAAGAATTTCTCACTGGAGTTAAAGCACCATGTCTTTTTATACCTCTCTGACCGGCTTGAACGCCGCCACTGCCCAGTTGGGTGTGACCGCCAACAACATCGCCAACGTGAGTACCGTTGGTTTCAAGCGCAGCCGCGCTGACTTTGGTGACATTTTTGCCACCTCGCCTTTGCAAAAAGCCTCTTCGACCATCGGTCAAGGTGTGTCGCTCAAGCGTGTGACGCAAGAGTTCGGGCAGGGCAATATGACCTTCTCGTCCAACACCTTGGACTTGGCGATCAGCGGCGACGGTTTCTTTCCGCTGAAATCGCAAGACGGTTTCCAAGACATCTTCACGCGCAACGGCTCGTTCATGATGAACGACCAATACAACGTGGTGAACTCGGCAGGTCAACGTTTGATGGCGGCGTCCGTCGACTCGTCCGGCAAGGCCAACTTGACCGACATGAATGTGTTGACCATTCCGCAAAAAACCACCGGCATGGCCACGCAGACCAGCAAGGTGCAATTGGGTCTGAACTTCCCGGCTGACGCGCCGGTGATCAAAGCAGATTTCAACCGCAACGACCCCACCACCTACAACAAAAGCACAGCGTTGACGGTGTATGACGGCGGTGGTAACGGTTACCTGGCCACGGTGTATTACGTCAAAACACAAAACGCGAGCCAAGCAACGCCCAACAACAAATGGCAAACCTTTGTCTATGTGGGTGACCAGTTGGTCGATGCCTCTTTGCAGCAAGCCACCAACAAGACCGGTGACTTGATGTTTGTCAACAAATACGGCGAACTCAAAGCGAAGGGTGACTTCAAATCAGCGGAAGACATTGCCGCCTTGAACAGCAGCTTCTCCAAGAAAACCTACAAATTTTCGCTTGACCAGTTGAACGATGTGCGCACCTCTCAGCCCGCAGCCATCACTGGCGGCAGCGCCATCAACCTGGGTACTGGCTCCAACGACGGCGTGGACTTTTCCACCTACAACGATTTGAACAAATCCGACTTGCTGTGGAAGCAAGGCAGCAGCGCGGTGACCTACGCTTTGAGCACCGGCAGCTTGGCCACCACGGACTCCGTGTCTTTGACCTTCGGCAGTCCGACTACAAAAACCATTTCTGTCCCGGTGGCCGCGTCCACCGAATTGACCACAGCCGCCATGGCCAAGGCCTTGAATGCTGACTCCGACTTTGGCGCTAAATACGTGGCCCAAGTGCCCACCACAGCGACTTTGACTGGCGTGTCTTTTGGCTCTACGCCCGCTGCGGGCGACTTCTCCAGCTTTTCCATGACCTTGGGCGGCAAACCCATCAGCATCAGCAACCTCGCACCGGTGTCAGGCTCCCTGACCTCGTTGGCCGCTGAGTTGGAAACTCGCTTGCGTCGGGAAGACGGCGGCAAAACAGACATCAGTGTGAGCGTGAACGGCAGCAACCTCAACATTGTGGATGCCTCGGGTCGCCTCATCACCACCGCCGCACTGACCAAGACCGTGGCTTCTGCGGCCATTGGCACCTCCACCTTCTCCAGCGGAGAGCTCAAAATCACGGCCATCGACCCCAATGTGTCTGCCACTGCCATTGCAGCAGACATCGCCGTGTCCCAGGCTGGAACGCCCATCGCCACGGGCTTCATCACACCCAACGACACGCCCTACCCGCGTAGCCAAGCAGGCTATGTGTTGACGGCTGCGAGTTCTCCATTCAAAGCCACCTTTGGTCCAGATGCAGCGCCCATCACGGTCACCGGTACCAGTGTGGCTGCCTTTGCCCAAAGCTTGAACGACGAAGCGACTTTTGCCCAGTCTTACAAAGCCAGTGTGTTGCCCGATGGCGTGACCTTGGTCGTCACGGCCTTAGACCCCACCACCGCCAACGCTGCGGCGATCACCACTGCCCTGAATATTTCTCAAACCCCATCTGGGGGCAGCTTCACCCCAGTCCTCAGCTCGACAGCTTCAGCCAGTGGACCGACCTTCAACGGACGGCCCGCTGACGCCAACTTCGCAGGTAAGAAAAGCGTTGACGATTTGAAAGACCTGTTCTCTATCAACATTGACAACTCGATCGACCCAGTGACGGTGGGCCTGGAGAGCTTGGTGGGTAAAAACTTGCGACTGTCGGGTGCTCAAATTGCAGCCGAGTTGACCAATGCCATCAACCGTGCCTATGGCGACGAAAAGCCTTTCAACTTTTCGTCTTTGATTGGCCCAACCCTTTCAATCCAACTCACCCCAGCCAACGGGTCGACGCCCCCAGCCAAGCTCGACATTGACTTGTCGCAAGCGGGTGACGCCAGCCACAACATGCGTTACGAAGACTTGGTCAAGTCTGTGCAGTCGGTGGTGGACGCCAACCCAGCTTACAAAGGCATTGTGGTCTCCTACGACACGGTGACACAAAAATTGGTGTTCACGCCAGGTGGCAACGACAAGGTGACCATCAGCAGCATTCAAAGCTCGATTGGCTTGACCAATCCTGCCGTGCAAGGCGTCAACGATGACAACGTGGGCATCAGCTTGAGCCCCTCTGCATCGGCCAGTTCTTACCGTGCCGTCAACGATGAACGCTTTGGTGCCAAGGTCGAGTACGACGCGGTCAAAGGTGCGTTTGTGTTCAAGTCCGGCACCACAGGTGACGCCTCCAGCGTGATCATCTCCAGCATCAAACCCAATAGCTTGGCAACCCAAAGCTCTAAAGGTCTGGGCATGACAGGGGATGCCAACAACTATGTGGTCAAACCCTCCAAGGTGGACGCCATGCGCGGCATCAGTTCTTTGCCAGCGGTGCTCAATGGCAACGCCATGGCGGTGAACGTCGACAACAACTTCTCGGTGGATGACACCAACAACAAATTCGTGGTCTCGGTCAATGGCGTGACGGGCACGGTGGTCGTACCCCCCAAAGACACCTACACCTTGGGTACCTTCATGGAAGCCCTGCAATCAGGCATCAACAGCTTGCAAGGCCCGTCTGTCGATGGCGCTACCCCGCAAACGGTAGATGGTGTCAAGGTGACTTTCGACTCGAAGAAAAATGCCCTGGTGTTCACCACCGGCACGGCATCCACCGAGTCCTACATCAAGGTCACAGGCGATTCGCGTTGGGGCTTGGACGGTTTGGATGCCCAGTTCGGTAAAACCACCACGTGGATCAAACCCACCCCATTCAAGGACGCGAAAAACGCCACGGTGTACATCGACGGTTTCGGCAAAGAGTCTTCTACGGCTGCGGGCTTTGATGTCTTGCCCGAGTGGTCACCGGTTTACTTCGACAAAGGCGAGCTGACCTTTGACACGGCCGGTAACTTGGTCTCTCCCAAACAAGGCGCACAACTCGATACCGTGTATCTGCCAAACGGTAAAGGTTCTTTGACCATCAACATCGACTACTCCAAGTCGACCCAGTTCGCCTCGCCCTATGCGGTGTTGTCGCAGTCGCAAGACGGCGCACCCGAAGGTGACCTGGTGGGCTTGGCCATCAAGGACGATGGCTTGGTCAACGCCAGCTATTCCAACGGCGCACAAAAGTCGCTCGGCAAAGTGGTGTTGGTGAACTTCTCCAACCCCACGGGCTTGCGCCAGATTGGCGACACCAGTTACTACAAAACCTCTGACTCCGGCACGCCTAAGTACGGTGAGGCAGGTTCAGCTGGTTACGGCACGGTGCGCTCGGGCGCGACCGAGCGTGCCAACGTGGACTTGACGCAAGAGCTGGTGGACCTGATCACCGAGCAACGTAACTTCCAGGCCAACGCCAAAGCGATTGAGACCAGCACCTCGCTGACCTCGACCATCATTCAAATCCGTAACTAAGCGGATTGACGCACGCATCGACTGAAAGAGTGACATGGACCGCTTAGCCTTTAACGCGATGGCCGCGATCAACGAAGAGCGCATTGGGCGCCATCAGTTGTCCAACGACATCGCCAACGTGTCCACCGTGGGTTTCAAAAGAACCTTCGAAGTCACGTTGCAGCCGCACCAAGCCGTGGGCGAGGGCTTTGACTCACGCCTACAGCCGCGCATGTATGCCAACGACCAAATCATTTTGGACCCCGGTCCTTTGATGGTCACCGGGCGTGACTTGGACGTGGCCATGAACCACAAGACCGTGTTGGGTGTGACCGCCAGCAACGGTGAGTTGGCTTTCACACGGCGCGGTGACTTGAAGGTCAACGCCAATGGCGTGCTGGAAACCGGCTCGGGCCACATTGTGCGCAGCCAAGATGGTGGGCCCATCACCGTGCCGCAAGGCTTCAAGCTGTCGTTTGGCTCAGACGGCAACCTCTACGCCATCGACCCGGCCCAGCAAGGTGTGCCGCAACAACAAGTCATTGCACAGCTCCTGCTCAAGGACGCCAGCGACACCGCCTTGGCCAAACGTGAAGACGGCTTGTTCAAAGTTGACGGAAAACCCGCTGGCACAGACTTTGCAAGTGGTACAGGGCCAGTTTCTTTGACACCGCAGGCCCTAGAGGGCAGCAGCGTCAATCCAATGGCATCGATGGTCAAGCTGATTGAACAGAGCCGCTCGTTTGAGCATCAGGTTCGAATCATCAAAGAAAGCAAGTCCAACGACGAGTCCGGCGCTTCCATGATGAAGGTCGGCTGAATTTGACAGATTACTAGGGAGCGAACAACCATGGACGCATCATTGTGGGTAGCCAAGACAGGTTTAGACGCGCAGCAAACGCGTATGAACGTGATCTCCAACAACTTGGCCAACGTGAACACGACCGGGTTCAAACGCGACCGCGCGGTGTTTGAAGACTTGCTCTATCAAAACATCAAGCAACCCGGTGGCCAAACCACGGCCAACACACAGTCTCCCACCGGCTTGATGCTGGGTACGGGTGTGAAGATCAATGCCACTGAAAAACTGCACATGCAGGGCAACATGGTCAACACGCAGGCGCCGTTGGATGTGGCCATCACGGGTGACGGTTACTTCCAAGTTCAAATGCCCGATGGCACCACCAGCTACTCGCGCGACGGCAACTTCAAAATCTCCAGCACCGGTCAATTGGTCACGGCTCTGGGTTTCCCGATGGTGCCCAACATCACCATTCCCAACAACGCAGCTGCGTTGACGATCGGCCGCGATGGCGCGGTGAGCGTGGAGTTGGTGGCAGGTGCAGGGGCACAAAACATTGGCCAGGTTCAATTGGCGCGTTTCGTCAACCCAAGTGGCTTGAAGCCCATTGGCAACAACTTGTACGAAGCCTCACAAGCCAGCGGCGCTGCGCAAATTTTGCAACCCGGTGTCAACGGTGCGGGTACTTTGAACCAAGGTTCTTTGGAGGCCTCCAACGTCAACGTGGTGGAGGAGATGGTCAACATGATCGAAACCCAACGCGCCTACGAGATCAATTCCAAAGCCATCTCGGCGGTGGACGGCATGCTCAAGTTCTTGAACCAAAACGTTTGATCAAGGCACATCATGAACACGCTGCGCTCCCTCTCTGCTTTGGCCCTGGTGGCCTTGTTGCAAGCCTGTGCTGCCGACAACACCGAGTTGGTGTTGAAGCCATCACCCGAATTTGCCCCGGTCTATCCACTGGCCTCCGACCGGCCAAAAGTTGCCACCGGCGGCATCTACAGCAACCGCCAAAGCGATGCCTGGTTTGGCCGTGGCCGCAATTACCAAGTGGGCGACATCATCACGGTGTTGTTGAACGAATCCACCCAAGCCGCACGCACTCAAAACAGCGAAATCAACCGTGATTCGAAAAACACCTTGCCCTCGGGTTTCAGCACCCAGGTGGGCAAGATGAGTCCGTTCTTGAACGGCATTGATTTGACCAACAACGCCATTGACAGCAAGAGCAAAGGCCAAGCAGACCAACAGGCCTCCTTGGTGGGCTCGGTGGCTGTGACGGTGGTTGAAATTTTGGCCAACGGCAACTTGGTCATCCGCGGTGAAAAGAAACTCGGTTTGGCCGAGGGCACCGAAGTGATTCAAGTCACCGGGGTGATTCGCCCTGAAGACGTGGGCCCCAACAGCACCGTGCAGTCGCGCCGTTTGGCCAACGCACAAATTGCTTACCGTGGTACCGGCGACTTGGCCAATGCCACACGCGTGGGCTGGGGAACCAGCTTGATGCACAAGCTTTGGCCTTTCTGATTGAACGAGATACTTATGACGCGCTTTTCTCACATGGTTAAAACCTGCCTGGCTGGCTTGTGCTTGGTGGCAGCGGGTTCCGCGTGCGCTGATCGCGTCAAAGACTTGGCCTCTCTGGCTGCCCAACGCCCCAACCAATTGATTGGTTATGGTTTGGTGGTGGGCTTGCAAGGCACAGGTGACGACGCCTCAGTACCTTTCACCACCCAAAGCATGAAAGCCATGTTGGCGCAAATGGGCGTGCGTATCGACGGCCCGTTGACCGACTTTGAACAAGCCACCACGGCGGCACGTGTGGACATCAAAAACACCGCCGCAGTGTTGGTCACCGCTGACTTGCCAGGCTTTGCCAAGCCCGGTCAACGCATCGACATCAACGTCTCGGCCATCGGCAAAGCCACCAACTTGCGCGGCGGCAGCTTGGTCATGACGGCCATGCGCGGTGTGGACGGCGAAATTTATGCCTTGGCTCAGGGCGCGCTCACGGCCACTGGCATTGATGCAGGCGCAGCAGGATCGAAAGTCCAAATTGGCGTGCCCACCTCGGCGCGTATCCCGGGTGGTGCCATTGTGGAGCGCGTGGTAGACACGCCGTTTGAGAGTTCAGAGAACATCATCTTCAACATCCGTGAAAACGACTTCTCCACCACGACGGCCATCGTCAACGCGATCAATAAAAAATTTGGCGGCGACATTGCACAAGCTTTGGATGGTGTATCGGTATCGGTACGAGCCCCCCAAAACTTGAACCAACGTGTGGCCTTCATGAGCATGGTGGAGTCGCTGGAAGTCACCCCAGGTGAACCACCGGCACGCGTGGTCATCAACTCACGCACCGGTACGGTGGTGATCAACCGCTCGGTGCGCGTCACTGCCGCGGCTGTGTCGCACGGCACCATCTCGGTGGCCATCACTGCCACCAACGAAATTTCACAGCCCAATATGCTGGCCGGTGGTCAAACCGCTGCGGTGCAAAACGCCGATGTCAAAGTGGCCGAACCCAACAACCCCATGTTCTTGTTCCAGCCCGGTGTGGAGCTGCGTCAAATTGTGGATGCGGTCAACCAAGTGGGTGCCACACCGTCGGCCTTGATTGCCATTCTTGAAGCCTTGAAAAGTTCTGGCAGCTTGCGTGCCGAGCTGATCATCATCTAACCCGTCTCAGAGCACGCCATGAGCAGCCCCGTCGACACCTCCACCGCCCGGTCCTATTTGGACTTTTCGGGCCTGGGCGAGTTGCGTGGCCAGGCGCAGCAAAACAGTGACAAGGCGCTGAAAGAGTCGGCGCAACAGTTCGAGGGCTTGTTCATCCAGATGATGATGAAGTCCATGCGCGAAGCTTCCACGCCAATGAAGGACGAAGACAACGAGTCCAATGCCCGCGAGAGCTTTGAAAACATGTTTGACAAAGAAGTCTCGGTGCAAATGGCCAAACGGGGCGCCATGGGGGTGGCCGACTTCATGGCCAAAGCCGTCAAGCAACAAACCCAGCCCAGCACCGCCGACATGCTCAAAGCCCGCACCGGCATGGCCCTGCATCCCGCAGAACATGCCATGCCCATGGGCAAACCGGCAGACCCCAGCATGACGCTGCAAAAGCCGCGCATCAAAACGCTGGATGAACTCAAACTCATGAACAGGAGCGGTTCATGAGCGACATGTTGGGCATCAGCAGCAATGCCATCGGCGCTTACCAGCGTGCACTGAGCACGGTGAGCAACAACATTGCCAACGTCAACACCGAAGGTTATTCGCGCCAAGACGTGGTGCTCAAAGACACGGCGCCTTCCAAAGCGGCCAATATGTTTTTTGGCACTGGCGTGGCACTGGAGGCCGTCAAGCGCCAGTTCGATGCTTTTGCCGAATCGAACCTGCGCAACAGCACCAGCGATTTGTCGAGTCAAAAGCCCATGGTCGAATACACCAAGCGGGTGATGGACATCATGGGCGATAAGAGCGTGGGCCTGAGTTCAGCCTTGGACGACTTCTTTGCCGCCGCCAACAGCCTGTCGGCCGATCCTGCATCTTCTGTTCAACGCAGCACCTTCTTGCGCAGCTCAGAGGGCTTGGGCTCTCGTTTTGCAGAACTGTCTGGCCAGCTTGATTTGGTGGGCACCGAGACCCGTCAAGCGCTGGAAAGCACGACCAATCAAGTCAACACCCTCACGGCGCAACTGGCCCTGGTGAACCAAAACATGGCCAAGTCGGCCTCCTTGGAGGGACAGTCCGCTGAAATTTTGGACCGGCGTGATTTGTTGTTGCGTCAACTCTCAGACTTGGTCCGAATCAAAACCAGTTTTGCCACCAACGGCACAGTGAATGTGAGTTTGGGCAATACCGCCACGCAAAGTGTGGTGGTGGACGGTCAAAAGTCGCGTCCGATTGGCATTGACACATCGGTCAAAGGCAAAACAGAACTCTTGCTGGACCCCTACGGAAAAACCGAGTCGCTGGCTGCTGCAAGCGGTGGTCAGTTGGGGGGCTTACAAACTTTCATCAGTCAGGTCTTAGAGCCTGCGCAGAAAAACCTCAATTTCTTGGCCAAAACGGTGGTGACCGAGGCCAACAACATTCAGACCAACGGCATCGACGGCTATGGCCAAACAGGGCAAAACCTGTTCGCCTTAGACCCCAGCGCCACGAATGAAGCGGCGGGTATTCATGTGGCTCTCAATGACGCCATGCGTGTGGCCACGGCGGCGCAATTTCGCGTCAGTGAAGCCAACGCCAACACCAGCAACACACGCGCCAGTGTGCAGTATTCAGTTGGCTCCAGGCCGATGGGCAACGGTATCAGCAACACCAGCTTGGTGAACAACCCCAACCCGACAGCAGGCGTCACCATCAAGGTGGAAGGGGCGCATGTTTTCAGTCCGGTGACCACTTTGTCTGCCGGCGTCAAAGCCACCTTTTATTTGGACGACGCCAAGCCAGGCCAGCAACTGCAAGTCTTGACCCGCGATGGTCGTCAGCTGCTGGGACAAACTTTGAGTGAGACGGAAAAGTTTCAGATGCTCACGCCCGACAACGGGTTTGTGCCTAACTCGACCTACAGTGACGCCTATCTCAACCAAACCGGCGATAAAAGTTATCGCCAGATGGACGTCTTTTACGGTGCCATGGCCAAGGTTCGGTACGCCCAGGTGTTCGATAAAAACGGGGCGGCCGCACCACCCCAAGCGCAAGCTGCCGTGCTTGAGACGGGGCGCATCCCCGACAACGCTGCGGGCACACAAATTCAGGCCGGCGCCATTGTGCTCAACGGGGTGAGTCTGCCAGACCTCACCACACAGCCAGCCACCGCTTTGTCGCCCAACGACGTGGCCGCCTGGGTCAATGGTGCATCCAAAGTCACCGTGTCGATTCCTGACTTCAATGGGTTTCAAGCCTCTGTGGGTGGCGTCAAGCTCGACGCCCAGGCTTTGAATCCTGTCCCCAACGATTTGGTGACCTTGGCCAGCACCTTGCAAGCGCGTTTGCGCGCCTTAGATGGCAGCAACAACATCAGCGTGAGCTTGATCAACAACGACCAAGACATTCAAATCACCGACGCCATGGGGCGCGCGATCAGCAATGTGTCCGTGACGCCCAATGGCGGTTCTACATCGGGTGGCACGGTCTCGGTCGTCAGCAGTTTGACCTCACAGACCGGCGTTCATGCCGAGGTATTCAGCGAAATTCGTGTGCCCACGCAGCAACTGGACTTTTCCAAACACCTCAAAATCAATGGCCAATTGGTGACAGGGGCCTTCAAAGACGTGAAGGGCTTGGTCGATGCCGTGAATGCTTTGCAACCCGGCATCGGTGTGAAAGCCAGCGTCAAAGATGGCGAACTGGTGATTTCCTCACTCACCACCGGCGCGCCGATTGTGTTGAACACCGATGCCGTCGCGGGCGAAGGCAGCAACAACTTGCTGGGCTTGTCGGCGATGACCTACAACGGCCAGGTGCGTTTGGTGCAGGTTGCACGTGATTTGCACATTCCAAGTACCAACATTGACTTGAATCGAAAAATACAAATCAATGGCGTGAGCATCAACACCGCAGGACTTACCGCGTTGCCTTTGACCGATCGCTTGCAGGCCTTGGCAGACCGTATCAACGATCCAAGCCAAGACCCAAGCCCTGGTGTCAAAGCATCGATTGGTTTTTATGGCGACTTGGTGCTCACCACCACCGATGCCTCTGGCACGGCCAATATTTCCATCGGTCCAGGTAAAAACAGTGACGGTACGTACGAGCAAAACGGTTTGGGCCTAGAGCCGCTGGATTACTCGGTCGAAGATCGCCTCAAACAGTTGTCTGTCAATGACCCTGCCAAGGTCGACATCCGTTTGTCCTTTGGCAGCTATGGCGACCCGGCCCTCATGGGCTCGCCTGCCGACTTGGCGAAAGCGGGCTTGCGCACAGGTGCCTACATCGAGGGTGGTTCACAAGACGATCTGTTGGTGTTTGTCACTGGACAAGGCAAAGCGAGTGTGGCGGCCAGTTTCAGTGGCACGCCCTCTGACATGCGTGATAACTTGCGCAGCCAGTCGCTGGTGGTCAACTTCACAGCGGCGGACCGCTACACCATCACCGATGCCAAAACGGGTACGCAACTCGCTGATCGACATTACGACCCGACGGTGCTGGAGCCTCTGATTGACTTCGAAGGATTGCAACTCAAGCTCTCGCACAACCCCAGCGTTGGCGACAGTTTCCAAATCGATGGCAACCAAGATGGCTTGGGCAACAACGTCAACATGTTGGCCATGGTGGACTTGGCGAAAAAGCCGGTCATTGGTGACAAAACCATTGCCAACAGTTACATCGACCAAATCAACAACGTGGGTAACTTGGCGCAACAAGCCAACATCACCCAACAAGCCTTGACAGTGGTGAACGACCAAGCGGTGGCCGCACGCGACAAAGTCTCAGGCGTGAACTTGGACGAAGAGGCTGCTGCGCTGATTCGTTACCAGCAGGCTTACCAGGCGTCGGCCAAAGCGCTACAGGTGTCAGGCCAGTTGTTTGACTCGATCGTACAAATTCGGTGATAGAGAGAGCCCATGAAAATATCCACCACGCTTTACTTTGACCGTGCCACCCAGCAACTGGGCAATGTGCAGGGCGAACTGGCCAAAACACAAGAGCAGTTGTCGACCGGTAAACAAATTGTCAAACCGAGTGATTCGCCAGACAAAGCTTCCTTGGTCACACGGCTGGAGTCAGAGTTGGCACGTCAAGCCAGCTACCAAAACACCTTGAAGTCGGTCAACACACGCCTGCAGTCGGAAGAGACAGCCCTCAAAAACACCAGCGATGTGCTGTTGCGCATCAAAGAACTGTCGATCCAAGCCTCCAGCGATACCTTGGCTCCGGCGGATCGTCAGTCACTCGCGCTCGAAGTCACGTCGTTGAAAGAACAAATTTTGAGTTTGGCCAATTCGCAAGACACCAATGGAAATTATTTGTTTTCGGGCAGTCGTGTGGGGCAGCCTGCATTTGGGCAAGACGCCAGCGGACAAGTGGTGTACCAAGGCGATCAGGCACGCATGAAAGTGGCGGTGGGTGACAACCGCCGCATGAACATGAACATGCCGGGCTCTGATGCGTTTGTCAAAGTGGTGCGCACAGACAGCAAAGGTCAAAAAACGGCAGTGAGTTTCTTCCAAGCCTTGGACGATCTGTCCAACGCCATCAAAAATTCCGACCACGCCAAGATGCAAAGTGGCATTGCCGAGATGGACAGTTTGCAACAAGGCACCAGCGATGCGCTGGCTCAGGTGGGCACGGACATGAACGTGGTGGACATGCAAAACAGCGTGCTTGATGAGGTGACGCTGCGCTTGAAAACCACCAAGTCCGATACCGAAGACTTGGACTACACCTCAGCCATCACCAAAATGAACAAAGACCAGTTGGCGCTGGAGGCGGCGCAAAGCAGCTTTGCCAAGATTTCGCAACTGAGTTTGTTCAAGTACATGAACTGATCGATTCAAGAAAACGTGCATTCAACCGATTGACAGACCATGACCACAACGACCGCCACCTCTACCAGTTCATCAGCCTCTGCAGGCCTGATTGCCGCTTTAGGTGCAGGTTCTGGCATGAACACCCAGGCCTTGGCACAGAGCTTGGTCGATGCTGAAAAGACACCACAAGCCAAAATCATCAATGACAAGATTGATGTCACCAAAAAAGAAATCACGGGTTACAGCGGATTGATGTTCGTGGTGTCCGAGGTCAAAAAAGCGTTCGATGTGTTGGCTGACCCGACGCAGTTCGCAGGCCTTGTCACTAAGAATTCTCAGCCTGCGGCTTTTGACGTGATCACCAATCCTAGCGCCCAGCCTGGCATGCACGACATCAGCGTGACCAACGTGGCCAAACCACAGCGTTCACTCACCAATGCGGGCTTTGCCGACAGCGCGAGCACCGTGGTGTCCGGCACAGATTTCACATTGAGTTTGACCACAGGAACGGCCACGGCCGTACCCATCACAGTCCCTGCCAACAGCACCTTGGTGGGCGTGAAAGACGCAATCAACTCAGCCAATGCGGGTGTCACGGCTCAAATCATCGACTCAGGCGTGCAGGGCGCGACAGACCGCTACAAAATCATGGTCACAGGTCAACCTGGTGCCAGCAATGCTTTCACATTGAGTTCGTCCATTGCGGGCGTTGGTTTCAACACCAACCCAACGCCGGGTCAGTCCGACAGCACCTTGCAGGCGGCGCTGAATGCCAACATTGTGGTGGATGGCATCAGCTATTCACGCTCTTCGAACACCATCCCTGATGTGGTGCCAGGCGTGACGTTTGACCTGCTCTCTGAAACGGTGGGCTCTTCGGCATCCATTCAGCTGAGCCGAGACACCACCGATTTAAAAACGAAGATCGACAAGGTGGTGTCCACCTTCAATGATTTTCAAAACTTCATCAAGATTGCGACCGACCCTAAATCGACCGACCCAGACTTTGGTGGTTCTTTGGCCAAAGTTTCCATCGGTAAAACAGTCCAAGCCAAACTGCGACAACTGGTGTTTGGCACTGCTGGCTCCAGCACCAACAACAGCGTGCGTGGCTTGCGTGATTTGGGCGTGACCTTACAGCAAGACGGCACCTTGACCGTAGATGCCACGGTGTTTCAAAAAGTCAGCACTGCCAATTACGACAAAGTCGTCTCGATGTTCTCAGGTAAAAGCTTGCAGAACGAAAAAGGTGCCACCACAGATGGTGTGGCAGTCTCTCTCACCGGTTGGGTCAAAACCTTGGTG
Source organism: Limnohabitans sp. JirII-29 (assembly GCF_003063395.1). NCBI lineage: Bacteria > Pseudomonadati > Pseudomonadota > Betaproteobacteria > Burkholderiales > Comamonadaceae > Limnohabitans > Limnohabitans sp. JirII-29. The sequence continues at coordinate 399,404 of NZ_NESB01000002.1, forward strand.
TCCGCCCAAGGCCCTTTGCTGCAGGGGAGCCAAAATGATTCGACCAAGGTCAACAAATACCAAGACGACCTGACCAAACTGCAAACACGCATGGACGCATTGCTGGCGCGTTACACCAAGCAGTTTGCAGCCATGGACTCGATCGTGGGTAAGAGCAACAGCTTGAAGACCAGTTTGACATCCACCTTCGACGGCATGATGAACGCCTATAAGAAATAACGGTGTCTATTCACAAAAAGCGGCAACCTGTTGCCGCTTTTTTTATTCTCTTAACACATTTCATTTTTTTTTATAAATTTTCTTAAGTTCCATTTCCAGGCGTCGATCTATAAGGTACGGAGCACAAGACTCCTACTTCTTAATCTTCAACTCTGAAAAGGGGAATTGCCATGTCTCTCGTCGTTAATACCAACACCAAATCCAGCATCGCCCAAGACTCGATCATGAAAGTGGGTCGTGATCTGTCCACCGCCATGGAGCGTTTGTCGACTGGCAAGCGCATCAACTCAGCCAAAGACGATGCCGCTGGCTTGTCCATCAGCAACCGCATGACCTCGCAAATCCGCGGCCTGAACATGGCGATCAAAAACGCCAACGATGGCATCTCGTTGATGCAAACCGCTGAAGGCGCGTTGGACGAAGTGACCTCGTCTCTGCAACGCATGCGTGAACTCGCCGTGCAAGCCGCCAACGGCACCAACAACGCGCAAGACCGCGCTGCACTGGACGCTGAAGTTCAGCAGCTCAAGTCTGAGATTGACCGCACGGCCAAGACCACCCAGTTCAACAGCATCAACTTGTTGGATGGTTCGTTCCAAAACAAACAACTGCAAATTGGCGACAAGGCCAACCAAACGCTCAAAGTGGGCATTGCCAGCACCAAAGTGTCTGACCTGGGTCTGGGCACCAGCGCTGCAGGTGGCAACACCTTCATTGGCGGGCGCTTGGGCTTTACCAACACGGCCAGCACCATTTCTTCCTCGTTCGCCAGTGGCGGCAGCCTGAGCTTGGTGATCAACGGCACCATCATCTCCAAGATCAAGTCTGACACCAGTGGTGCCAACAACACCAAGTTGGACATCCATGACGTGGTGACCGCCATCAACAACTCGCGCGCCGGTGTGACGGCCAGTGCCTTCAACGAAGCCACGGCTGCAACAGCGGGTAACGGTGTGATTGGATCGACGGCCTCGTTGACCATCACGGTGACGACGGTTGACGATGCCGCCTCCTTGGCCATCAAGGTCTCCAACACCAACAACATGCAAGAAGTGGTTGACAAGATCAACGCACAAGGTGGTGCTGCGACGGTGCAAGCGCGCATCAACGACGAAGGCAAGTTGGTGTTGTTCAACAACTCTGGCGCCAAATTGACCGTCACGGACACCATTGGCGGCACAACAGTAGGCTCTAACGTGGCCGTGGGCTTCAAGAGCGGCGATGTCTTCCAGGGCATGTTGAAGCTCGAGTCGCAAACGGATGCACCAATTCGCGTTGGTGTTCTGAGCAGTTCAGGGACACCTAATGCAACCGATGCGAATGCTGCGTTGGACACCTTGGGGCTGGTGCAAACTTATGGCATGCGAAGTGGTGACTTGGTGACCACATCGCCAGGCACGTCGACAGAACAATTCGTGGACGCTTACACCTATGAAGGTGCAGCCATCACGGATTCCACGGCGACATGGGCAGCAGGTGAGGTCAAGATCAACGGTGTCGACATCTATCGTTCGGGTGAACAAACTGACACCACGGCCAAGAAGATTCAGCTCATCAACACCTTTGCCGATCAAACCGGTGTGTTTGCACAAGCCATTACCAACTCAAGTGGTTCAGTTGCGATCCGATTGAACTCGGTGAACAACCGCCCCATCAGCGTGGACTTGGGCAATGACACCATCGGTACTTATGGCGGTTACTCGTCGCACGGTTTGCGTGAAGTCAACGTGGGCGACGCTTACTATGACACCACCAAACCCACCTTGGGTAACAGCGGTGGTTCGTCGATGACGGGGATGAACGTGTTGTCGGCTGCTTCGGCTGCTGATGCCATGAAGGCCATCGACAACGCGATTGAGCAAGTCAGCCAATCACGTGCGCAGTTGGGTGCTTACCAAAACCGCCTGAATGCCACAGTGAACAACTTGAGCAACGTGGTGACCAACACCGAGCAGTCGCAGAGCCGCATCATGGACACCGACTACTCGAAAGAGACCACCGCATTGGCCAAGAGCCAGATCATTTCGCAAGCTGCCACAGCCATGTTGGCGCAAGCGAACCAGTCGGCACAGAACGTGATGTCGCTCTTGAAATAAGCTAAATCAAGCTGTTAGCATGAGGGCTGTGTCTGCTGACTCAGCCCTTTTTTTATGTCCAAGCCTCAACTTCACCATCTGTTTCTCAAGGCAGAAAAAGCCAGAAAATCTGCCAACTTTGCCGAATGTAAACGTTTGTGTGAAGCGATATTGCGCATCAACAAAGACGAGATGGGGGCGGTTGAAACCTTGGCACTGTGCGCCCTAGAAACCAAGCACTTTGCTCAAGCCTATGACGCTGCGCGAAAACTCACCGAGGCGGAGCCTCTCAATGTCAACGGTGCCATGATTGCCTCTGTGGCATTGATGAACACCAGTCAAGACGAGTTGGCAGTTCACCTGCTCGAAGACCAAATCAGTCGTACTCCCGATGTACCCGCGCTTTTTTTCAACTTGCATTCGGCCTACGCTGCTTTAGGCTTGAACCAAAAAGCGCTTGAGGTGGCGATGAAGGCCATTCAGTTGGTGCCCACCAATGCAGACGCGTACAACAACTTGGGTGCGAGTTTGCACGCCTGTGCCCGCCAGTCCGATGCCGTGATTGCTTTTCAAACCGCGGTTGACCTGAACCCCAAGCACTACACCGCCCGATTGAATTTGGCCAATGCGATTTCGGGGGATGATGAAAAAATCGTCAGTGAAATCGAGTACGTGGTGCGTGAGGCCAAAGGTGTTTTGAGCGAGCGAGCTTTGGTAGGTGCTTTGCACAACACCGCTTTTCCGTATCTTCGACTTGGAAATTTAGAAAAAGGCTGGGAGAGACTTGAATATGGTTTTAGTCCTCTGATTGACTCCAACCGAGGTCGCCGCCCGCAACGCACGTTCAAAGAACCTCGCTGGACGGGGGAGCCCTTACACGGCAAAACGCTGCTGGTTTGGCGCGAGCAAGGTTTGGGAGACGAAATCATGTTTGCTTCCATGCTGGATGAATTACGCGCCTTGGACGGCAAGGTGATTGTTGAGTGTGAGCCTCGTTTGGTGTCGGTGTTTCAACGCTCGTTCCCTGAGTTTGAAGTACGGGCAGAAATTTACCGCGCTATTTTTCCGTTTGACAGCCCAAACAAAGACTTCAACGTACAAATTCCACTGGGTAGTTTGGCGGCTTTGTATCGCCGAAAAATTGAAGATTTTGAGCGTTCAAAACCTTATTGGTTGCCTGAGCCTGTCAAGCAAGCAGACTACGCGCAGCGCTTGCAAGAAGCATGTGGCAGCAAACTGCGTGTGGGTCTGTGCTGGCGCAGTGCCGTGGTGTCACCTACCCGAAGCACCTCTTACACCATGCTGTCTGATTGGGCTGACCTGTTGAGGCGAGATGACGTGTGTGTGGTCAACTTGCAATACGGTCCGTGCGAAGAAGAGTTGCAACAAGTCGAAGCTGAACTGGGTTGCAAAGTTATTCGTTGGCCAGACACCGATTTGCAAAGAGACTTAGAAGCCGTGGCCGCCATCATTGCCAATTTGGATGTGGTGTGTTCTGTGGGAACTGCGGTGGCTCAAATCAGCGGCGCGGTGGGAACCAAAACCTTGCTGTGTGCAGACTCTTACAACTGGACCTCTTTTGGCACTCAGGGCTACCCATTTCAACCGAGCATGCAATTGGTGGTGGGTGACGAGAAAAGTAGTATGAAATCTGCTGTCGACAAGTCCATCCGAAATATTTAATTTTTTCGCTCAAGTTCTTGGATTGAACGCCGATGCATAGATTGCCTAGTTTTAAGTTGGCACTATGACAGGTGCTTAAGGAGAATTTATGAGTTCAATTAACAACACGGGTGGTGTCGTTACTGCTGCTTTTGCACAAAACCATGCAGGTTCAATCTCGCCTGCTCCCGCCGTGGCTACGGAGCCCGTGGCGCAGCCCTCTGATATTGCCAACCGTTTCAAAGACTTTCGTCAGGTGGTCGAGAAATCATCGAGTCAACTCGATGACAGTCGCAGGCAATTGGAGCAGGCGGTGCAAGAACTCAAACGCACATCGGACAACGCAGGCCGAGCGCTTGGTTTTCGAATTGATCCTGCGGTCAGTGGAACCATCGTGACGGTCTCTAACTTAGAAACCGGCCAAGTCATTCGCCAAATTCCCGACGAAGTGGTGGTGCGTGTCGCCCACTCTATTGAGAAGATGAAGGGCTTGCTCTTCGACGGAAAACTTTAATTTCGTCTTGTCAGCGGCATTGGCTTGCCGCTTTTGAAAAAAAGTGGCAAATATTTGCCGCTTTTTCCTAAAGTAAGCCCAACACAGTCCGAATCACCAAGTACGGCGCCCAGAGCACCTACCTTTTAACTCTCTCTAGGAGAATGTGATGACTGTTGTTAATACCAATGTGAAGGCGTCAATAGCCCAAGACTCGCTCATGAAAGTGGGTCGTGATCTGTCCACCGCCATGGAGCGTTTGTCGACTGGCAAGCGCATCAACTCAGCCAAAGACGATGCCGCTGGCTTGTCCATCAGTACCCGCATGGATTCGCAAATCCGCGGCCTGAACATGGCGATCAAAAACGCCAACGATGGCATCTCGTTGATGCAAACCGCTGAAGGCGCGTTGGACGAAGTGACCTCGTCTTTGCAACGCATGCGTGAACTCGCCGTGCAAGCTGCCAACGGCACCAACAGCGCTCAAGACCGCGCTGCACTGGACGCTGAAGTTCAGCAGCTCAAGTCTGAGATTGACCGCACGGCCAAGACCACCCAGTTCAACAGCATCAACTTGTTGGATGGTTCGTTCCAAAACAAACAACTGCAAATTGGCGACAAGGCCAACCAAACGCTCAAAGTGGGCATTGCCAGCACCAAAGTGTCTGACCTGGGTCTGGGCACCAGCGCTGCAGGTGGCAACACCTTCATTGGCGGGCGCTTGGGCTTTACCAACACGGCCAGCACCATTTCTTCCTCGTTCGCCAGTGGCGGCAGCCTGAGCTTGGTGATCAACGGTACCGTCATCTCCAAGATCAAGTCTGACACCAGTGGTGCCAACAACACCAAGTTGGACATCCATGACGTGGTGACCGCCATCAACAACTCGCGCGCCGGTGTGACGGCCAGTGCCTTCAACGAAGCCACGGCTGCAACAGCGGGTAACGGTGTGATTGGATCGACGGCCTCGTTGACCATCACGGTGACGACGGTTGACGATGCAGCCTCCTTGGCCATCAAGGTCTCCAACACCAATAACATGCAAGAAGTGGTTGACAAGATCAACGCACAAGGTGGTGCTGCGACGGTGCAAGCGCGCATCAACGACGAAGGCAAGTTGGTGTTGTTCAACAACTCTGGCGCCAAATTGACCGTCACGGACGCTATTGGCGGCTCGACAGTGGGCTCTAACGTGGCCGTGGGCTTCAAGAGCGGCGATATCTTCCAAGGCATGTTGAAACTCGAATCCAAAACCGATTCGCCTATCAGCATTGGCGTGCTCAGCAATGCAGGTACGGTGTCAGCGACCGTGACCACGGCTGCGTTGGACACCTTGGGGCTGGTGCAAACTTATGGCATGCGAAGCGGTGACTTGGTGACCACATCGCCAGGTACGTCGACAGAACAATTCGTGGACGCTTACACCTATGAAGGTGCAGCCATCACGGATTCCACAGCGACATGGGCAGCCGGTGAGGTCAAGATCAACGGTGTTGACATCTACCGTTCGGGTGAACAAACAGACACGACAGCCAAGAAGATTCAGCTCATCAACACCTTTGCCGATCAAACCGGTGTGTTTGCACAAGCCATTACCAACTCTGACAGCTCTATTGCGATCCGATTGAACTCGGTGAACAACCGCCCCATCAGCGTGGACTTGGGCAATGACACCATCGGTACCTACGGCGGTTTTGCCTCGCACGGTTTGCGTGAAGTCAACGTGGGCGATGCTTACTATGACACCACCAAACCCACCATGGGCAACAGCGGTGGTTCATCGATGTCTGGTTTGAATGTGTTGTCCACTGCTTCTGCAGCAGACGCCATGAAAGCCATCGACAACGCGATTGAGCAAGTCAGCCAGTCACGTGCGCAGTTGGGTGCTTACCAAAACCGCCTGACCGCGACGGTGAACAACCTGAGCAGTGTGGTGACCAACACCGAGCAGTCGAAGAGCCGCATCATGGACACCGACTACTCGAAAGAGACCACCGCATTGGCCAAGAGCCAGATCATTTCGCAAGCTGCCACAGCCATGTTGGCGCAAGCGAACCAGTCGGCACAAACAGTGCTCTCGCTGTTGAAGTAAGAAGTTAGATGGCAGTTCAGGGCTGGGTGTTCACGCACCCAGCCCTTTTTTGCGTTCACACCATGTGCTGCCAGCGCACGGGAGAGTTGATGGAGACACTTTGTTTCACAGTGCGGCCCAAAACATCGTCTAAGTGTTTAGGTGCCAAGCCAAAGCCTGGTCGCACACTGCGTACAGCGTCTGCTGTGATCACATCGCCTGCTTGCAAGTCCTTGACGAAATACAGTGAACGACGAAACTGCGCATTGGCTTGTTCGCTGGGCTTTCTGCCGTAATCCACACGTCCCAAGGCTTGCCAAGCGGTGCGTGCGCCACGACACAGCTCTGACAATTCTTTGGGTTCGAGCGAAAAGCTGTCATCGGGCCCACCACCTTGGCGGTTGAGGGTGAAGTGTTTTTCGATGATGCAGGCACCCAGGGCCACGCTGGTGATGGCGGTGGTGTTGTCGAGCGTGTGGTCAGACAAACCCGTGACAACGCCAAAACGATCTTGCATGTCTTGCAGGGTGCGCAAGTTGTAATCTGCCGCGGGGGCCGGGTAGCCACTGACACAGTGCAGCAGCGCCAACTCTTTGCATCCCCCTGAATAGGCCGCATCCACCGCCTCTTGAATTTCTAAGTCATCGGCCATGCCGGTAGAAATAATCATGGGCTTGCCCGTGCGTGCCACGTAGCGGATGAGTGGCAAATCGATGGCTTCAAAGGACGCTATTTTGTAAGCCGGTGCTCCCAGGCTTTCTAGCAAATCCACGGCTGTGGCATCAAACGGTGAGCTGAAGAGGGTGATGCCAATGTGGCGCGCATGTTCAAACAGGGGGGCGTGCCAGCTCCACGGCATATGGGCTTCTTGGTACAAGTCATACAGGGTACGGCCGTCCCACAAACCACCGGTGATGCGAAAGTCTTCGCTGTCGGCATTGAGCGTGATGGTGTCTGGCGTGTAGGTCTGTAACTTCACCGCATCTGCCCCAGCCGTCTTGGCGGCTTCAATGAGGCGGTAGGCATTGTCGAGGCTGCCATTGTGGTTGGCAGACATTTCTGCAATCACGTACGGAGCAGCGTCTGCGCCAATCCAGCGTCCGTCAATGCGAAGAGGGTGAGGTTGTGACATGACGATCCTAGGTGAGAGATTTTTTTAACCATTCGCTGCGCAATAAACCAAAACACAGCAGATCACGGTGGTGTGACTGGATGAAGACCTGCTCACGCAAGCGCCCCTCCAGTGAAAATCCAAGCCGCTCATGGAACCGAACCGAGGCCGCATTGCCCTCTAGCACCTGGCCACAGAGCTTATGTATCTGCATCTGTCCAAACGCAAATGACAGAGCGCTTTGCCCCAGCGCACGACCTGAACCCTTGGCTGCGTCCGGTGCCAAATAAAACCCCCAATCGACGCTGGCTTGAGGTGCAATGCCTGTGAAATGCACCAGCCCAAAGGGCAGGCCTTGGTTTTCCACCAACATGATCTGGCGTTGTGAGTTGTGCCGCGAGCGCTCAAACCACTGACGGTGTTCGTCCAGGGTGATCACGTGCTGCGTGAGCATGTGCTGACGAACATCAGGGTGATTGCGCCATGCCAAGACCATGTCCAGGTCTGTGGCTTGCATGGGTCTGATGTCGCAAGGGGCATCGCAAGTGGCGGTCTCATGCATGCAGCATCTCCCTGGCGACGCGTGCCGTGCCTGCGCCATCTGTGATGTGTGAGCAGGCGATGTGCATCGCTTGTCGCGGCGCATCTTGTTGCAACGCGCGCAGTTGTTGGTGCAATGCGTTTTCCCAGCCGTCTTGCAATTCAACCAAGGCAGCGGCATGGCTGGCGTGCAGCGCTTTGGCACTGAGTCGCTGGTTAGGTGCCAACACCAAGTTGATGGATGGCAAGCCCAGGCAACAGCGCTCCAGGGCCGAGGTGCCTGCGGCACCAATGGCGATGTCGTGTGTGCACATGAGCTCAACAAAGTGGCTGGGGTTGTGGGCCACCTGTGTTGGCCAACGCATCGATTGCGCGACCTCTGTCACTTGCGCCATCCATGGCGCATGCAGCCCCATGACGACTTGGATCTCGAGTGGTGCATCACTGTCAAATTGATTAAAGGCCGACAGCACCTGACAGGTCACGTTGTTTTTGTCGACACCGCCGAGCGTCAGCAACACTTTGAGCGGTGCGTGTTGGTGGCGAGGCCTGGGTGTGTCCGTGCGAGATTGAGAAATTTCATGTCTGATCAACGCGTAATGAGGACCCGCCAAAACGCGACACCCTGGGGGCGTTAACGACGCGTAGTCATTGGCCAGTCGTCCAGGGTTGGCGTCCAACAACAGGTCGCAGTGGTGCGCGCGGTTGGCCAAATCGTCGATCACCATGAGTTGCGATACGTGTGGCGACAGCGCCATTTCCCAGGCTTGATCGAGTCCGTAATGGTCCACGACCAGCCAATCGACACTGAGGTGCTGGATGGCATCGATCGTCGCGCGTGCATCGTCTTGCCAATTGGGCAGCAGGCTTTCTGCGTTGTGCCTGGCATCGCTGAGTGTGTGATCGAGTGCCCGCACGTCAAAACCTTGGTCTCGCAGGTAGGTATTCAAATGTCCGGCATGGCTCGCGCAGACAAAGCTGCAATCGGCACCCTGGGCACGCAGTGCCTGAGCCAAACTGGCGCAGCGCATCACATGGCCATGGCCTATGGTCAAGGATGCATCGGCTCTGAAGACAATGTGCATGGCCAGCGGCTTATTTCTTTTCCATCAAAAACCACGTGATGTCGTCTTGCGGAAAATTGGGGTCGCGTCGATAGGCAAATCCGTAATCGACCAACTTCATCTGTGGATGACGGTCCATGATGTCGCCTGCAAAATCACGTTTGAACAAACGGTCGGTATGACCCCGGTAAGGGATGGCCACCGGCGACGGGTTGTAATACTCGGCCACCAACAAATAGCGCTGGCATGACTGCACCAATTTGTCGTACACCACGGGCAGCACATCGGGGTTGAGGTGAATCAGCACGCCTTTGATGAGGGTCAAATCCCAACTGCGTGTTGGTTCGAAATTCAACAATGATGTGGGGTAGACATGGGCCGCAGGAATGGTCTTGGCCAGCAATGCGGCGGCGTTGGGATTGATTTCAATCCCGTGCACATCCAACGTTGGAAACAGCAGTTGCAGCGCCTTCAAATTCATGCCGATGTTGGCACCAAATTCGATGCAGCTGCCGACATCGCGTGCCTGCTTCAAGGCCTTGACAAAGAAATCTAAATTGGCGGCCAACAAGGCATCGCCTTGGTTGCGGTGGATGTAGTCATCGCCAAATTCACCGGCCCAAAAGTTTTCTTGTTCAGTTTGAAATGTGGAATGTGGCATGGTGTGCGTCTTTGTTCAATGGAAGTTCTTGTGTGTTGCTTTGGCACATGCGTTCTGCTCTGACCCAGTCTTCGGGCGTGTCAATGTCTTGCACGCGGTATCTGGGCAGCAGGTGCGCCATGGCGCGGGAAGAAAAAATGGGTGTCTGGTTCAGCCAGGCCGCAGGTGTGCCCCAATAAAACTGACCCGCATCATGGTAGGCGTGGGGCAAGTCTTGCGAGCGTGTGCCAAAGTGTTCTGGGTCAAACATCTCGACACGATGTTGTGCGTTCAACTGAAAGGCGCGCTGGATGGGAAACGCATAGCTGGTGGCTGCAAACACGTAATCACAGTCGTTGCTCAACAAGGTGTGCAAGCTCTGTTGCACATCCAAGGCGGTGATCATGGGCGCGGTGGCGTAAATGCAGCACACGGCCTGTGGTGTCATGCCCTGTGCGTGTGCCCAGTCAATGGCATGGGCCACCACGGGAAGGGTGGGTGTGTGGTGGTCGCTCAAATCCGCAGGGCGCATAAACGGCACCTCGGCCCCACAGCTTTGGGCCACAGCCGCAATGTCGGCGTCATCGGTGGAGACGATCACACGCTCAAAGCAAGCGCTATGCAGCGCCGCTTCGATGGACCACGCGATCATGGGCTTGCCGCAAAACGTGCGAATGTTTTTGCGTGGAATGCGCTGGCTGCCACCACGCGCTGGAATGATGGCGATCTTCATGAAGCCAGCGCTTTCGTCAGCACATCGACAACGTGCAGTTGCTGCGCGTCGGTCAGCGAGGCATACATTGGGATGCTGAGTGCTTGTTTGAAATAGATTTCAGCGTTCGGGCAATGGCCGCGCTGAAAACCCATGGCCGCATAAAACGGTTGCAGATAGACCGGGATGTAATGCAAATTCACCAGTACGCCCGCCTCGCGCAAGGTCAGATACACCTGTTGCTGTGTGGGGTGCTGCTCAGAAATCGGCACCTGCACAGGGTACAGGTGGTAGCTGGAATAACTGTCTTGATGTTGCTGTGGGCAAACAAGCGGCAGATGTTGCAGTGCCTGGTTGTACCTGCTTGCAATGGCGTGACGCTTCTGGACAAACGTGTCGAGCTGTTGAAGTTGGCTCAAGCCCAACGCGGCTTGCAGTTCTGTCATTCGGTAGTTAAAGCCGAGTTCGAGTTGCTGGTAGTTCCAAATCTCATCGGTCGGGCGCGCTTGCATGTCCAAGGGGTCACTGCTGATGCCGTGGCTGCGTAAGCGCATCATGGCTTTGGCATAAGCTGGGTCGTTGGTCACCGCCATGCCGCCTTCTGCGGTGGTGATGATCTTGACCGGATGAAAGCTGAACACCGTGATGTCGCTGTAACGGCCATTGCCCACTGGCTCGCCTTGGTACTTGGCACCAATGGCATGCGATGCATCTTCGATGATCTTGAAACCATATTGAACCGACAGCGCGTGGATGGTCGCCATGTCACACGGCTGCCCGCACATGTGCACAGGCACCACCACCTTGGGCAAGCGGCCTTGTTGTTTGGCGAGCAGCAACTTTTTCTCTAACGCGATGGGGCACAGGTTGAAGGTCTGCGGGTCGATGTCCACAAAGTCCACCTGGGCACCGCAATACAAGCCGCAGTTGGCCGAGGCCACGAAGGTTGTGGGGCTGGTCCACAACCAGTCCCCGGGGCCGAGCCCCAAGGCCAGACATGCGATGTGCAGCGCAGAGGTGGCGCTGTTGACGGCAACGCCATGGCGCGCATGGCAATAACTTGCCACGGCTTCTTCAAACGCAGGCACCACGGGTCCTTGCGTTAAGAAGTCGGATCGCAAGACATTCACCACCGCATCGATATCGGCTTGTGTGACCGTGTGGCGGCCATAAGGAATGTGATCTTGTGCTGGCATGGGTGCGTGTCAAACATCTGACGGTTGGCTTGGATTCCTTGATTCAAGCAAGTAACAGACCAACTTTTGATTTGGCACGACTCCTGCTTAGTCAGTACATCTTTCAGCACAGGGCGTCGGTTTGTCGACGTAGGCTAATGAACTCATCCATTGATATTTGCGACCAATCCATTCTCATCACAGGCGGCACCGGTTCGTTTGGCAAGTCTTTTGTGAGGTCGGTGTTGGAGCACTGCCCCAAGGTCAAGCGCTTGGTGGTGTTCAGCCGCGATGAACTCAAACAGTTTGAGATGCAGCAAGAGTTCCCAGAGTCCAAATACCCGGCCTTGCGATTCTTCATTGGTGATGTACGTGATCAAAACCGATTACGCCGCGCCTTAGAGGGCATTGACACCGTCGTGCATGCAGCGGCCTTGAAGCAAGTGCCTGCCGCCGAATACAACCCCTTTGAATTTATCCAAACCAACATCATGGGGGCACAAAACCTCATTGAGGCTTGCTTGGACACACAGGTCAAGCGTGTGGTGGCATTGTCGACAGACAAAGCCGCAGCCCCCATCAATTTGTATGGTGCGACCAAGCTGTGCAGTGACAAACTCTTTATCGCCGCCAACAACTTCAAGGGGGCGCGTGATTTGCGTTTCTCGGTGGTTCGCTATGGCAACGTCATGGGCTCACGTGGTTCGGTGATTCCCTTCTTTTTAGAGAAAGCCAAGACCGGCGTCTTGCCCATCACCGATCCTGAAATGACACGTTTCAACATCTCGCTCGACGAGGGGGTTGAAATGGTGTTTTGGGCCTTGGAGCATGGTTTAGGCGGCGAAATTTTGGTGCCAAAAATTGCGTCATATCGCATTGAAGATGTGGCACAAGCCATTGCCCCTAGCTGCCGTCAAGACATTGTGGGCATTCGACCCGGCGAAAAATTGCACGAAGAAATGATCACACGCAGTGACAGTCCCAACACCTTGGACTTGGGCGATTACTACGCGATCTTGGGTTCTGGTGCGCACAAGCAGCGCGCCCAATACCTTGACAGCAAGGGCGCCAAAGAAATGCCAGTCGGCTTTGCTTACGAGTCTGGTAGCAACGACGACTTCTTGAGCGTCGACCAAATTCGCGGGCTGATTCGCCAACACATCAATCCAGCGTTTGAGCCTGTTTAAACGTCACTCATATAGCCGACCACCCTCTACCCGCCGCTGGCGACTCAGCCATTGGTATTTTTTTCTCACACCTCAGCAGGAGCTTTCCATGACCCTCATTCAAGAACTGATGAACCAATCCGCCGTTGGCGGTTTACTCAACCCCAGCCTGATCAAGCGTTTCAGCCCTGCTGAAATTCGCGAAACCATTCAATCCTTGGTTGCCACTGAACAAATTGAAATGGCCAATGCCTTGAGTGATGCCGGCATGGCACTGTACCCACACAGCGAAGATATTTTGGCCATCACCAGTTTGTTGGCCATGATGAACCAAGACTGGCCCTTGGCTGTGGAGTTGATGGAAGAGCTCACACAAGTGCAGGGCAGCACCACACCCCCCTTCACGTATGTGATGTTTGTGCGCGCGCTGCGTTGCAACCTGGACCCAGCCCGCGCCCTTGAGGTGGTGCGCCAAGGTCTGGCGGCCTATCCCGACCAGCTCGAACTGTTGGCGGAGAAGTTGGCCCTTGATGACTTCAGCGAGTCCATGCAGTCCACCACAGCCTTTCACCACTGAGCGGCAAATGTGTCGATTTCACGGCGGCAAGTGGCAAACCATTGCCAGTGAAGCGACAAAACCTTGCCACTGAATACTTAGATGAACATATTTTTTTACTCTAAAAAGGGAAAACCCTTATTTAGAGAGTCAAAAAAAACTTGGCATGGTATGTGCATCAATGTAGGCAAGTTTGATTGACCAATTCAGGTCAGGAGATTAGAAAAATGGCAGTTATCAATACCAACGTCAAAGCATTGTTTTCGCAAGCGGCGCTCACCACGTCCGGCAGATCGCAAGCGCTTGCAATGCAACAGTTGTCCACCGGCAAGCGCATCAACTCGGCTCGAGATGATGCCGCAGGCATGGCGATTGCGACGCGCATGACGCAGCAAATACGAGGCTTGAACCAAGCTGTTCGTAATTCTGGGGACGCCATCAATCTGATTCAAACAGCCGAAGGCGCGACCAACGAAATCACCGACATGATGCAGCGCATGCGTGAGTTGGCCGTTCAAGCCGTCAACGACACCAATGACAACGCACAGCGCAGTTACTTGGACCTGGAGTTTCAACAACTCAAACAGCAAATCGTGCAAATTTCGGACAACACCGAGTGGAACGGTTTCCCTGTCTTGAATGGTTCAGCCGGTGAGCGTGTGGGTGAAATGCCCGTTTACAAAGTGACTTCAGAAAACCAATTCGGCTCTGTCTTCATCAACCCGACCACCTCACGCACCGTGGCTGGATCGGATTCTGGTGAAAAGCAAACGTTGCAAATTGCGGGTACCTTGCCCACGCTGGTCAGCCCCCAAACATTGACGATCACTGTGGGTGGTGTGGACGTGGTGTTGGATGCCGCCTCTGTGGCAACGGCTGCGACAGTGGCCACCAAAATTCAACAAACGCTGAGCAATGATCCGAAATTCAGCAGCAGTTCGGGGCGCAGTGTCACGGTTGCTGCGGACACCTTGACTATTACCTATGCGCCCACAGACGGCAATGTGGCCGCAACCAGTTTTGACCCCAAAGCCGCTGTCGGTTTGACGGCAACACCCACCACCACACGTGAAGCCATCGCACAAGGCGCAGAAAACTTCAAAGGCAACGGTTCCTTCATCAACAGTGGCGCCCTCAGCATGAGTGTGGATGCCAGCGGCAATGTGACGGCCTCTTTCAAGACGGCGCAAGGCACGACGATTCCGATGCAAGGCATCATGAACAACACGGCGGTGACAGAAAACTCCGCGGTGACCTTCAACGCGATGACCGCAGGACAAACCATCACCTTGGGTGGGTTGACTTATACGGCGGGTGCCGCAGGTGCCACGGCCGCAGAGGTGGCCACCGACTTTGCCAGCCGAGTCAACGGTTATGCCGCAGGCACTGCGCCAGCCCCTGTGAAAGGTACTTTCACTGGCGCATTGAGTGGCTTTGCCTCAGGTGCCGCCACCGGCGCCGTGGTGACCTTCACCAGCGCCTCCACTGGGACCAACGTCACCAATTTGGCCATCAGCGGTTCGGGTGCTTTGCCTTCCGTGGTGGTGACCGATGGTGCACCTGCAGGTTCGATCACGTTCATCAAGAGCACGGGCACGAACTCCCAGGTGCTAACGGATGACTTGGTGTATTCATTCCAAAAATCAGATGGCACCAGTGCCACCCTGACAGGTCGCGCATTCAGCTACAACGTGGCGGTTGAGGGCAGCATCCCCGCATTGCGTGCCGGTGATTTGAAAATCAATGGCATTGACATTGGGGCTTCTTACGCCACCGACGACAAGGTGTCTCCCTTGGCCAATGCCGCAGGCAGTGCAATTGCCAAAGCTGCAGCGATCAACCGCTTGGCGGTTGCCACCGGCGTGACGCAAGGCGAAACACAAATGCTGACGTTCGCTGGTACACCCACGCCAGGCAACATCACCGTGGGCGGTGTGAGCGTGACCTTGACCGCCTTGGACACCACCTCTGCCGCAGCAACGGCCAAAATTGCAGCGGCTTTGCAAGCCAGCCCTTTGTTTGCACAAGGCACAGGTCGCGTGGTGAACTATTCGCCCGGTAACTCAAACCTGTCCATCACCTACGCGCCCAGCGAAGGCAATATGCCCGACACGGTCATCCAAACCGGCCCCACCGGTTTGACCGGCCTGGTCGACACCACGGCTGAGAATTTCATTGCCTCAGCTGGCACGGGTGTGTTTGCGAAGGTCAATGAGAACGTCATGTCAGGCCGCGCCATGTCAGGCACGTCGGTGGTCAAAGGCACGGTGTTCATCAACGGATACGCCAGCGCCGACATCACCACCGTGCTGAACAATTCGCGTGAAACACGTGCCAATGTGGTTCGTGCCATCAACTTGATCAGCGATAAAACGGGTGTCAAAGCGATTGACACAGGTTCAGATGCCAAAGGCATCACTTTGAGCGCCGCCGATGGTCGCAACATTGAGGTGAGCTTTGACACATCGGCCAACGCCGACGACTTTGGTGCGCGCATTGGTGTGCGCCAGGGCGTGCAAGCCAGCACCATTTCTTTGGAATCGAAAATCCCAGCGCCTGTGGTGCTGACCTCCGACACCCTGGGGGACATCACCCGTGCAGGTTTGGTCGCGGGCAACTTCAGCAAAAACGAGGCAGTGACCAACACCAGCCCACGTCCTATCGTGGGCCCAAGTGTGGCTCAGGTAGAGAGCGTGACCTACTCGGGCACCGTGCCCACAGCAGGTGACACCTTTGCGTTGACCGTCAATGGCACCACCTTCACCTACACCGCTGTGGCAGGCTCTTTGACCGCACAAGCTGTGCGAGATGGTTTGGTCTCATTGGTCAACGCGAACACCACAGTGCCTGTGACCGCGATGGCGGGTCGTAACGCTGGCGAAATTTTGTTGACGTCAGACAGTCCAGGCACAGCTTTCACACTGACCAATTCAAAAAGCAACACCACCACCACCGTCAACGCCACCACAGTGCAGGCCAATGCCAAAGCCAACTTCAAGCCTTTGGGCATGGACGATTTGGTGATCAATGGCGTCAAAATTCCGCCTTCCACCAACGCGGGCGACACCGACTCCAACACGGTGGCCTCTAGCAGCGACCCCGCTTCAAGCGCGATCGCGATTGCAGCCGCCATCAACTCACAAACCGCCATCACAGGTGTGGTGGCCAAAGCCAACGGTGCAGAAGTCAAAGGCATCAACACCGACACCAGCCTGCCAATTTTGGCCTCGCCAACACTCCAGTCCTTGTTCATCAACGGCACAGAAGTGAAAGTGCAGTTTGTGCAAGACGAGCCCAAGCTGGATCGCTTGAACAAAGTGGCCGACGCCATCAACATGCGCGCTGGCGAACACGGCGTCACCGCGGTGGTCAACGGCGACGGCATCAGCCTCAAGTCGGATGGACGAAACATGTCTGTTTGGTTTGACTCGAACGTGAAAGATTTGTCTGCTGCCAACTTTGGTTTAGACCAAGGTGGTGCGGTGGCCCAGTCGTCACAAATTAATTTTTCGGGTGCGACGTTTGCCGCCACCGATACCGCATCGGTCACGATCAACGGCGTCAAAATCACGTCGGCAGCTTCAGGCGCCGCAACGGCGGTTGCTTTGGCGGGTGCTTTGGAAACCTCTATCCGAGCAGCCATCACGTCGGGTGCCATCAAAAACGTCAGCGTGACGAACACCGCCGGTGTGTTGTCGATCACGTCGACCGTGCCTGGATCTGCGTTTGACATCGCAGGGGCTGCCACCAACAGTGCGACGACCAACTTGGCCATCAACGAAGTCACGGCCAACAGCTTTGGCAACAACCAAATCACCGGCGTGTTCAATGCGACGGCCAGCAGCAGCACCGCACGCACTGTGTATGGCACCGTGCGCATGGTGGCACAACCGCCACAGTTGCCGGGCTTGCCCAAACCTATCGGCGCACCGCCTTCGTCTGCGGACCAGTTGTTGCAAGCCAATGCCAAGCCGTTCACGGTCAGCACCGGTGACGATGGTTTCGGCAACAACAGCAATTTCTCTGCGCTGGGTTTCAACGAGGGCAGCTACGGTGGCCGATCCAGCTCAGAGATGGACCCGCCACGGGTGGGCCGTTTGGCTTTTCAAGTTGGATCGAGTTCCAACCAGACGGTCACCATTGACCTGGCTGACTTTGGCAAAAATGGTCCGATCACGGGTGAAATCACCGGCGACGTGGACCAAAACATCGACCAACGCACCGTGCGCATCAACACACGTGAGGGGGCGACCGATGTCTTGACCAAGTTGGATTCGGCCATGGACAAGATCAACGCCACCCGTGCCACCATGGGTGCGGTGATGAACCGCTTGGACCATGTCATCAACAACTTGACCAACGTGTCCATGAACTTGTCGACATCACGCAGTGGCATTGAAGACGCTGACTACGCGTCTTCGAGCACCGAGCTGGCCAAGACGCAGATCATGCAGCAGGCTGCCACGGCTGTGTTGGCTCAGGCCAACACCAGCCAGCAGACTGTGCTCAAGCTCTTGGGTGGTTGATGAGCAAGGGGCCTAACTGCTGGGCGTGTCGTCACCTCACCATCACGTGGGACGTGCGCCAGCCGTATGGCTGCAAGTTCATGGGTTTCAAATCCAAAGCGATTCCCTCGCTGGAGGTGCTGCGCAACGATGGGCGCTTTTGCGGCGCGTTTTCAGCCAAGCCTGCGCCTGTCCCTGACAGCCGATCCAACGCGCCATCGACGGCGTCTGTCGGCAACCCGTCGAAGCGTCAAGATTCTGACTTTCAGAACCGATATATCCCGATCAATCTAATCACTTAGGTTTCATTTATCGCTGGCACGTCCTTTGCATAACAGTCTTACCTTTATTTCGGACTGTTCAAAGTGAATGCTTCTTCTGTCAACGTTATTCATGCCGTGTGGTTGGACCCCTTCAGTCCCATCGACGCGACGGATCGCGCCCAGCTGAGTACCGCCGGTATCAGTCTGGAAACCGTTTCTACCTTGGGTGACCTCACGCTGGCTTTGCGCCGCGCGCATGTGCTGGTCATTCGCCTGGGCGACAGCGCGGAGCTGCTGCAAGAAGTGCAGACCTTGGTGGCTCAGTTGGGCCACACCGTGCCGGTGCTGTGCCGCGTGGACCGCCGTCGCATGGAAGTCGCCGTCGACGCCATGCGCCTGGGTGCTTTGCACGTGTTGTCCGCCGATGAATGGGCACCTGCTGCCTGGCAACAAGCCGTCAAAGGTTTGAACGCGCCCGAACTCAAAACCAAGAGCTATGTGTTTGTCGACCCCACCAGCCAACACCTGTTGGCTTTGGCGCAACGCGTGGCGCAAACTGAAGTCACGGCCTTGTTGGTCGGCCCCACGGGCGCTGGCAAAGAAGTGTTGGCCCGTGTGTTGCATGAGTCGTCTCCGCGTGCCAGAGGCCCCTTTGTGGCCCTCAACTGCGCGGCTTTGCCCGAGCACTTGATCGAAGACATGTTGTTTGGCCACGAGAAGGGCGCTTTCACTGGCGCTTTGAAAGAACACAAAGGCTTGTTTGAACAAGCCCACGGCGGCACCATCTTTTTGGATGAAATTGGCGAAATGCCCATGCAGTTGCAAGCCAAGTTGCTGCGTGTGTTGCAAGAGAAAAAACTCAACCGTTTGGGTGGCGAAGCTGTCATCGACTTGGATGTGCGCGTCATTGCAGCCACCAACAAAGACTTGAAACTGGCCATTGAGCAACGCGAATTCCGCGAAGACCTGTATTTCCGCATCAGCACTTTCCGCTTGCGCATTCAACCCTTGAAGGAACGACAAGGCGACATCATGCCCTTGGTCATGCAGTCTCTGGCGCGCCACGGCAAGAGCGGCTTGCCTTTCACCGTGACTGCCGAAGCCCAAGCGCTGCTGCAGAGCTATCCCTGGCCTGGCAATGTGCGTGAACTCGAAAACGTGGTGCAACGCGCGGTGGTGTTGTGTACCGGACGCACCGTCAGCCCTGCACATTTGATGTTTGATGACGCCATGACGGACCGCCAAGTGTCGATGTCAGACTTTGAGGTGACCGCACCCCAGGTGGCGGTGAGTCGTGAGATGGCGGGTGATTTTTCTCCCATCGCGGTTCGCCCTGTGGATGAACCTCTAAGGCCCATCAATTTGGAACACGCGGTGAAAACCAGCGAACACCAAGTGATCATGGCTGCGATTCAAAGCACCGACAGCCGCATGGAAGCCGCTGCCAAGCTGGGCATCAGCCCCCGCACCCTGCGCTACAAACTCGCGCAATTGCGTGACCGTGGCATGCACGAAGGAGTCTCCGCATGATTGACCGCATCTCCAATGCCAACATCCAGTCGATGATGGAAACACTGCGTGCTTACCAGGCGCAGTCCACCAACAACACCTCGGCCACGCCCGAGACAGCCACCACCAAGGTGGGACAGCCCACATTTTTTGACTCGGTCAAAAACGCACTCGACAAAGTCAACCAAGCTGACGTCAAGGCCGATGCGATGGCCGAAGCCTACGACCGTGGCGAAGAGGTGCCCCTCACCGAAGTGGTGTTGAGCATGCAGAAATCGTCGCTGGCTTTTGAAGCCACCTTGCAAGTACGCAACAAAGTGATGAAAGCGTACGAAGAAATCATGAACATGCCGGTGTGATGCTGAACTGAGAGACTGATATGGCCACAGATACCTTGAATATGAACGCGATGGGCTTACCCTCAGCCCCCAACGCAGACAACGCTGCCGCCAGCAAAGCGGGCAACTCGCCTGTCACCACCAACAACCGCATGCCTGCTTGGTTGAACCAAAAAGAAGGCCCGGGTGCCATGGTGGTGGACATCTTGCGTCAGCCCACGGTGCGCAAAACACTGCCTTTCATTGTGGTGTTCATGCTGCTGGTGTCGGTGGCGGTGTTTTTCACCTCGCTCAAGCCCACGCCGTACCGTCCCTTGGTGTTGATGCTCAACGACGCAGACAAGCAATTGGCCATCGAAGCGCTGAAGGCCGGTGAATTCAAACCCGAAGTGGATGCCAACACCGGCCAATTGACGGTGCCCACGGCGCGCTACCAAGAGGCCCGCATGTTGCTGGCCTCCAAAGGTTTGCCACGCACCGAAACCACGGGCATGGACAACCTCAAAGACATGCCTGCCATGACCACCAGCCAGTTCATGGAGCAGGTGCGCTACAACAACGCGATGGAGCAAGAGCTGGCACGCAGCATTGTGCAAATCGGTGGCATCAAGGCTGCCCGCGTGCATTTGGCCGCGCCTAAGCAAAGCGTGTTTGTGCGTGACCGCGCGCCGACCAAGGCATCGGTGATCATCACCCGCGCGCCAGGGCGCACGGTGTCGTCGGCCAACGTGCAAGCCATCATCCAGTTGGTGGCGTCGAGCGTGCCTTACCTTGCGCCTGAAAACGTGTCGGTGGTGGACAACTTTGGCAGCTTGATGAACGAGATGTTGGTCGAGCAGCCGTTGGGCTTGACCTCCGCCCAGCTGATGCAAAAGCAGCAGATGGAAGATTTGTACCGCACGCGTTTGATCCAGTTGTTGGCGCCTATCGTGGGCGAGTCCAACGTGAGCGCCCAGATCAGCATGTCGCTCGATTTCACCCAAACCGAAGTGACGGTGGAAGACTTTGATGGCCAGGACAAAGGCCCCAAGACCCGTTCAGAATTGTTTGTGGAAGACCGCAACACCTTCCGTGATGCGATTGGCATTCCCGGCTCCTTGTCCAACACGCCACCGAGCCCCACCAACCCGCAAGCCACCACCCAAACCAACGCCGACCCCACCAAGGGCGTGAGCGAAAAAGGCGTGCAAGTGACGGCACGCAGCACCAAAAATTACGAATTGGACCGCTCGGTGCGTCACACCAAAAACGCCATGGGTACCGTCTCCAAAATTGGTGTGGGTGTGCTGATCAACGAGCGTCCAATTCCTGCGGGCATGAAGGTGGAAAAACCCGCCGATGGCTCACCTGCGCCAACTTCTATTCCCTACACCCCCGAAGAGCTGGAGCGTTTGAACCAATTGGTCAAAGGTGCGGTGGGCTTCAACGAAGCACGTGGTGACATGGTCACCGTGGTGGCCACCAAGTTTGAGCCGGTGGTCGACCCGACCGTTGTGCCTTGGTATCTGGACGAGAACTACCAGGTGCTGGTCAATGCGGGTGTGATTGGTGGCCTGTTCTTGCTGTTGTTGTTGACCGTGATTCGTCCGATGGTGCGTCGCATGGTGCGCCCCGAGATTGACCCCGCCGCCATTGCTGCCGCGGCTGCCGAAGCAGCCAATGCCGAGGCGCGATTGGCCATTGAAGTGGCCACCGCAGAGTCTGCGGCCGCACAGGCTACGGCCAAAGCGGCCAAAGAAGCCCACGAAGCCGAAATGGCCCGCATGGCCGAAGAAGCCGCCAAAGCCGCCGCCGAGGCCGCACGTGTGGCCGAAGAAGCCCGTCTGGCCGCCGAGGCCAAGGCTGCCGCCGAAGCCGCTGCCCGCGATGCCATGGCCGCCGAGCTGGCCGAGCGCAACGCACAACATGCCGCAGGCGTGCAGCAGGCCGCCGATGACGCTGCCTCTGACATTGAAATTGAAGAAGGTGAAACGCTGGAAGAGGTCAAAGCCCGCATGGCGAGCTTGAAGCCCAAGAAGCAGTCGATCTCGGCTGACTTGCTCAACACCGCCAATTCGTATGATGACAAAGTGGCGTTGATTCGCATGATCGTGGCCGAAGATTCCACCCGCGTGGCCGGTGTGCTCAAGGGCTTGATCAGCCCATCCGCCTAACCCGCGCCGAACGACAGAGATTGAGGACTAGACCATGGCTGATAACGACAATGGCATTGTGATGACCGAGGCGCTGCGCACCGAACTGGCAGCCATCACCTCCACACAACGCGCCGCAGTGCTGATGCTGCTCTTGGGTGAAGACCAAGCCGCAGACATCATCAAATTTTTGAACCCCAAAGAGGTACAAGCCTTGGGCGCGGCCATGGTGTCTGTGGCCGACTTTTCGCAAGAAGCCGTCAACGTGGTGTTGGACGAATTTGTCGAACATCTGAAGAAACAATCTACCCTGAGCATGGGCAACACCGACTATGTGGAAAAGGTGATGCGTCGTGCCTTGGGCGACGACAAAGCTGCCTCAGTGCTGGGTCGCATCATGCCGGGTCAAGGCACCAAGGGCTTGGACATCCTCACCTGGATGGACGCGCGCGGTATTGCCGACATGATCAAGTCCGAGCACCCCCAAGTGGTGGCCATCATCATGTCCTTGCTCGAACCTGAAGTGGCGGCTGACGTGATGATTTATCTGGACCCTTCGATCCGCCCGGAAGTGATCCAGCGCATTGCCAGCTTGGACACTGTGCAGCCCTCGGCCATGGCCGAGTTGGAAGCGATCATGAAGCAGCAGTTCTCCAAGAGTGCGTCGGCTCAGTCGTCGAGCTTTGGTGGCGTGCAAGCGGCCGCCAAGATCATGAACTTGACCAAGACCGAGTTGGAGTCAAGCATCATGAACGGCTTGAACGAAATTGATCCGGACATCATGCTCAAGATCCAAGACAACATGTTCACCTTCGAAAACCTCACCAGCGTGGACAACAAAGGCATTCAGGTGCTCATGCGTGCGGTGGAGCCAGACTTGTTGATGATGGCCCTCAAAGGTGCCAGCCCAGCCTGCCAAGACCGTTTCTACGACAACATGTCCGAACGTGCCCGTGGCATGTTCCGCGACGACATGGAAGCCAAGGGCCCGCAACGCATGTCCGACGTGGAAGCGGCGCAAAAGAACATCATGCGCATGGCGCGCAAGCTGTCCGATTCGGGTGAGCTGATCCTCGGGGGCGCGGACTTTGTTTAACCAACCGCGTCCTTTGCGGCCGGCCAAGCCTTGGCAGTCCACCAGCTATTTGCGGTCTACCCGGGAAGAGCAGCCGTTCAGTGCAGCACGGTGGACTGACGCTGAGCCACAAGCATTTGCCGACACGGGCATGCCGCCACGCCGCACCGATTTTGCGGTGGACAACTACGAACCGATGACGGAGCCACTCTCCGCACAGGCCAAGAAGGCCCTGGCCTTGCTCGATGCCGAGCACAGCCATGAGGCCTTTGCACAAGAAAAAAATGCCTCTGAAGATGGCTCCTCCACCAACGCGCATTTGCCGTTTGTGCTGGATGTCTACACAAGTCGTTCCGACAAGACGCGACACGTGGTCAAGCCACAGCCTGTGGTGGCCCCCTTTGTGGCTGACGATCTGTCGCCACACACTGCGGTCAACCTGGCCGAGGTGGTGCCTGCTGAGACAGCTGAAACCGTTGACGAACCTGCACCAGACACCGACCAAGAAGACCATGCCATGGCTGAGTCCCAGGCAACGCCTGTGCTTGAACTGGATGGCGAGCCTGCGGATGCCCCGTCAGAGATCGCCACAGAAGCAGTGACAGACATTCAAGAGCAAGTGGAGACACAAGCTGCCGCAGACGTGGTGGCACAAGGCGAGTCCACAGCGCTTGAACTGCCAACACAAGATGAGCCCACCCACGAGGTTGAGGCAGATGTGCAGACTGAGCTCGCAGAGCCTGAGGCTGCGCCGGTTGAGCCGGAACCGGTTCAACCTGGCATTGCCCCTGAAGAAGTAGCGCAACGCGAAGCCGACCACTTTGCCCAAGGCATGAAACAAGGGTTGGCCCAGGGCATGGCGCTGGGGGAACAACAAGCCCGTCAGGCCATGGCCGACGATGTGGCCGCCCAATGCGCACTGTTGGCGCAGGTGACACAAGGCTTGCAAACCTTGATGGCCGATTCGACACAATTTTTTGAACCCCTCAAACGACTGAGCCTGCACCTGGCCGAGCAGTTGGTATTGGGCGAGTTGCGCATGTCCAGCGCGGCCATTGAGCGCTTGGTGCAGCACTGTCTGGATGAAGTCAGCCACCCGCTGCAAGAGGGTGTGGTGGTGGAACTCAACCCCGACGACAAGAAAATTCTGCAAGCCCAAGGTGGCGAATTTTTGCAAGGCCTGCGCCTTGAAGCCAGCCCCGAGCTCCAACCCGGCAGCGTGCGTGTGTTTGCCAATGACATGGTGGTGGAAGACTTGATCGAACACCGCTTGCAAGCCTTGGCAAAGAACCTGCTGCTGGATGTGCCGAGCTGGGAAAAACAATCGGCGCTGGTTCAACCAGCGCATTCGACAGACCACACGGAGCACGACGATGATCTTGCCTGACGTCCTCAACACCATGCTGATGGGTTTGATTTTCATGGTGATCTTGGTCACTGTGGTTCGCCCGTTGCTGCTCAACGTGGTCGGCAATCCGGTCTTCAGCGATGCCGAGCAACAACAAATGCTAGATGTCGTGCATCAAGAATTGGCGCGTGTGGCGTATGAGGAAGAGACCAAACGTGCTCACCAAATTCGCTACCAACAGCTGTTGATCGAATTGCCACCTCGCTTGCAGCCCAAGCCTGTGGTGCAAGCCGAGCCAGAACCCGAAGAGCCCGCCGACGCAGCAGCAGACAGCAGCGTGGTCGATGCCACGGCACAGGGCGATGGGACGACAGAGGCTGTCGCAGACAGCGTGCCTGCCGTTGACGCCCATGGTCAGCCAGTGGCCAGCGATGCAGCGCAAACCGACGCGGCGCAGGCTGGCCGTGCCGACGCAGCAGCGCCCGAAGAGGCGCTGGCCGAAGGTGAAATTGAAATTCGCGAAGGTGAAACCTTGGCCGAAATCAAAGAGCGCATGAAGCGCGAACAAAAGAATGCCAAGAAGCCGGTGATTCCGCCCGAACTGCTCAACAATGCCAAGAGCTACGAAGACAAAGTGGGTGTGGTGCGCATGGTGGTGCACCAAGACCAAAGCCGTGTGGCGGCTGTCATTCGCGGCATGATTGAAACCAAATAAATTCGTCCATGCTTGATTTTTCCCAGGAAGTTCAGCGCAGCTTGCCCAAGCTGCGCGTGCCCACGCCACGCACCAGTGGCACCTTGGTGCGCCTGGTGGGCTTGACGCTGGAGACGCGCGGCATCATGGCCCCTCTGGGGGCGTGCTGCGAGGTGTTGGGCCAAAACGGCCACCGCGTGGAAGCCGAGGTGGTGGGCTTCAATGACAAAACGCTCTACCTCATGCCCTTCACCGATCCGGTGGGCGTGGGCCCGGGCGATAGGGTGCGTGTCATAAGCAACTCGGCGCTGGTGCGTCTGGGCGATGGTTTGCTGGGGCGCGTGGTCGATGGCCGCGGACAACCCCTGGATGGCCGCCCCTTGCCCGAGCTGCCCGATGAATTGAGTCTGTTGGGTCGCCCTTTGAACCCGATGGAACGCGGGCCCATCGACACCATCTTGGACGTGGGCGTGAAAGCCATCAACAGCGTGTTGACGATTGGCCGCGGACAACGCATTGGCTTGGTGGCTGGCTCTGGCGTGGGCAAGAGCGTGCTGTTGGGCATGCTGACGCGCTTCACCAAGGCTGATGTGGTGGTGATTGGTTTGATTGGCGAACGTGGCCGTGAAGTGCAAGCCTTCATTGCGGAGTCGCTGGGGGCCGAAGGCCTGGCCAAGTCGGTGGTGATTGCCGCCCCTGCCAACGTATCGCCCGTGCTGCGCCTCAAAGCCACCCACATGACCCATGTGGTGGCTGAGTATTTTCGCGACCAAGGCAAAAACGTGTTGATGCTGTGCGACAGCTTGACCCGTGTGGCCCATGCCCAGCGTGAAATTGGCTTGGCCATTGGCGAGCCGCCCACGGCCAAGGGCTACCCACCCTCGGTGTTTGCTTTGTTGCCCAATTTGATTGAACGCGGTGGTGTGGGCCGTCATGGCCACGGCTCCATCACCTCCATCTACACGGTGCTGGCTGAGGGCGACGATGCCTCAGACCCCATTGTTGACATTGCCCGTGCTTCGCTCGACGGCCAGGTCATGTTGTCGCGCCGCTTGGCTGACCAGGCGCATTACCCTGCGATTGACCTGAATGGTTCGATTTCGCGTGTGATGCAAACCTTGGTGGAGCCAGATGATCTGCGCCAAGCCAACAAGTTCCGTCGCCTGTGGTCGGTGTACCAGCAAAACGCGGACCTGGTGCAGGTGGGCGCGTACGAGGCCGGCACCAACGCTGAGCTGGACGAGGCCATTCGCTTGCGCGACTCGATGGTGATGTTCTTGCGCCAAGACATGCACCTGGGTGAAGACTACGACGTCACCCGCAACCAATTGCGTCATCTGCTGTCATGAAGCCGCGTGCCGCATGGCCCGTGTTGGCCAAAAAAGCCAAAGAAAAATGCGACGAGGCCCATGCCGAAGTCAGCAAGGCACGCCAGCGTGTGGTCCATTTGCAGCAAAGCCGTGAACGCATGGCCATGCTGTATGAAGACTATGTGCGGCGCTCGCAAGAGGCTGAAAAAAAACTTCACAGCATGGCCGAGACCTTGAACTTTCGCGGCTTCATGCAGCAACTGCAAGCGCTGATCGCGCGGGTGGATGAGGACTTGCTCAAAGCCCAGCAGAACCTGGCACAGACGCAACTGGCTTTACGCGCTGCGGAGCACAAGCGCATCCAGATGGAGACATTGCTGGAGCAAGACCTCAAAGCCGTGCGCGACCATGCCAGAAAACGCGAACAGCGCGAGATGGATGCTGCCGGCGTGATGCTCTACAACCTCAAGGCTTGACATTCTTGACCAGCTTGTAGAGATCAGGCAAATCATTGCAAATGGTTTGCCACACCATTTCAAAATCCACTTTGTCGTAACCATGCGATAGACGATTGCGCATGGCATACATGACTTGCCATGGAATTTCTTCATTTGCTGCGGCAAATGAGGGATCAACCCGTTGGATGTTGTTGGCGGCTTCGCCAATGATCTCGATGTTGCGAATCACCGCATCCTGAATCAACTCACTATTGAGAAACCCAAGTTCGTCAATGTCAGCCGTGTGGCGCTCAATGCGCTCAATGGCAGCAAGAATGTGGCCCAAGTAGTCAGGCGCTCGCAATGCTTTCTTCATACAGGGGCCGCTTCGGCCAATACAAAGTTGCGGAATTTGTCAGGCAAGGACTTGGGGGTCAGTACATCGACAGGAACGCCCAAGAGCTTTTCTAGTTCAACTTGAATCTTGGCGATATCCATCAAACTGGTGTTTGGTGTTGGGTCAATCAAGAGGTCTAAGTCACTGCCTTCGTGGTCATCGCCATGGAGCACTGAACCGAAAACACGCGCATTGCGGGCACGATGACGTTCAACCACAGTGCGAATAGCAGCACGGTTTGTTTGCAGGGCAAGAGATGGCTTCATGAGTGTTCCTACATTGAAATCCAATTTAATCGTAACTTAGTTTGCACCTGCAACCCAGCCCGCTTGCAGCCAATGGCAGTAGCGGTCTTTGAAGGCCCAGGGCATCAGCGTGGTGGCTGTGCCTGGTGGAAACACCTGGGCCGTGAGATGGTCCACCCAGACCTCTTGGGCTCCAACCTCGCGCAGCAGGGCTTGGGTGTGCTGGCTGTTGATGTGGCTGTTGTCCAAGCCTGCGCGTGTCAACGACGCGATGCGACTCATCCACAGCCTGTTGTCCTGGGTCGGACCGGAATACAGGTCATGCACGCTGCCCCAGTGACGCCCTTGCAAGGTGTCTTTCAACGACGCCAGGTCTTGTTCTGCCCGCACCTCGTCGCGCACACGAAAGCGGTGCTGGCCCAGCATGTTGTCAAACCACACGCAGGCTTGGGGGTGACGTTGCAGCACATCGCGCAGATGGAGCAACGCGTCTTCGCGGTGGTGTTGCAGGGTGATGCCCTGCGCGCGCAGCGTCTTGCCGTGGCGCCAGTCAAACAAACGGGCTGCCAGAGGGTCGATGTCGTAAGCGTCGATGCGTTTGAAACGCAGCAGCCAGCTCGGCGGCATCATCCAGCCCGCGCTGGCACCAATCAACAGCAAATGGCCTGACCCTGGCGTGACGTGGTTCAAAAAATCTTCAAGCTGTGCGACGGTGGCTTGCCATTGCGAACGTGTGTAGCAGGCGTGCACATGCCAGTTCAGTCCACCGGTGCCACCGGCATGCCAGAGGTCGCGCACAAAGCCCATGTGGGGTCAGCCCTCAGCAGACCAGGCGCATGATTTTGTGAATCGGGGTGTCGGGTGGCACTGGCTCAAACGGACCGATGACGCCTTCGCTGGAAAGCGTCTCGCCACTCAAGCGCACGCCCGAGTGGTACGAGAGCGACAGGGTGCGCACGGTCTCGGCTTTGCAGTCGAACTCCATTTGCATGCGGGTTGACTTGAAGGTTTTGCCATTGTGTTGGTTGACCTTGGGCGTGCGGTAGTCCAGCGCCGTCCAGACCTTGCGGTGGTCGCCTGATTTCACCTGGGTGTCGAGATCGACGTAGAACGTGCCGATGTCAAACAGCCCAACCGCCGTCCAATTGGCGGCGTGCAGGGTTTGGCTGGCAAGCAAGCTGGCGGCAAGAAGAAGGGCGTGGCGCTTTGTCATGAAAGAACTATACCGCCCACCTCTGGGTGTCGGACGGGTTGGCACAACCATTGCAATACCTTGTGCACAGGCACTTCAAGTGTCAAAAAACCGTCACGTCGCCAAGGAAGTCACCATGCAAAGTTTCAATTGGACCCAGTTCATCGCCAGCACGCTCAGCGTGTTGCTGCTGCTGTTGGGCGCGTGGTGGTGGGTCAAGCGCAATAAAAACCTAGGTGCCATGGGCCACGCGGACCGCCGCATCCAGGTGTTGGAGGCCTTGCCCTTGAGCTTGAAGCACAAGATGGTGTTGATTCAGGTCGATGGGCAAATGGTGCTGGCCAGCGTCAGCCCTGGTGAAGTCAAAACCCTGCACGCATGGACACAAGGAGCTGACCATGTGGCATAAGCCTATCGTTCGCAAGATCTTGTATGTGATCTTGGCACTTCTTTTATTGGCTTTGCTCATGTTGCCCACCTTGGGTCATGCGCAAGGTATTCCCTTGGTCAATGTCAGCGGTGGCAAAGCCGGTCAGCAATACAGCATGAGTTTGCAGTTGCTGGGCTTGATGACAACGCTCACGCTGTTGCCCTCGATGCTGCTGATGATGACCTCGTTTGTGCGCATCATCATCGTGTTGTCTATCTTGCGCCAGGCGCTGGGCACGGCACAAACACCGCCCAACACCGTGCTGGTGGGACTGGCTTTGTTTTTGACGTTCTTCATCATGTCGCCCGTGTTTGAGCAGGTCTACAAAGAGGCCGTCGGTCCTTACATGAACAGCAACCTCGATTTCGACAAAGCCTTGATCAAGGCCGAAGTGCCGGTGCGTGACTTCATGATGAAGCAGACCCGTGAAGACGATATTGCCATGTTCATGCAAATCTCTAACCGCCGTGAGTTGGAAAGCTCTGAACAAGTGCCTTTCACCACCTTGATGCCAGCGTTCATCACGTCGGAAATCAAGAGCGCCTTCACCATTGGATTTTTGATTTACATCCCGTTTGTGGTGATCGACTTGATTGTGGCCAGCGTGTTGATGTCCATGGGCATGATGATGCTGTCGCCCATGATCATTTCGATGCCCATCAAGCTGATGCTGTTTGTGTTGATTGACGGTTGGACGCTGTTGATGGCGTCACTCGCCAATAGCTTTGTGTTTTAAGGAGTAGACCCATGGACAGTGCAGCCGTTGTTGATTTGGCCCGTCAGGCGTTGTGGATGACCATGATCATCTCTGGCCCTCTGCTGGGCGTGGGTTTGATCGTGGGTTTGGTGGTGGGTATTTTTCAAGCCGCGACGTCGATCAACGAACAAACCCTGAGCTTCATTCCTAAGATTTTGGCGGTCGGCCTGACCATGTCAGTGGCCGGGGGCTGGATGATCAACACCATGGTGGACTACACCAAGGGCATCTTCACCCGCATCCCCAGTTTGTTCATGTAAGTCACCATGAACCTCGCGCTCATCGACATCCTCGATAAATTTTTGGTCGTCATTTGGCCGATGTTGCGCTTGTCTGCGTTTTTAGCGTTCACTTCTATTTTTTCGATCCGCGCGGTCAACATGCGCATTCGCATTTTGTTGGCCTTCTCGATGGCCTTTGTGGTCACACAGCAAATTGACATCCCGCGCATCGACCCCCTCACGGCTGAAGGCCTGATGGAGATTTCACGCCAAATTCTGATTGGCCTGACCATGGGCCTGGTGTTTCAAGTGGCATCTGCGGCTCTGGTGGTGGCGGGGCAGGCGGCTTCGGCTTCCATGGGCTTGACCATTGCCAACATGATTGACCCCAACATGGGCAACGTGCCGGTGCTGTCGGCGTTCTTCAACATCATGGGCACCTTGATTTTTTTGGGCATGGGCGGTCACTTGATTGTGTTTGGCCTGGTGCTCGAGTCGTTCAAGCTGTTGCCGATTGGCCAGGAGTTCTTCAGCCAAGACATGCTGGGCAAGATGATTCATTGGAGCGCCATGATGTTTTTGGGCGCGCTGTTGATTGCCTTGCCCGTGATGATGACGCTGCTGTTCATCAACGTCGGCTTGGGCTTTGTGGCCCGTGCGGCTCCGAGTTTGAATATTTTCACGGTCGGTTTTCCGGCCCTGATCTTGACCGGTTTTGTGATTCTCATCATGTCGATGGGCAACAACGTGGCGCGCATCCAGTGGATCTGGGCGCAGTCGTTTCTGATGCTTCGCTCTTATTTAGGGGAATGACATGGCAGAAGAAAGCGGCCAAGACAAAACCGAAGAACCTACCGCGCAGCGGCTGAGCAAGGCCCGTGAAGACGGACAAATTGCGCGGTCGCAAGAACTGCCGCCTGCCGCCATGATGGTGGTGGCCACCTTGTTCTTCACCATGATGGGACAGTACCTGTTTACCAAAATGGGGGGCTTGTTCAAAAGCCAGTTGAACTTTGACCCACGCACACTCGACAAGGCTGAGTTGCTGCCTGCGGTGTTTGGCAACGCGATGGTGGATGGGTTTTTGATTGTGCTGCCGCTGATGGCCGTGCTGTATGTGATTGCCGTGTTGTCCACCACGCTGGCCGGCGGCTTTATCTTTTCACCGCACTTGGCCTTGCCCAAGTTCAGCAAGCTCAACCCGATGTCGGGTTTGGCGCGCATGTTTGGCATGGACGCGCTGATCAACTTGGGCAAAGCGGTGGCCAAATTTTTGGTGGTGGGTGCCATCTTGTTGATGTCCATCATGAACAACCTCAACGACTTGACCAACATTTCCCAAATGGATTTGGGGGAGGCTATCAAGGTGTCGGGCACGATCATCGTGGATGCTTGTTTCTGGCTGAGTTTGGGTTTGGTGCTGGTTGCGTTGGTGGATGTGCCTTTGCAGCGTCACCAGCTCAACAAAAAACTCAAGATGACCAAACAAGAGGTGCGCGACGAAATGAAGAACTCAGAGGGTAGCCCTGAGGTCAAAGGTCAAATTCGTCGTCGCCAGCGCGAAATCTTGGAAAACAAAATGATGGGCAAGGTGAAAGACGCGGACGTGGTCATCACCAACCCAACCCACTTTGCGGTGGCTTTGTCGTATGACCCCACCGGAGACGGTGCACCGCTCTTGGTGGCCAAAGGTGAAGACGGTTTGGCAGCCCGTATTCGTGAAGAAGCACAGGCGCATGGTGTGTATCTTTTTGAGGCGCCTTTGTTGGCCCGCGCCTTATACTTCACGACGAAGTTAGACCACCCCATTCCAGAGGCTCTGTACCACGCGGTTGCGCAGGTCATTGCTTATGTGTTCAGTTTGAACCAGTCGTATGGCCGGGGGCATGAGGTGGTCAAGCCCACGCCGTCCATCCCCGATGAGATGAAGTTCGATGCCAACGGCGTCTTGATGAACACATAAGACCCGAGTTGCCCGCATGACTGACATTTACCAAAGCCCCGGTGACCGGTTGCGTTTTGAAATTCTCCTGAAGTCCTTGACCGAAGGAAGTCTCAATTTGGCGGTGTTGAGCGATCACGACCAAGTGCTCGACTTCTACGGCAAATTGTTCGACGAACGCTTGCGTGCGCAAGGTGAAACCCACATCGAATTTTGTGCTTCCACCAATTCAGAACAATTGGTGAAAAAGTTCAATGAAATCTTGTCGGAGCTCACGCTCAACCAAGCCTTGGAAAAAGACAAGAAGCATGCGCCACGGCGCTACCTGGTGTTTCGCGACTCCATCTTGATGCAAGACTTCGAGTTGCAGTTGTTGGCCCGTTTGGTCAATGGTTTTCCGGCAGGCAATATCAGTGTCATTTTGTTGCTCAACCGCAGCGCCAACTACCGCAGCAAGTTGGAGGCGTTTGGCAAAAACCTGTTGCAATGGGAAGTTGAGACCCAAGCAGGGCAAGCCAAGAAGCCATTGGAAAACTGGGTGGCTGAACCCCCCAAACCCACATGGCGTGTGCCCGGTGCTGACAAACCAAAACAAGAACCCGTGTTGTTGCCCGAGTCACAAGCTGTGACGCCGGCTGCGCCTGCGGTGTCGGCAGCGGCCTTGTCACCGCAGAACTTGCCCGAACTCTCGCGTGAGCCCACGCTGTTGGCCGAGGTGGTGCCGCCTCAAGCGCCCGAGCCTGCGCTGGTGTTCGAGCGACCTGCCCGCAAAACGCCTTGGGGCCTGATTACCTTGGCGGTGTTGTTGTCGATCGCGGCCTATGGCTACATGTACCGTGATGCGTTGCTCGACGAAGTTGAGTTGATGAAGAAATACCTGCTGCGCGGCACACCCGCTGTGGCCACGCCCGCAGAAGATGCGGCCAGTGCCGCTGCTTTGTCTGCCCAAGCATTGGCTTCTGCCGAGGCTTTACAGGCCGCCGCTTCTGCAGCATCTGCGGCAGAACCCTTCGCGTCAACCGCCAGTGCAGCGGTGGGCCCTGTGGTGGCCGCTGAGCCAGCAGCGTCAGCGCCAGCGCCTGCGCCTGCGGTGGTCGCGTCCTCTGCGCTGGCAAGCGCCAAGCCGTTGGACAAGGCCAGCGACAAACCAGCCGAAAAAGCCGTCGCCGCCAAGCCGAGCGAGCCCAACGCATTGAGCGAGGCGACAGATGAAGAATGGCTCAAGCAATTACCACCCAACAGCTGGGTGGTTCAGCTGGCGGCGTTTGACACCGAGAAAGAAGTGGTGGCCTTCAAACGTAGCCATAAGTTGTATGCCAGCGCCCGCATCATGACGCCACGTAAAAAAGGTGGCAACAAACGCTACTTTATTTTGGTGTCTGGCCCTTTTGCCAGCAAATCTGAAGCCGATGCTTATATGCAGTCCAGCCCGCTGCTGGGCAAAGCATGGCTGCGTGGCAGCCAGTCTTTGAAAACTCAGTTCGAGTGATTCAGAGCGTTCAGGTGAAGGAATGTTGATGAGTACGTCAGAAGAAGCCCAGTTGATTCGTCCAGACCAAGACGACACCCCTATCGTCGTGAAGGACGAGGGTGCGACCTTTGTGCGGTCCGCGCCAGAGAGCTTGCCGCACATCACCGTGCCTGATTTGGCGCCAGACGCCGCAGGCATGTCTGCCGAAGCCTTGGCACAAGTCCCCACGCTGACCGAGCAGGTGAAGGCTTCTGAACCTGTGCTGACCGAGCCCGAGTTGCCAGCGCAAGAAGTGATGCAAGTAGAGGTGTCACACCAAGAGTCCATGCCTGGCGCAGACCTTCCTCCGATGTCCATGACTTTGCCTCAAGGTCTGCCCAGTCATGTCGAATCATGGTTGCAGCAATGCCAAAGCCGGATCAACCAGCTCACAAACGAAATTCACAAACTCAACGATCGACTCGATCAAATTGACCACAAACCAAAGGCGTGAAGATGGCGGACCCGCAACAAACCAACGACAAAGCGCAGGCGCCTACCCTTGATGTGGATCTGACCGCCCAGCGCCTGACTGAGTTGGCCAATTCGTCACTCGACAGCAACGAGATGGCGCGCCAGATCGAAGAGTTGACTTCGGTGGTGCTG
Organism: Limnohabitans sp. JirII-29; assembly: GCF_003063395.1. Taxonomy (NCBI): domain Bacteria; kingdom Pseudomonadati; phylum Pseudomonadota; class Betaproteobacteria; order Burkholderiales; family Comamonadaceae; genus Limnohabitans; species Limnohabitans sp. JirII-29. Next base: position 433,799 of record NZ_NESB01000002.1, read on the forward strand.
GACTCAGCCGAAGTGTCGACACGCTCGGCCACCATCGCGGCCGATGTCAGTTCCAGCATGCGCGATGTGGTGGACAAGATTCAAGAAAACAACCGCCGCAATGTGCTGCACTCGCGCATCATGTTGGGTTCGTTCGTGGCCTGTTTGTTGATTGCGATGGGCATCTTTTTCGCCATCACCATCAAGATGACCAAGTCGATCAAAGAGCTCGACACCATGCTGTATGCCATGGCCAAGCGTGTGATTGAGGTCGATGCGAGCATCAGTTCCATCAGCAAGACCAACGCCGATTTTTCAGAGATCACCGAAAAGCAAGAAGAGATTGTGACCACCCAGACACGGGTGGCCAGTCGTTTGGAAGAGCTTGGCCGTGCCATTTCGTCCATGCCCAACAACGTGGCTGACCAGGGCAACAAAGTCAACGACCCCAAATTCCAAAGCATGCAAAAACAGTTGCAAGGCCTGGAGTCCAAACTGGTGGCCTTGGATGGCAAGTTGCAGCTGTTTGCGCAAGCCGCCTCATCGGCCAAATCAGCGCCCGCTGCGCCAGCGGCCAATACCCAAGCCATCTTGAGCGAGCTTCAAAAACTCAAGCAAGACATCACCTTGGCCAACCAAGCCCAAGACAAAGCACAAATGAGCGTGGCCAAGGCGGCTGTGGCTGCGGCTGCGGCTGCGACGGCGGCAGAAAAAGCCGCAGAAAAAGCGGCGGCTTCTGAAAAAGCAGCCGGTGCAGAACGCATGGCTTCGCAAAAGGCAGCGGCTGAAAGAGCCGTGGCGATGCGCATGGGTCAAGAGAAGTCTGCCGAGCAATTGGCCGCAGAAAAACAGGCGGCTGAACGTGCTGCGGCAGCACGCGCCGCCGCACAAAAAGCAGCGGCAGATCGTGCAGCAGTTGACAAGGCCCTGGCCGATAAAGCCGCCGCCGCGGCAGCCAGTGCAGAAAAGGCCGCTGCTGCTGCTGCCGCAGCGGCAGAGAAGGCCCGTGCTGCGGCAGTGCCAGCAGCACCGGTTGTCAAAGACAACGCGATCCGCTACCCGCGTGTGCCAGCTTCAGGCGCGCAATAAATTGAAATGGTGGGCGCTGGCCATGGGCCAGTCGCGGTAGACATCGGGCAAGTGGCTGACGTCGGCTTGCAGCAAGGCACCGGGTGCCACGTTGTCCACCAGCTCAGAGAGATGTTGCGTGTGTGTCTCGGTGACACGACGCATGATGTGTTTGGTCGACAAGTCGCTGGGCTTGTGCAGTCCGGCAGACTGCATCATTTCTTGCAAAGCTTCCAGTGTGTGTTTGTGAAAGTTGTGCACGCGTTCCGCTTTGCTGGGCACGACCAGCGCCATTTGTCGCTTCGGGTCTTGTGTGGTCACGCCGGTCGGGCAGTTGCCCGTGTGGCAGGTTTGCGCCTGAATGCAGCCCAGGGCAAACATGAAACCACGCGCGCTGTTGCACCAGTCTGCGCCCAGTGCCAAAGCACGCGCCATGTCAAACGCACTGACGATCTTGCCACTGGCGCCCACGCGGATGTGCTCACGCAAGCCCGCGCCGACCAAGGTGTTGTGCACCAAGCGCAAGCCTTCTTGCAGTGGCATGCCCATGTGGTCAGAAAACTCCAGCGGCGCCGCGCCTGTGCCGCCTTCGGCGCCATCGACCACCACAAAGTCGGGCTGGATGCCGCTTTCTTGCATGGCTTTGACCATGCCAAACCACTCCCAGGGATGGCCGATGCACAGCTTGATCCCCACCGGTTTGCCTTCGCTGAGGGTGCGCAGTTGTTGCACAAACTGCATCAACTCCAGCGGCGTTGAAAAGCTGCTGTGGGCCGAGGGCGACACACAGTCTTCACCCACTTTGACGCCTCGTGCTTCGGCAATCTCTTCGGTCACTTTGGGGCCTGGCAGCACCCCACCATGCCCAGGCTTGGCGCCTTGGCTGAGTTTGATCTCTACCATCTTGACTTGGGGTGAACGTACGTTCTCGACAAAGTGCTCGGGGCTGAAGCGGCCTTGTTCATCGCGACAACCAAAGTAGCCCGAACCAATTTCCCAAATCAGATCTCCGCCATGGACGCGGTGGTGGCGCGAGATCGAGCCTTCTCCGGTGTCGTGTGCAAAGCCCCCCATCTTGGCGCCTTGGTTCAAGGCCATGATGGCGTTGGCACTGAGGGCCCCAAAGCTCATCGCCGACACGTTGAACAAGCTGATCTGGTAGGGCTGGGTGCAACTGGCTCCACCCACTTTGACGCGAAAGTCGTGACTCGCCAGTTGCGTGGGGGCGATGGAGTGGTTGATCCACTCGTAGCCCACGGCACGCACATCCAGCTGTGTGCCAAACGGGCGTTTGTCAGAAGCCCCTTTGGCGCGGGCGTAGACCAGGCCACGCTGGGCTCTGGAAAAAGGCGAAGCTTCGGTTTCGGACTCTAAAAAGTACTGACGAATTTCAGGCCGAATGGTCTCCAACATGAAGCGCAAGTGACCAATGATGGGGTAGTTGCGCAAAATGGCGTGGTGGTTCTGCTGCAAGTCGTACAGGCCCACCAGACTCAGGCCCAGAAACACCAATGGCCACCAGGCGCTGATACCCATCACACCAGACCCCAGCAAGGTGAACACCAGCAACACCACCGATGCGATGAACGCGGTATAGCGCACCGGATAGATCTGATTGAGTTTGTCCAGCATGCGTGTTCCTTTGTGGGCGGTAAAAAATTTAGCGATCGGCGTTGAGTTTTGCAGCGAGCTTGGATTGCGCCAGAGCGGACACATCGGCCCTGTGTCGTGCGCTGCGCAGTTGTTGAGTGGCTGCCTGCTCAACCTCTTGCAGGTGCTGCAAGATGGTGCTGCGCAGGTCCACCAGGTCTTGGTCAATGCGCTGCAAGCGCTCTTGCAACTCACGTTGCAAGGCCATGCGTTGTGTCAATAAATTCACCTCGGCGGCAATGGTGCGCCAAGTTTGTGTCAAGTGGTCATTGGGCGTGGCGCGCAATTGCTCAAACAACGACTGCATGGAGGCGTCCAGCATGGGTGAAGAGCTGTCTTGTGCGGACTCAGGTATGTCGGTCAAGGTTGGCACATTTTCTGGCACAGGGGGGGGCGTGTCGTTTTGCGCCGTTTGCGGTTGGGTCAAGTTGTGCACCTGTCCCCATCCGTCTTCAGGGGTGTATTGCTTGAGTCCTTTGAAGGACAAAAATTGTGGTTCTGCAGACATTATTTGCTGATCACGCCCATGGACATGCGTTTGAGAAATTGAGGAATCCCCATCACACTCAGGCTGCTGGCCGATGGGCTCGGATTTGATTTTCCAAGGGTTTCGTCGGGGCGCACCTTTTGCACCCGATGGCGGCCCAAGATGGAGTACTGGCTCGAGAGCGAACTCGATGTGCCCAACAGGTTGCTGCGTGTGCCCAGCACGCTGCTGTGCGTTCCAAGTTTGCTGCGCAATGGCAAGTTGTTGGCCGTGCCAGCTTGGGGCTGCGACAGCTTTTGTGCAGCGTGGCGCACGTCGCGTGCGGCGCACACCGATTTCCCAAATTCATTGAACGAGGCACCGCAAGCGTCTTGCAAATCCATCAGATAGCCACGCTCAAACATGTCGCGCGCGCTTTGTGCTTCCAAAATAGGGGGCGACAACATGAAGCTCACGGGGAAGCGCTGTTTGGAGAACACATCGCTGTGCAAATGTTCTGCCTGCACGCGTGTGGGGGCCACCAGCAGTGTGGGCGGGGTGTGAATGGCTGAATCAAAGACCCAGCGGTGGCGGCTTAAAAATCCGGCGGTGGCTGCCAGCTCAATTTCAGAGACAGAAGTTGGCACGATGACCAGGTCGTACTCAAACATCAACTCACCCGCGATGGAGTCGGTCCAAGTCAGATCACAAATCACCACGTCAGAGCTGCTGGCAGCGCGTCGCAAATGCAAGCGGGCATCCAGGATGGGGCGATTGCCACCTTGGTCCAACGGCAGCATGTGGTGCTGCACCACCACGCCGATGTTGGGCGCACGCGTGAGCCAGGTGCTGGATGAGCCGTGGGTGTCAAAGTCCAGCAAGGTCACGGTTTGACCCTGACGGCGCAGGTACGCTGCTAAGTTGGCGGCAACGGTACTTTTACCCACACCACCTTTTTGACTGGTGACCAAAACTTTGAACGTTGACATGACATTTCTCCAAACGCCAAGGCTGGGCAGTGCTTGTCGCATCCCAGTTTCTTCAGCGGGGAATGGAATTTACCTGTCCATCGAAAGCCCCACAAGCCTTTGTTCATGCGGGTTTCAAGAGGTTGCCTAAAAATACAGATGAATTTGAATACTTAAAAGGTAATGCTGCTTAAAAAAAGAATCAATATGAAGAAGATTCCCTATGTCTTTGATTTTTCTAGATAAATTTAAATTTTTCAGAAAAACAACAGTTCTTCCTTGCATCAATCCAAAGACGCACTCCATCGGTCATCCCATGGCGCACGTGTTTGGTCCAGATGGCGTCGTTCGCGTTTGGTGGGACGGCCTTGTTCGATGCTGTGTGCGGGCTCGGGGGCCAGTCGGCGCGCTTCGCGTTGCGCTGCATTGTGTTGCAGGCTCTCTTCGGTTTCTTGATACATGGTCTGCGCCACTGGGGCAGGGCCACGCATGGGCAGCAGCGCACTGACCACCACGGTTCGTGTCACGGGGCCTTGTCGCAAGGTCACTCGGTCGCCTACTTTGAGTTCGCGTGCTGGTTTGGCTGTGTGGTCGTTCACGTCGATGCGATTCTTTTGAATCTCTTCACACGCCAAGCCACGCGTTTTGTAAAAACGTGCGGCCCACAACCATTTGTCCAAGCGTTGTTTCTCAAGCGTTTGTTGCATGTTTACATTCTGTATATAAGTTGCGCCTTAAAATTCAGACTCACTTTCACTTCTAATATATCCATGTCCAAACGTTATCTTGCTTTGATTTCTGCAACAGCACTTGTTTTGTTGTCTGCTTGCAGCTCCACCAAATTGGCCGAAACCACTGACTTGAGTGGCAAAGCAACTGATAGCACCTCGGGTGCTCCAGCGCCTATCTCGGGCGTGGCCCCTGTGGTGGCAGACCACTTGAATCCCAACAGCTTGATCTTTACCCAGCGCAGCGTCTACTTTGACTTTGACCAGTTCACCATCAAAGCCGAATCCGCACCCGTGATCGAGCGTCAAGGCAAATACCTGGCTTCCAAATCAAGCCTGGCCATTCGTGTCGAAGGCAATGCCGACGAACGCGGCGGCCGTGAATACAACTTGGCCCTGGGCCAAAAGCGTGCCGAAGCCGTGGTGCGTGCGCTCAAGGTGTATGGCGTGAGCGACAAACAAGTCGAGCCCGTGAGCTTTGGCAGCGAAAAGCCAGTGGCCTTGGGTCATGACGAAGAGTCATGGGCCAAGAACCGCCGCGTCGACTTTGCTTATCCAAGCAAGTGATGCCTGTGCCGGCATTGCGCGCTTGATGCAACTCAACCACGAAGAAGTCACCTCACCACCGCGGGCCTCGGCCTCGGTGGTGTTGTTGCGTGATGCCCCCTCAGACCCGCGTGGTCTGGAAGTCTTTTTGTTGCGCCGTCACACCGCTTCGGCCGTGCTGGGCGGCGCTTATGTTTTTCCGGGTGGCAAGCTCGACGCAACCGACTGCGCGCCGTCTTTGCATGCGCACTTGGACCGCGCGTCCCACGAGCTGTTACAAGCTTTGGGTGAACCCGATTTAGACGCCCCCACAGCGGCTGGCTTGTACGTCGCGGCTGTGCGCGAGGCCTTGGAAGAATGCGGTGTCTTGTACGCGCGTGCGCGCGATGGTCAGCAGCCGCTGCACGATGCCCGCCAACGCCAGCAGTGGCAACAACAACTGCACGCAGGCCAAGGCTTTGAACAGATGGTGCAAGAGGCCGCTTTGGCCATTGACACCGAACAGCTGGCACCGTGGTCGCGCTGGATCACACCACGTGTGCCGTCGATCACCAACAAACGTTTCGACACACGTTTTTTCGTGGCCGTGTTGCCTGCTCAACAAGAGCCGGTACATGACAACGTCGAGGCGGTAGACAGTGTGTGGCTCACACCGCGCGAAGCCTTGACCCGCTATTGGCAGGGCGAACTGGTGTTGGCGCCACCCCAGATCATGACCTTGGTCAGCTTGGTGCCGCATCGCAGCGCACACAGCGTGTTAGAGCTGGCCAAGCGCCAAGCGCCGGCCTTGGTGGAGCCGCAACCTTTTGAAGAAGCAGGTGTGCGCCATATCGCCTACCCGGGTGACCCCAAGCACAGCCGCTCTGAACGCGCCTTCATCGGGCCGACACGATTGCAATTTAAAAACGGACGGTTTGAGCCCGCAGGCGGCCTGGACGTGTTGCTCAACCCTTGATTTCCAACGACCGCGTCAGCGGCACTGCCATGACCACTCTCCCACACGCGTTCCAACTCCAAGGTAAAAAAGGTTTGGTGCTGGGCTTGGCTAACGAACACAGCATTGCCTGGGGCTGTGCGCAACAAGCCCACGCGATGGGCGCTGACTTGGTGACCTCTTGTTTGAACGACAAAGCGCGCCCCTTTGTGGAGCCACTCACGCAAGCCCTGGGGCTTGACTTGCAAACCTGCAACATCGAAACACCCGACGATTTGCAGCACTTGGTGCAGTACGCGGTGGGCAAGCTGGGGCGCTTGGACTTTGTCATCCACTCCATTGCCTGGGCGCCGCTGCAAGATTTGCATGGCCGTGTGGTCGACAGCTCTAGCGTCGGCTTTGCCCGTGCCATGGAGGTGTCGTGCCACTCGTTTGCCACCTTGGCACAGCTGTGCGCGCCGCACATGACTGAGGGTGGCAGCCTGGTGACCATGACCTATTTGGGCGCTGACGAAGCCGTGCCGCACTATGGCTTGATGGGGCCTGTCAAAGCAGCCCTGGAGTCGTTGGTGCGCTACATGGCGCTGGAGTTGGGGCCACAAAACATCCGGGTGCATGCGGTGTCGCCGGGACCCATACCCACGCGTGCCGCTTCTGGCATTGAAGCTTTTGATGCCTTGATGCAAAACAACATCGACAAATCGCCCTTGCGACGACTGGTGAGCTTGCAAGAGATCGCCAACCTCAGCACCTTTTTGTGCACCGATGCTGCCAGCGGCATGACCGGTCAAACCATTTATGTCGATGCAGGCAGCCACGCGGTGGCCTGAAAAAAAGCACGTCAGAAAGCAAGTCATGAACGACATCACTGAAACTACCAACGACCCCCTCAACGAGTGGTTCGAAAACTATCCCTACGACAGCATCGTCATTGGCCAAGTGGCGCGCAGCGTGCGCACCCTGACCTTGGCCGACATCCAGGCCTTTGCCGCTGTGTCGGGGGACACCAACCCTGCCCACCTCGACCCCGAATACGCCAACGCCACCTTGTTCCATGGCGTGATCGGTCACGGCATGTGGGGTGGGGCCTTGATCTCCAGTTTGTTGGGCACGGTGTTCCCTGGTCCCGGCACGATTTATCTGGAGCAAAACCTGCACTTCAGCCGCCCGGTGCGTATTGGCGACACCTTGACGGTCACGGTCACCTGCACTGCCAAACAAGACGACAAGAAAACACTCGACCTCGATTGCTTGCTACTCAACCAAAAAGGCGAGCGCGTGCTCTATGGGGTGGCCCGTGTCATGGCGCCTACTGAGAAGTTACGTATCCCCCGCATCCATGCAGCGCACATCAGCCTGTTCGATCCCGAAGCCCGCCACGCCCACTTGCTGGCGCTGGGTGCCCATCTGGAGCCTGTGCTGTGCGGGGTGGTGCATCCGTGCGATGCCGACTCGCTGCAAGGCGCGATGGACGCGCACCGCGCGGGCTTGATCCAGGCGGTGCTGATTGCCCCCGAGAAAAAACTGCGCGCGCTGGCCACAGAAGCAGGCATTGACATCACGGGTGCCACCGTCATCGACGTGCCGCACAGCCACGCGGCGGCCGAGCTGGCCGCACAGATGGCGGCTGACAAACAACTGGAAGCCTTGATGAAAGGCAGCTTGCACACCGATGAGCTGATCCATGCCGTGGTCATGCAGCCGGGCTTGCGCACCGGGCGTCGCATGTCGCATGTGTTTCGTTTTGAAGCACCGATGTACCCCAAACCCCTGTACATCACCGATGCCGCGCTCAACATCGCGCCCACCTTGGCTGAGAAAGCCGACATCGTGCAAAACGCGATTGACTTTGCGCACATCATGGGTGTGGCTGAGCCCAAGGTGGCCATTTTGGCGGCGGTGGAAACCGTCAACCCCAGCATGCCCTCTACCCTGGACGCTGCCGCGCTGTGCAAGATGGCCGACCGTGGCCAAATCAAAGGCGGTGTCATTGATGGCCCTCTGGCCTTTGACAACGCGGTGTCCACCCATGCGGCAGAAATCAAACACATCGTCTCGCCCGTGGCGGGCCAGGCTGACATCTTGGTGGCCCCCGATCTGGAGTCGGGCAACATGATGGCCAAGCAGTTGGAGTATTTGGCGGGAGCCTCAGGCTCGGGTGTGGTCTTGGGTGCACGCGTGCCCATCGCCTTGACCAGCCGCGCCGACACCGCGATGACGCGCAGCGCCTCAGCCTTGCTGGCCAAGCTCATTGCCCACCACAACCGCGCGCACAACACATGAGCATCCTGGCTGTCAACGCGGGTTCTTCGAGCCTCAAGTTCGCGCTCTACCCTGTGCAGGGGCAGGCGGTGTCCGAAGCCGAGATGACGGGCTGCATTGAAGGCCTGGAGCCTGCTGGCAAGCCCTGCATCACTTGGTCCATCCGAGGCCAAGCCAAAACCATCGACGCGGTGCAAGTGGGCGCAAACGTCGACCCCTTTGATGCCGCACTCCCTGCACTCAAACAATTGTTGGTCACCCACTTTGCCCATGTGCCACTGCAAGCCATTGCCCACCGTGTGGTGCATGGCGGCTTGTTGTATTCGGCCCCTGTGCGTGTCACGCCTGAGGTGTTGACACAACTCGCCACGCTCAACAGCTTGGCACCGTTGCATCAGCCGCACAACTTGGCTGGGGTGCGCGCTTTCAGCGAGTCGTTTCCAGACGTGGTGCAAGTGGCTTGTTTTGACACCGCGTTCCACCGTACGCTGTCAGCGCTGGAAACCACCTTTGCCATCGATCGTCAACTCACCGCCCGTGGGGTGCGTCGTTTTGGATTTCATGGGCTGTCGTACCAGTTTGTCAGCCAGGTGTTGCAAGACGTGTCACCCCGTTCTGCGGGACGCACGGTGATGGCCCACTTGGGCAATGGGGCCAGCGTGTGTGCCACCACCGAACACCAGAGCCGTGCCACCACCATGGGTTTTTCGGCTTTGGATGGCTTGATGATGGGCTCGCGCAGCGGCGCGTTGGACCCTGGTGTATTGCTCTATCTGATGGAGCAGGGCTGGGACCACGACGCCATTCAAAAGCTGCTCTACAAACAAAGCGGTTTGCTGGGCGTGTCAGGCGAGAGCGCTGACATGCGTACCTTGCGTGCCTCGGGTTCGCCGTCGGCACAGTTGGCGATTGACTTGTTCACCCACCGCGTGGTGCGCGAGGTCGGTGCCTTGACTGCCTGCGTGGGTGGCCTCGATGTGTTGGCCTTCACCGGGGGCATTGGCGAGCACGACGCGGTGCTGCGCCAACAGGTGTGCGAGGCGTTGCACTACCTGGGCGTGTCGGTCGATGCAGCACGCAACCAAGCGGCCACGGGTGATGCGGTGCGTGCCATCCATGCCGAAGGCAGCGGGGTGGAGGTGTGGGTCATCCCCACTGACGAGGGGCGGGTGGCGGCGCGGGAAGCCTTGGGCTTGATGCGTGGCGCATGACCATGGCCTTGGCTAAAATAGCCATCAAGCCACAATGATTGAACATGCAAGTCACAGCAACCCAAGCGAAGAATCGTTTTGGCGCCATATGCGCCCAAGCCAAAACTGAGCCGGTGTTTGTTGAAAAAGATGGACGGATTGACACCGTCATCTTGTCGGCAAAGCAGTTTTCCGAATTACAGGCAAGCAAAAATACGGAAACCTTGACGCAACGAAAAGCACAGTTCGAGCAATCGCACGGTGCTTGGCTTGCCGAACAAAACCAGCGATTTGAATCGCATGGACTGTGGTGTGACGACATGCGCGTCTGGTGAGTCGGTATGCAGTTTGATGTGTATGAAAACCCCAGCGCACGCATGCGGGATGTCTATCCCTTTGTGGTGGACGTTCAAAGCAATTTGCTCAGCGGACTTGCCACCCGTATGGTGGTGCCGCTAGCCATCACGAACCTATCCGCAAAAGACCTTCCAAATCGGTTGTGCCCCATCCTGACCGTCAACAACAAGCCATTGATGCTGGTGCCGTTTGAAGCAGCACCGCTGGACAAACGATTGCTCCAGATAGCGGTCGCCTCCGTGCTAGAGCGTTCCTATGAAATCATCGCAACCATGGATGCTGTGTTGAGCGGTATCTAAGACGCCTTACACCTTTCATCGATCATTTCCACCGAAGAGGGGCGGGTGGCGGCGCGGGAAGCCTTGGCGCTCTCATTGAATTCTTAAGAATTCAAAATATTCCCGCTTCATCCACAAAAAATAACCTGGAATAGGTAAAACTCGGCCCTGCACAGGAGGGCTGAGTATGCGTGGTCAACGTTGGTGGTATGCCATGGGTGTGGTCGGGTGGTTGCTGGGGTGTGCCAGTGATCCGCAGCGCGTGCACGTGGTGCCGCCAGCCCCTGCGTCCATATCACCAGCTCCCACAGTCGCTGCACCCGTTTCACCTCCACCTGTTGCAAAGGCTGTTGTACCCACACCAGACACGGCTTCTTCCAGCTCTGAGGCTGCCCAGCCAGCGCCCCTGCCTGTGCGGCCAAGCATCAAGTCAGTTCGACCACCCACAGCCCGTCCCACACAGGCTGAGCGGTCTGACACATCGCGTGCCATGCCTGTGTCTGGGTACACAGGCTCGGCGGCTTATTACGTGCCCTCGGCCATGACTGTGAATCGGTCGTCTTCGGCGTATTTGATGATTCGCCAAGACATGGATGCACAAGGTTTGGCAAATTCTCTGCGCGACATGATTGCGACAAGCATGCACAAGCCTGCGGATCAGATCGAGATCAAGATCGACAGTCGTCCTCCCATGTCTCCGGTCATCGCAGGCGCTGTTCAAGCAATCACTGGCATCCACACAGGTCAGAAGATGCAGGCCAAATTGTCCAGCCTTGACACGAATGACTTCCGTGTCGAAAGCTTGGGCACGGACAAACCGATTCAACAAACCGAAGGCGGCTACTTCCGTTGGGAGTGGCGTGTGACGCCTCTGCGCACCTCTACGCTGCAAGAGCCCTTGAAGTTGAAATTGGACGCCTGGATCGCCGACACAGACAGCGACACCCCACTGATGGACCGAAGCATTGCCATTGAGGTATGGGTGCAAGCGCAACCCTGGCAAGGCCAACTCCAAGACGACGTGACAGACGTCTTAAAGCAGACTTGGCAAGCTTTCAAGAACCACCTGGCCGAGGGCTTGGCGGTGTTCATTGGCACCTTGGTGCTGGGCTGGAAAAAAATCATGCGTCGCTTCTTTCGACGCACCCTGGCCCAACCATGACGTCGTGATTCACACCAACGAGGAGTACACATGTCCACATCGCCACGCTTTGAAATCGGTCTCACCCTGGCAGGTGCTGTGTCGGCGGGGGCCTACACCGCTGGTGTGATGGACTTTTTGATCGAGGCCCTCGACACCTGGGAAGCCGCCAAAACTCGCCAAGCTGACACACCCGGCAGCGAGCCCTTGTGCCCTGTGCATGAGGTGAACTTGCGGGTGTTGTCTGGCGCTTCTGCGGGCGCCATCGTGAGCGCGATTGTGGCGGCCAACATCGACAAAACCTGGACGCCAGTGAATGCCACCAACGCAGACGATCCGCAGGTCAGCAACCCCTTGTTTGATTGTTGGGTCAACCAGGTCGACATCCATGCGCTGCTGGGCGATCATGATCTGCAAAGCGACCCGATGCCAGTGTCTGCGCTCGACGCCACCGCCTTGGACGCCATTGCGCAAAAGGCCTTGTCTTACCAGGGGCCCTCCATCTCTCGTCGCTATGTGGCCAATCCCTTGCGTGCCATTTTTACCCTCACCAACCTCACCGGTGTGCCTTTTCGCTACGACCTGCGCGGCAACAGCGGTTATGGACAAGACCTGACCTTGCACGCCGATCAGATGCGCTTTGCGGTGATGAATGCTGGCGCAGCCAGCGCACCTGCGATTCGCCTGACGCCCGATGCGCGCTACGAGTACCCGCTCCAGCCCACAGCCGCCTCTAAGTGGAGCGATGCCGCCTGGCAGCGCTTTGCCATGACCTCGTTGGCCTCTGGGGCCTTTCCCGTGGGCCTGCGTCCACGCCCCGTGGAGCGCAATGCCTCTGACTACACCGACATGCGCCTGCCTGTTCAAGACACACACGGCGCACCGCTGGCCATTCGCCCGTCTTGGTCGCTACAACCGAATGACAAATACCAGTTTCTCAGTGCGGATGGTGGCGGGGTTGACAACGAGCCTTTGCAACTGGCGCGTGTTGAGCTGTCGGGCAGTCCGTTGGTCAACAACGTGCGTGATGGTTTGACCGCTTCGAAGGCCTTGATCATGGTGGACCCCTTTGTGGGGCCTAACCCTGCGGGGCCGGTCAGCGTGGTGCAGAACCCTTTGCATCTGGCCTTGTTCAAGTTGTTGAATGCGTCCATTGAACAGTCGCGTTTCTCTGCCGAGGACATTGAACTTGCTTGCCGCGAAGATGTGTACAGCCGCTACATGGTGGCCCCCAAGCGCCCCACACCTGCGCTCTTGCAAACGCAGTACCCCCAGCCCGATGGCAAGTGGATTGCCAGCGGCGCACTCGGTGGCTTCAGCGGTTTTTTGCATCGCGAGTTTCGCAAACACGATTTCTTGCTCGGGCGTCGCAATTGCCAATTGTTTTTGGCGGAGCACTTCACGTTGCCTGTCGACAATCCGCTTTTTTCTGCGTGGCGAAACAATGCTGCGCTGCGCGCTTGCTACAGCGTGGCGGGCAAAGACGGCGAACCCGAGCAGTTACCCATCATTCCCTTGCTGGGCCGGTTGCATCCACGCCATGGCCAAGCAGAGCCTGTGCCCACGTGGCCTCAAGATCTGTGCGATGTCGATGCACTCAAAGCCCCGCTGGGCGCACGTGCCGATGCCTTGTTCAAAAAGTACACCCAGGACACGGGCATCGCTGGCGTGGCGCTGGGGCTGCTGTGGCGCTTTTGGGGACGCGGCAAAATTTTGGACAAAGCCAACCAGGTGCTGGTTCAGGCCTTGGTGGCGCAGGGCTTGAGCAGCGGCAAACCTCAAGGCCAGGCCTGATCCAATCTGCGTTGCGTGTTACTTCTCGCGCAGGGTTTGCCAGATGGCCCGCTCCGCAGCGGTGGACTTGGCCTCATTGCGCAACAGCGCGTCAATTTGGTCGGCACTCTTGCCATGCGCCATGCCGCGCAAGGCACTGATTTGTTGCCGGTAGCGCTCCATCATCACCTCGGGGTCTAGGCCCTCGGTCACGTCGTGGCCCACGCTGCGCATTTCTTGGTGCACGCGTTCGATGATGCGGTTCACGTCTTGTGGCGTCAGGTGCAGGCGCTCGGCTTCGGCGTCCATCACATGGCGCTCTGCGCTGGAGTAGCGGCCATCGGCAATGGCTTTGCGAAATTCGTTCTCAAAGGTTTCGCGGTCAATGCGCAATTGGTCGGTGAAAGCCGAAGCCATCAAACCCGCAGGAATGGCAAAGATGCCAATGCCAATCAGGCTGATCACCACCGTCATGGCGCGCCCGAGCGGCGTGATGGGCGAGATGTCGCCATAGCCCACGCTGGCCAGCGTGATCACCGCCCAGTACATCGAGGCGGGGATGCTTTCAAACTTGTCGGGTTGCGCGTCGTGTTCCAGCTCGAAGCCCAAGCTCGCGGTCAAGATCACCAGCAGCAACATCATGAAGGCCGAGGCCAGCAACACCCGGTGCTCGCGTTGCACCGCTTTGAACAAGGTGTTGAGGGTGCCGGTGTAGCGCGTGAGTTTGAGCAATCGCGACAAGCGAAACACACGCAAAAAGCGCAGGTCAAAGTTTTTGTCCAGCACCATGTCCAGAAAGAAGGGCGAGATGGCCAACAAGTCGATCATGGCGCTGATGGTCATCATGTAGCGCAAGCGCCCTTTGATGGGGTGTGCGAATTGTGGCAACTCGCAGCAGCTGTAAACCCTTGCCACGTACTCCACGGTGAAGATCGTCACCGTCACCACTTCGAGCAGCTTGAATTCGGTACTGAATACCGCACGCACTTCGGTGATGGTCTCGAAAATGATGCTCAGCACCGACACCAGCACCGACAAAATGATCAGGTGGTCGATGTAGCGGTGCAGTGGCCCCGAGGTGGGTGTGGGGTGCAACAGCGAGAAAACTTTTTGCCGGAAACTACGCCCCCGGTTCTTGGTGACAAAGAAGTGAAGCGCTTTGTAGAGCGCGCCGATCACGTTGAATTTTTGTAGCAACTGCATGCAGAAATCTTGCCATAGCCACACCGCATTTCCCTGACATACAAACTGAATGCTTTCGCATGCACGGTCACCTGGGTGATTGTCCTCAGCAAATGTCCTATTGACAGGTCAATAGAACTGATACACCATCGCCAGCCATGAGTTCTGTCATGCCCTTGCCCAAGTACCACCAGGTGTATCTGGTGCTGCGTGAGCAATTGCACGAAGGCAAGTTCGCCCAGGGCTTGCCCGGTGAGCTGGCGCTGATGCAGCAGTTCTCGGTGGCCCGCGTCACGGTGCGGCGCGCTTTGGCGCAGCTGGCCCAAGAGGGCTTGATCAGCCGCGAGCCCGGGCGTGGCACCCGTTCCCTGGTGCAGCGCAGTGGCCCGCAAGTGGATGCTGCCACCCACAAAACACAACAAGCACGCCTGACGGGTTTGCTGGAAAACCTGGTCAGCATGGGCTTGCGCACCACCGTCAAGGTGTTGTCGGTACAACGCTTGCCCGCACCCCATGAGGTGGCCATGGCCTTGCAACTGCCCGATGGCGAGCTGGTGCAAAAAGCCCAGCGTGTGCGCTACACCAAAGAAGGCCCGCTGTCGTACATCACCACCTGGGTACCAGAGCGCATTGCCAGTGGCTTTGGCCGCAAAGAGCTGGCGCAAAAACCCATCCTCATGCTGCTCGAAGAGTCGGGCGTCAAGGTGGGCCGTGCGCAACAAAGCATTTCTGCCAAGTTGGCCGACGCCAGCATGGCGCAACATTTGGACATCGCCGTAGGTTCGGCGCTGCTGGCGGTCAACCGCCTGATTTATGACACCGACGACAAGCCCATCCAGTGGTTGCACGGGCTGTATCGACCGGACCGTTACGAATACCAAATGCAGTTGTCTCGGGTGGGCAGCATCGATGCCAAGGTCTGGGTCAGCAAAGAGTTATCGGCCAACTTTCATTGATTTTTCAAAGGAGCACAGCATGACTTCACGTCGTCAGTTTATGGGTCAGTCGGCAGCCGCAGCTTCGGCTTTGGCATTTCCATTGGTGGGCGGCGCGCAGCCCAAGACCGTGAAAGTGGGTGTGTTGCACCCCGTCACCGGCGCGCTGGCGTACTCGGGTCAGCAATGCCGCGAAGGCGTGATGATGGCCATTGAAGACATCAACAAAGCCGGTGGCATCAAGTCGCTCGGTGGCGCCAAGATCGAAGCCCTGCTGGGCGACGCACAGTCCACCCCACAAGCGGGTGCGGCGGAAGTTGAAAAAATGAACGAAGCCGGCGTGAGCGCCATCGTCGGTGCGTTTGCCTCGGCCATTTGCTTGGCCACCACCCAAGCCGCCGCCAAGTACAACCTGCCCCACGTGGTGGACGTCGGTGTGGCCGATCAAATTGTTGAGCGTGGTTTGAAAAACACCTTCCGTTTTGGCCCTGGCTACAAAAAGTGCGCTGAAGTGGCCGTGGCCAACTTGCATGTGCTCAACACCGCTGCGGGCAAGCCTGCACGCACCGTGATGATCATCCACGAAGAGTCTTTGTTTGGCACCGGCACCGCCAACTTGTTGGCACGCGAGCTGCCCGGCTATGGCTACGAGGTCAAAGAAATCGTCAAGCACGCCAACCCCACGCGCGACTTCAACAACATTGTGTTGCGCATGAAGCAGGTCAACCCCGACATCGTGATCCCGGCCAACTACTACAACGAGTACGCCTTGTTGGTGCGCACCATGCAGCAGCAAAAAGTCACGCCCAAAGCGATTTACTCGGTCTTGGGTGGCGCGGCATCGAGCTACAAATTCGTCAAAGAATTCCCCGATGCGGCCAACGGCATCATCGACTGCAACCATTGGTTCAACCCACGCGACAAGCGTTCGTTGGAACTCAAAAAACGCGTCGAAGCCAAGGGTCTGTTCTTCAGCTACGAAGTGTTCATGGCCTACACGGCGATGCGCTTGTTGGCCGATGCGATTGAGCACGCCAAGTCCACCGACCGCGCCGCCATCATCGATGCCTTGAACAAGAGCACCTTCTCTGACCACATCATGCCCTACGGCACCACCCAGTTTGTCAACGGACAAAACATGGGTGCTCAGCCTTTGATGACCCAAGTGGTCAAGGGCGACATCAAGGTGATCATTCCTCGCGAGTACCGCGAAGTTGAACCCATCTTCCCCTTGAAAGCCTAAAACGCACTGCCAGAGCCACACGCCATGTTTGATCTGTCCATTTTGTTTGCCTCGGTGCTCAACGGCATCACCACAGGTGCTGTCTACGCGTTGATCGCGCTGGGGCTGACCCTGATCTATGGCGTGCTGCACATCATCAACTTCGCCCATGGGGCGTCGTTGATGGTGGCTTTGTACGGTGTGTATTTTTTAAAAGAACAACTCGGCATTGACCCTTACCTGGCTTTGCCCATCATGGTGCCCGCCATGTTTGCCTTGGGCTATGTGTTGCAGCGGGGTGTCATCAACCGCGCCAGCCATGGCAAAGACGAAAACATCTTGCTGGTCACCCTGGGCCTGTCCATCATTTTGGAAAACCTGGCTCTGTTGTTTTTCAAGTCCGACACCCGCAACATTGAAACCGCGTACACCCTGACCACGGTCACCATTGGCCCGGCCATGATTGCCTTGCCGAAGTTGGTGTCGTTTGTCGGTGCCTTGGTGGTGTCGGCGGTGTTGCTGGCGGTGATGCGCTACACCGACTTGGGTCGCGCCATCCGCGCCGTGGCCAAAGAAAAACACGGCGCCCGTTTGATGGGCATCGATGTGGACCATGTGTACGCCATGTGCTTTGGCATTGGCTTGGCCTGCTTGGGGGCGGCAGCTTGTTTCTTGTTGCCCGCCTATTACGTCAACCCCTTGGTGGGCAGCGGCTTTGTGCTGGTGGCGTTCACCATCGTGGTGTTGGGCGGCATGGGCAGTTTTGTCGGTGCCTTGGTGGGTGGCTTGCTGATTGGTGTGGTGGAGTCCATCGGTGGCTTGTACCTGGGCGAGTCGCTCGGGCAGGTCGGCATTTTTGCCATCTTCATTGCGGTGCTGTTGTTCCGTCCGCAAGGTTTGTTTGGAGCGCGCGCATGAAAGATGTCCGTGCCATTGCGGTGTTTGTGTTGCTGGTGGGCAGCATTCCTTTTTTCACCGATTCAGGGGTGGTGCTCAACTTTGTGATGATGGCCTTGTACGCCTGCTTGCTCGCGCAAGCCTGGAATGTGCTGGGTGGTTTTGGTGGCCAGTTCTCGTTTGGCCATGCGCTGTTTTTTGGCACCGGGGCGTATGTGCAAGTCATGGCCCAGGTGCATGCAGGCTGGAACCCTTGGCTCAGCTTGGTGCTGGCCATGGGCACCAGCGCTGCGGTGGGCTTGTTTGTGGGCGCTTTGTCGTTTCGCTATGGCCTCAAGGGCTCGTACTTTGCGCTGGTCACACTGGCCTTTGCCGAGGTGTTTCGCATCGTCGCGCTGTCGGTGCCCTTCACCGGCGCAGGCGTGGGCTTGATGTTGCCCCTGCGTGAGTCGGTGGGCAATATGCAGTTTGCCTCGCGCGCGGGCTATGTGTGGCTGATTCTGGGCTTGGTGACGGTGGCCTTGTGCGTGACGGCGTGGTTGCGGCACTCACGCTTTGGCGCTTACCTGCAAGCCGTGCGCGACAACGAAGACGCGGCACGTGCCATTGGCGTCAACCCCTTCTTGGTCAAGCTCTGGGCCACCGTGTTGTCGGGGGCGTTGATGGGCGCAGGCGGCGCGTTTTATGTGCAGGTGTTTCAGTACATCGACCCCGGCTTGGCCTTTGGCCCGCACACCTCGGTGGAGGCCCTGGTGGGTGCCATCGTGGGCGGCATGGGCACGCTGTGGGGCCCGGTGGTGGGCGCCTTGGCCTTGCATGTGTTGGCCGATGTGACGCGCAATTTGTTTGGTCAGTTGCCCGGCATCAACATGGTGGTCTACGGCTGTGTGTTGGTGTTGATCGTCATGTTCTTGCCACGCGGTGTGGGCGGCATTGGCCAGCGTTGGTTCAAGCGCCAAGACAGCGCGTCACAGACGAAGGAGGGCGCATGAGCTTGTTGGAAGTCAGCCACGTGTCGCGCGCCTTTGGTGGCTTGCGCGCTGTGCAAGATGTGAGTTTGCAAGTGCCTGCGGGCAGTTTGACCGCCTTGATTGGTCCCAACGGCGCGGGCAAGACCACGCTGTTCGCGTTGATGTCTGGCTTTTTGGTGCCCGACACGGGCCGCGTCACCTTTGACGGTGTGGACATCACCGGCCGTGCGCCGCACCTCAACGCGGCCTTGGGCTTGACGCGCACGTTTCAAATCGTGCAGCCCTTTGCCTCGCAAACCGTGCGTGAAAACATCGCCGTGGGCGCCCACCTGCAACACGCCAAGCGCAGCGATGCCTTGCATGCCGCCGAAGCCGTGGCCGAACGCGTGGGGCTATACGCCCAACTCGACAAACCTGCCGGTGACCTGACTGTGGCGGGGCGCAAACGCCTGGAGCTGGCCCGTGCCTTGGCCACGCAACCCAAGCTGCTGCTGCTCGACGAGGTGTTGGCCGGTTTGAACCCGCAAGAAATTCAAGACATGTTGCCCGTGGTGCGCGGCCTGGTGGCCGGTGGTGTGACGGTGCTCATGATTGAGCACGTCATGCAAGCCGTGATGAACCTCGCCGAGCATGTGTGGGTGTTGGCCCAGGGCCAACTCATTGCCCAAGGCGCACCCACCGAGGTGACGCAAAACCCGCAGGTGATCGAGGCCTATCTGGGCCACGGCACGGCGGCGCGTTTGCGCAAAACACAGCAGGAGGCCGTATGAGCGATTTGCTCACCATTGAAGGCCTGCGCGCAGGCTATGGCGCGGTGGAGGTGTTGCGTGGGGTGGACCTGCACATGGCCCCGGGCGAACTGGTGGCTTTGCTCGGCAGCAATGGCGCAGGCAAAACCACCCTCAACTCGGTGGTCTCGGGCCTGGTGCCCACCTGGGCCGGTCGGGTGGTGTTTGACGGCCAAGACCTCACCGGTGCGCATTACCGCCGTGTGGTGCAAGCCGGCTTGATTCAAGTGCCCGAAGGCCGCAAGGTGTTCCCCAACCTCAGCGTGTTGGAGAACCTGGAGCTGGGGGCCTTCACCCGCGCCCGTGCGCGGCGTGCCGAAAACTTGCTGCGTGTGTTTGACACCTTCCCACGCCTGCGCGAACGCCAGTCGCAACTCGCGGGCACCATGAGCGGTGGCGAGCAACAAATGCTGGCCATTGGGCGCGGTCTGATGGCCGAGCCCAAGCTGTTGATCTTGGACGAGCCGTCGCTCGGCCTGTCGCCGCTGTTGGTGGAAGAAATGTTCGCCCTCATCGCGCAGCTGCGCGCCAGCGGTTTGGCCGTGCTGTTGGTGGAACAAAACGTGGGCCAGTCGCTGGAGATCGCCGACCGCGCCTATGTGATGGAAAACGGCAGCATCCGTTTCTCCGGCACCTCGGCTGAGCTGTTGGCCAGCGACACCCTGCGTCAAGCCTATTTGGGCGTGTGAGTTTGCCCATGTCTTGCCTTCGTTATTTACGTGTGGGGTGTCTGCTGGCTGGCTTGGCCGCCACTGGCGCGTGGGCCCAAAGTGTCAGCCCCACGGCGCCTGTGCGCATCTTGGTGGGTGCGCCTGCCGGTGGCAGCACCGACACCATGGCCCGCGCGGTGGCGCAGGCCATGGGCCAGCAACTGGGCCGCACCGTGGTGGTAGAAAACCGTCCCGGTGCTGGTGGCAACTTGGCTGCTGAAGCCGTGGCCCGTGCCGCGCCCGATGGTCAAACCTTGCTGATGAGTTTCACCAGCCATGCCATCAACGCCTCGCTGTACCCGCGCTTGCCGTTCGACCCGGTGAAAGACTTCACACCGCTCACCATGGTGTCCACCTCGCCGTCGGTGTTGGTGGCGCACCCGTCTTTGCCTGCCAACAACGTGGCCGAGTTGGTGGCCTTGGCCAAAGCCAAGCCGGGCCAACTCAACTTCGCCATTGGTGCCTTGGGCTCGTCGCTGCATTTGGCGGGCGAGGCCTTCAAGCTCAAAGCCGGTGTCTACATCGTCAACATCCCTTACCGTGGCACCGCACCTGCGGTGCAAGACGTGTTGGCCGGTCAGGTGGAGTTGATGTTTGCCGCGGTGGGCAATGTGCAACAACACATCCGCGCCGGCAAGCTCAAAGCCTTGGGCGTGACCAGCCCGCATCGCTTGGCTGTGCTGCCCGATGTGCCCGCCATTGCCGACACCTTGCCGGGCTTTGAGTCCAGCGCCTGGTTTGGTTTGTTCGGGCCTGCCAAGTTACCCCCTGATGTGTTGCGCACCTGGAGCGACACCGCCCGTGCGGCGGTGCAAAGCCCGGACGTGCGCCGTCGCATCGAAGCCGAAGGTGCCACCGCCGTGGGCAACAGCCCGCAAGACTTTGCCCGCTTTGTGGTGGCCGACATCGCGCGCTGGCGCGAGGTGGTGAAGTTTTCTGGAGCCAAACCCGAATGACGCGCATTTCTTCTTCTGCCCAGGCGCCACAAACCTTGGCGCAAAAGCTCATCGCCCGTGCGGCGGGCCAAGCGCAGGTGGCCGTGGGCGAGGTGGTGACCTGCCAGGTCGACCTGGCCATGTTCCACGACTCCTCGGGCCCCCGTCGCTTGAAGCCCATGCTCGACGACTTGGGCGCCAAGATTTGGGACCCTGCCAAAGTGGTGCTGGTGATGGACCACTACGTGCCTGCGCAAGACGCCGATGCCCAACGCATTGTGCAAATCGCGCGCGACACCGCCCGCGAGTGGCGCTTGCCGAACGTGATTGACTCGGAGGGCATTTGCCACGTGGTGTTGCCCGAGCGCGGCCACTTGCGCCCCGGCATGTTGTGCGTGGGCGGCGACTCGCATTCGCCCACCGGCGGCGCCTTTGGCACCTACATGTTTGGCATTGGCGCGACCGAAATGCTGGGCGTGGTGGTGACGGGTGAAATTTGGGTGCAAGTGCCCCGCACCTTGCGCATGCTGTGGCGCGGCCAACTGGCGGCGGGCGTGTGCGCCAAAGACATGATGCTGCACATGATTGCCCGCTTTGGCATGAACGGCGGCCAATACCAAGCGGTGGAATTTGCTGGCGAAGCCGTGATGGCCTTGGGCATGCAAGAGCGCATGACCCTCTCCAACATGAGCGCCGAGATGGGCGCGCAAGCCGGCCTGATTGCAGCCGACGACACCACTTGCGATTACCTGCGCAGCGTGGGTGTGCCTGAAGACGCGTTGCAACACGCGCACCAGTGGCACACCGATGCCGGTGCCGACTGCGAAGACTTTGCCTTTGACGCCAACAGCTTGAGCCCCCAAGTAGCGGCCCCCCACAGCCCGGCCAACACGCGCGCCGTGCGCGACTACGCCGACGTGGCGCTGGACGTGGCCTACATCGGGGCTTGCACCGGGGCCAAGCTGGAAGACTTGCGTGCCGCCGCCCAGGTGCTGCGCGGCCACCACGTGGCGCAAGGCGTGCGGTTGCTGGTGGCGCCTGCCAGCGCCCGCGACCAAGCCCAAGCCGAGCGCGAAGGCGTGATGCAGGTGCTGCGCGATGCGGGCGCTCAGGTGCTGCCCAACAGCTGTGGTGCGTGTGCGGGCTATGGCGCGACCTTTGAAGAAGGCGCCACCGTCATCTCGAGCACGGCGCGCAATTTCAAAGGACGCATGGGCCCGGCCAGCGTGCAGGTGTACCTGGCGTCACCCTGGACGGTGGCCGCATCGGCCCTGCGTGGACGCATCAGCGATGTGCGGGAGCTGCTATGACGACAACATCACGGGTGTGGAAGCTCGGTGCCGATGTGGACACCGATGTGCTGGCCCCTGGCATCTACATGAAAAACGGCATCGACGTCATTGCCCAACACTGCCTGGAAGCCCTGCGTCCCGACTTTGCCGCGGGCGTGCGCCCTGGCGACGTGCTGGTGGCCGGCCCCAACTTTGGCATTGGCTCTTCGCGCGAGCAAGCCGCAGGTGCCCTGGTGCATCTGGGTGTGCGCGCGGTGGTGGCCCCATCGTTCAGTGGTTTGTTTTTTCGCAACGCGTTCAACCTCGGGCTGCTCTTGCTGACCTGTGCCGAGGCCGAGCAGTTGCAAGAGGGCGATGCGGTCACGCTGGTGAGCGCAGGCGTGCAACGTGCCGATGGCAGCGTGTTGCCCTGCCAGCCGATTCCTGATTTTTTAATGGACATGGTCCATGCCGGAGGTTTGATGAATGTCTTGAAACAACGCAGCCAAGGAACACACCATGCGTGAACACACCGCTGCAACCACCCTCGATCCCGTCACGCTCGCCGTGCTCAAGGGACGTTTGGAACAAATCGCCGATGAGATGGACGCCACGCTGTACCGCAGCGCGTTCAACCCCATCATTGCCGAGGCGCACGACGCCTGCCACGGCCTGTACGACGCCCACAGTGGTGACACCCTGGTGCAAGGCAAATCGGGCTTGCCCGTGTTTGTGGGCGCCATGGCGTTTGCTGTGCGTGCTGCGGCGCGTGTGGCGCAAGAGCGCGGCGGCATGGTCGACGGTGACACCTGGTTGTTCAACGACCCCTACGAAGGCGGCACCCATGCCAACGACTTCAAGCTGGTGCGCCCCTTCTTTCGCAACGGCCAGTTGTTTTGCTACCTGGCGTCTGCCGCGCACTGGCATGACGTGGGCGGTGCCGTGCCCGGCAACTACAACCCGGCGGCCACCGAGTGCTGGCAAGAGGCGGTGCAAATTCCGCCCGTGCGCATCGTGCGCCAAGGCCAGCTCGACGGCGATGTGCTGGCCATCTTGCGCGCCAACACGCGCTTGCCCGACAGCTTGTGGGGCGACTTGAACGGCCAACTCTCGGCGCTGGAGCTGGGTGTCAAACGCCTGGACGGACTGCTCGACGAATACGGCGACGCCGTGGTGCTGCAAGCCATGGGCGAGTTGCGCAAACGTGCCCTGGTGCTGATGCGCGCGCACATTCAAAACCTGCCCGATGGGCGCTACAGCTTTGAAGACGTGCTCGACAACGACGGCGTGAAAGACGAATTACTCACCATCGCCTTGGACATGACGGTCCAGGGCGACCGCATGACGCTGGATTTTTCGCGCACCTCGCCCCAGTGCGCAGGCCCGGTGAACATCTCGCGCGCTACTGCGGTGGCGGCTTGCTATGTGGCGCTCAAGCATGTGTTCCCCGACGTGCCGGCCAACGCCGGTGTGCTGGATGCGGTGGATTTTGTGTTGCCCGACGGCTTGGTGATCACCGCCGAGCGCCCACGTCCGGTGGGGGGCTACACCGAAACCATTTTGCGCATGATCGATGTGATCTTCAGCGCCACCGCCTTGGCCGACCCCAACCGCGCCGTGGCCCACGCCTACGGCACCATCAACGCCTTGTCCATCGCCGGGCACCGCACCGACGCCGCACGCAAAGGCCAGCGTTGGGTGATGTTCAGCTTCTTTGGCGGTGGCCATGGTGGCCACAGCACGGGCGACGGCTTGAGCCACAGCAACGCGCCCATCTCGACCGCTACGATTCCGCCGCTGGAAATTTTGGAGGCTGCGTATCCGGTGCGTTTCACCGAGTGGTCGTTGCGCGCCAACTCCGGCGGCGACGGCACACACCGCGGTGGCCTGGGCGCGGTGTACGAAATTGAATTGCTGGAAGAAAGCGCCGAGGCCTTCATCTTCGGTGAGCGTGGCAAAGCGCCACCCAAGGGCATAGCAGGCGGCGGCAACGCCTTGCCCAACGTGTTCTCGTACCAGCACAACGGCCAGTGGTGCCAACCCCCCATGGTCTCCAAGATGCTCGGCATCCAACTCAAAAAAGGCGAGCGCGTGCGTCTGGAAACCCCTGGCGGCGGCGGCTGGGGCCCGGCCGCAGGCCGCGACGCTGCGGCGCGTGCGCACGACGTGACCTTGGGTTACGTCAGCGATTCGAACACCACTTCTTCAAAGGTCAAACCATGAGTACGCAACAGTCTGTCACCCCACACCTGGTGGTGGGTGTCGATGTGGGCGGTACGTTCACCGACTTGTTTGTGCTCGACGAGCGCGATGGCTCGGCCCGCATTGTCAAAGTGCCCTCCACCCGTGGCGAGGAAGCCCGTGGCTTCATGAACGGCGTGGTGCGCGTGAGCGAGGGCAACGCGCCCACGGGCAGCGCCAGTGGTTCAGCAGCCGGTGTGGCCTCGACCTTGGCCACCATCGTGCACGGCACCACCGTGGGCACCAACGCCTTGTTGGAGCGCAAGGTGGCCCGCACCGGCATCATCACCACGCGTGGCTTTCGCGATGTGTTGGAGATGCGCCGCCGCGACCGGCCCCAAACCTGGGGCCTGCGCGGCAGCTTCACCCCCGTGGTGCCGCGTGACCTGCGTCTGGAAGTGGACGAACGCGTGTTGGCCGACGGCAGTTTGCACACGGCGGTGGACTTGGCCCAAGTGCGCGCCCAAACCCAGGCGCTGTTGGATGCGGGCTGCGAAGCGGTGTGCGTGTTTTTCATCAACGCCTATGCCAACCCCGTCAACGAACAACAGGCCGTGGCTGCTGTGCGCGCCATGTGGCCCAACCCCTATGTGACCTCGGCCAGCGAAGTGCTGCCCGAGATTCGCGAGTTCGAGCGCTGCTCCACCGCCACCTTGAACGCAGCCTTGCAGCCCGTGGTGGGCAGCTACCTGGCCAAGCTCGAAGACGACTTGCGCACCCAGGGCTTCAGCGGCGAGCTGTTGATTGTGCAAAGCAACGGCGGCGTGATGTCACGCGAGACTGCCTGCGATGTGCCGGTGCGCACGGCCCTCTCGGGCCCTGCCGCTGGCGTGATTGCCTGTGCGGCGGTGGCGCGTGCCTCGGGCTTTCCCAACGTGATCACGGGCGACATGGGCGGCACCTCGTTTGACGTGTCGCTGGTGGCCGAGGGCGAGGCGTCGCTGGCGGCGCAAACCTCCATCGAGTTTGGGCTGGTGGTGCGCTCGCCCATGATTCAAATTGAAACTATTGGCGCCGGTGGCGGCTCGATTGCGTCGGTTGACGCCAGTGGCATGTTGCAAGTCGGCCCCGAGTCGGCAGGCAGCATTCCGGGCCCGGTGTGCTACGGACGCGGCAACACCCGTCCCACCGTGACCGACGCCAATGTGGTGTTGGGGCGCATTGCTGCCGACCGTCCCTTGGGCGGTGGCTTGTTGCAAGAGCTGGACGCCAAAGCCGCCGAGCTGGCCATTCAAACCCATGTGGCCACGCCCTTGGGGCTGGATGTGCTGGCCGCTGCCGAAGCCATGCTGACGGTGGCCAACGCCAAGATGGCGGGTGCCATTCGCGTGGTGTCGATCGAGCGCGGTCACGACCCACGCCAGTTTGCCTACATGCCGTTTGGTGGCGGCGGTGCCTTGCATGTGTGCGCCATGATGCGTGAGGTGGGCGTGACCACCGGCATCGTGCCGCGCTACCCCGGCGTCACCTCGGCCTTGGGCTGCGTGATGGCCGACATGCGCCACGACGCGGTGCAGACCCTCAACAAATCGCTGCTCGACTTGGACTTGGCGCAACTGAAATCGCGCTTGGCTGACTTGGCCCAGGCCTGCCAAAAACGCCTGGACTCCGCGGGCGTGCGCTTTGAGCGCGTGCAAGAAGTGGTGGCCTTGGACATGCTCTACATGGGCCAGACCCACACCTTGCAAGTGCCCTTGAACGCGGATGACATCAGCCGCGAGAGCATTCAAGCTGCGTTTGAAAAAGCCTATGCGGCGTCGTTTGGCCGTGTGCTCACCGGCATGGCCATTCGTGTGATGAACCTGCGCTACGCCCGCATTGGCGTGCGTCCCAAGTTCGACCTGGCCGTGCTGGCCCCCAAGGGCGCGGGCAGCACCGCGTCGCTGGGCGTGCAGCGCGTGTACCACGCCGGCCAATGGTGGGACGCCCAGCGCTACGCGCGCCTGGACTTGCCCGTGGGCGCCCAAGTGGCCGGCCCGGCCATTCTGGAACAGGCCGACACCACGGTGTGGCTGGAGCCCGGCTTCAGCGCCCGTGTGGACACGCTGGGCAACTTGTTGGTGGAAAGGAACGCCGCATGAGCCTGAGCCACAGCCCCGCCACACCACGCCGCATCGCGTTGGTGGTGGTGGATTTGCAAAACGACTTTCTGGCACCCGAGGGCGCCTACGCACGCGGCAACACCGTGAGCCCCGAGGCCTTGCTGCTGCCCCAGCGTTTGGCGCCCGTGGCCGAGGCGGTCAAGCACCACCACGGCATGGTGGCTGCCAGCTTGTTCACCTTGTGGCCCGATGCCGAGGGGCAGCCCATGATCTCGCCACACCTGCTGGAGCGCCGCCCGTTTTTGCGTGCGGGTGACTTTGCGCCCGGCAGCTGGGGCCAAGCCAATGTGGCGGCCATTGCACCGTGGGTGGATGTGTCGGTGTGCAAGGTGGCGTATTCGGCTTTCTTCAACACCCAGCTCGACTGGGTGCTGCGCCGCGCAGGTGTGGACACGGTGGTGGTGTGCGGCATTGTCACCAACGGCGGCGTGGCCAGCACGGTGCGCGATGCCCATATGCGTGACTACCGCACCGTGGTGCTGAGCGACGGCTGCGCCACTTTTTCTGACACGGCCCACCAAGCCGCGCTGACCGACATGGCGTCGGTGGCCGAGGTGATGACCTGCGCCCAATTCTTGGCCACGCTATGAGCCCCACGGTTGAGCGTGTTGCCAGTTTCTCTGCGCCAGTGCACACCGCGGTGGCCATTGTGGGTGGCGGGGCCTGTGGCCTCACCGCTGCGCTGACCCTGAGCCAACTGGGCGTGGACTGCGTGGTGCTGGAGCGCGATGCTTTGCCCACCGGGTCGACCGCGCTGTCGTCGGGCTTTGTGCCCGCAGCCGCCACCCAAGCGCAGCAGGCGCAAGGCATCAGCGATTCGCCGGCGCTGTTTGCGCAAGACATTCAAGCCAAGGCCCATGGCCGTGCGTCGCCGGTGCTGGTGGACGCCTACAGCCGCGCCATTGGCCCCGCCATGGACGCGCTGGCACACCACCACGGTGTGCCGTGGCAGGTGCTCGACACGTTTTTGTACCCCGGCCACAGCGTGCACCGCATGCATGCCGTGCCCGAAAAAACCGGCGCCGGTTTGATGATGCGTTTGCACAATGCCGCCGAAGCAGCGGGCGTGGTGGTGCTGACCGAAGCACAGGTGAGCACGCTGTATGTGAACCACGCCGACCACCTGCTGGGCCTGGGCTTTGTGCGCCCTGACGGGCAACTGGAGCAACTCAGCTGCGACAGCGTGCTGCTGGCCTGCAACGGCTTTGGTGGCAACGCCGAGCTGGTGAGTACCTTGCTGCCCGAGATGCGCGATGCGCTGTATGCCGGCCACACGGGCAACGATGGCAGCGCCATCGCCTGGGGCCAACAAATGGGCGCGCAACTGGCCGACCTGGGTGGCTACCAAGGCCACGGCTCGTGGGCCGTGCCGCAAGGCGCTTTGATTTCGTGGGCGTTGATGATGGAAGGTGGGGTGCAAATCAACGCCTTGGGCGCGCGCTTTCATGACGAAACCCAGGGCTACTCTGAAGCGGCGGTGCATGTGCTGGCGCAACCGGGTGGCACCGCGTGGAATGTGTTCGACGACCGCTTGCTCGCTTTTGCCCAAGACTTCCCTGATTTTCGTGACGCACAAGCGGCGGGTGCGGTGCACACCTTGGCCGACGTGGCGGCGTTGGCGCAACACATTGGTTGCCCAGTAGAGACCTTGCGTCACACCTTGGACGCTGTGCACGAGGGCCAAGACCCCAGCACAGGCCGCCACTTCAAACGCAGCTTAGAAGCGCCGTTTCATGCCATTCGCGTGACCGGGGCTTTGTTCCATACGCAAGGTGGGCTCGACATCAATGCCCAATGCCAAGTGCTGCGCCCCGACGGCAGCGCCTTGCCCAATCTGTTGGCCGCAGGGGGCGCGGCGCGCGGTGTGTCGGGCGATGCGGTGTGGGGCTATTTGTCGGGCAACGGGCTGCTCAGCGCCATTGCCGGGGGCTTTATTGCGGCACAGACCGCTGCACATCAGGTGGCGCAGGCCACCGCACAAGATTGAGGGAGACACGCCGTGAATTTGAAACAACGTTTGAACCAGCCCGAGGTGTTGCTGGCCCCCGGTGTGTACGACGCCTTCAGCGCCTTGATCGCTGAGCAAGCAGGCTTTGAGGCGCTGTATTTGTCGGGTGCTTCGGTGGCCTACACCTTGCTCGGTCGCTCTGACATTGGCTTGACCACCGCCAGTGAGGTGGCGCACACCTTGGCGCACATCACCGACCGCGTGCGCGTGCCCGTGATCGTGGATGCCGACACCGGCTTTGGCAACGCCTTGAACACGCAGCGCACCGTGCGCGAGTTTGAGCGTGCAGGCGCGGCCATGATTCAACTGGAAGACCAAACCTTCCCCAAGCGCTGCGGCCATTTGGATGGCAAAGGCGTGGTGCCTGTGGCCGAGATGGAAGGCAAGCTGCGCGCGGCGCTGGATGCGCGGCATTCGTCAGACACCTTGATCTTGGCGCGCACCGATGCGGTGGCCGTGGAAGGCTTTGACGCCGCGCTGGAACGCGCCGAGCGCTACTTGGCGTGCGGCGTGGATGCCTTGTTCATCGAAGCCGTGCGCAGCCCGGAGCAAATGAACGCTGCCTGCCAGCAGTTTGCACAGCGCGTGCCCATGCTGGCCAACATGGTGGAGGGTGGCAAAACCCCGGTGCAAAGCGCCGACGTGTTGGGACAACGCGGCTACAAGATTGTGATTTTTCCGGGTGGCACCGCCCGCGCGGTGGCGCACACCCTGCAAGGCTATTACGCCAGCTTGCACCAACACCAAACCACCTTGCCGTGGCAACACCAGATGCTCGACTTTGATGGCTTGAATGCGGTGATTGGCACGCCTGAGTTGCTGGCGCAGGGCAAGCGTTTCGAGTGAGTGGGGCTGCTTATAGGGCCGGTAGAAAACCAACTAAGCAGTGGCTGCCTGCGCGACCAACTTGACACCTAGTGCCGTGCAGACACGGGCAATGGTGTCGAAGCGGGGTTGCGAGTTAGGGCGTAGGGCTTTGTAGAGTGCCTCGCGCGTCAGGCCCGCTGCACGCGCTACCTCAGACATGCCGCGCGCACGAGCGATCACACCCAGCGCATGCGTCAACTCGCTGGGGTCGTTTTCTTCCATCACGATGGTCAGGTATTCGGCAATGGCTTGGTCACTGTCTAGGTGTTCAGCCATGTCAAATTCGGGCAAGTCGGCTGCATTTATTTTCTTCACCATGGTCAAACTCCTTGAAGGGTTTTGGAAAGAGCGATGGCCGTTGCGATATCGGCTTGCTGGGTGGATTTGTCGCCGCCCCCAAGCATCACGATCAACACATCGCCTTGCTGGACGTAGTACATGCGCCACCCAGGACCGAAAAATTCGCGCATCTCAAACACGCCTTCACCGACTGGGGCAACGTCACCAAGCAGACCACGCTGAGCTTTTTCGAGCCTGCGCGCAAGGCGTCGGTGGGTTAAACCATCTTTCAGTCCGAAAAGCCAGTGTTCGAATTGCGGAAGCTGCTTAACGATGAACATAGATACATTGTAATCACTCGTTAACAGGCGGTCAAAGTTAGTGGGTCAACAGGTCATCGTCTTGCAGGCTGGGTCGCCATTGTCCGCGCGACTCTCGCACCACAATTTTCTGTTTCACCAGACGCTCGACGGTCTTGATGCGTTCAACAGCTTTGGCGATGGGCTCATGGCCTTGAGCTTGCGCGGTGTACAGAAGCCGAACCAGCTTGTCTGCCCACAGCGGCACTTTGCTGGTTTTCTCCCAACGCGCCACGGATTGCCCGTCAATGCCCATTAACTTGCCCAAGGCAGGTTGCGATAGCAACATACCAGCGCTTCGGATGTAGCGAAACTCCGCGCCAGTGACGGGTGACGCTTTGCGGGTCAAGGCCATGCAGATGGAACGGGTCAGGCCATCCAAGTTGTGAAAAGACACGCCTTCACCGTAAGCGGTCTTCTTGATTTCATAGCCGTTGGCCAGCCACACGTTGCGCAGCCCGCCGTCTGTGTAGTGGTACATATCAGTCCTTTTTGACGTCCATCACGGTCACGATGACCAAATCTGTTGCTGGGTACTCCACGTACACAACAACTGCTACTTGCATACCTGCAACAAACCGTTGCATTCGGCACAGCAGCCCCGGATGCTTTATGTTTAGCTCAGGTGGTAGCGCAAAGCTACCCATTCGCAGCACTTCAAGAACCATCGGATCATTGATATACCGCTCACGCATGCGTTTACGCGCATGCGTGGTGAAGATTACATGGGTTGAGTCTTTGGCAGACTGCCGAATGTGGCGTTCAAGTTGACGATCAGAGGGAGTTCCCAAGATTTCGACCTATCATTTTGATAGGTCATATTTTGCCACATGAGGCAAGTGTTGCCAGTAAGTCAGTTGGTTAGTTCACGAACAAAAGAACTAGCGCCTACCTTGCGACAGGCAAATGGAGAGGTGGTCAAAAATGCGATGCCGTCTTTGATGGCTTGCACCGCTTTGTCCGCAATGTTGAGGTCGCCCGTTGCACTGTTCAATTCACGTTGCAGCGCGAAGTCAAACAGTTGCTCCAAATCTTCTGCTACCGCTTTGCTGAACAAAACTCGGTAAGTTATCCGCCGCGCCTTGATTTTTTTGGCATTTACCAGCTTGGCTTCGAGTTCGAGCCGAAAGTCAGGGGCAACACGGATGGGGGGAAGTGTGGCTGTTTTCATGCATTGATTGTGTTGCAAATGCTATGCAAGTTCAGCCATTCAAAACACGCTGTGGGCGTCACGCTGCGCTGAAGCTGCAACTCACCTGACCCAACACACCAAAATCCACCGACACCGTGTCTTGCGGTTCGAACTCAAGCGGAACCAGGCATGTGCCGGTGGTCACGGTTTGGCCTGCTGCCAAGGTGATGCCCAGTGTGGACAGTTCATTGGCGAGCCAGGTAAGGGCGATGCGCGGGTCGCCCAGCACGTTGGCACCGATGCCGTCGCGCTCAAGCCGTTGCCCCACCTTGCCGACGACGCGGTGTGACGCCAAGTCGAGTTGTCGCCACAGGTCTGGCGCTTGAGGGCCGAGCACAAATTGGTGGCCGCAGGCGTTGTCGGCAATCAGCTGCGCAGCGCCCACCGTGGCGAAGTCGGTATAGCGGGAGTCGGGCACCTCGATGGCCAGGTACAGCGCTGACACCGCATCGAGCACTTCGCCAAGTGCATAGGGCGTTGCACGCGGCGGCAGATCGTGCCCCATGCGAAAAGCAAACTCGGCCTCTGCCACGCGCATGCGGTTGGCGCCGAAGGGCAGTGTGTCGCCATTTGCGTAAACCATCTCGGCCAGCAGGCGGCCTGCAATGGGCCCGTCGATGCCAATGTGTTGTTGACCGGCTGTGCTGGTGGCGGCGATCTTCCAGCCAAACAAGGGTTGTGGGCTGAGGGCTTCGAGATGGGCTTGTATGGCATAGCCTTGCGCGCGTTCGGTGGGGCGCAGGGCAGGTGGCAACGCTGCCAATGTGGTGCCTGCTTGCCAATGCTGCACGAGCAGTTCGTTGGCCGCTTGGGTTGAGGTGGTGTTCACGGGGGTGATCCTGTTTTGTTGGCGGGGAGTTTATGTGTGGTTGTTTTGTGGTGGGGTTGCGGTCGACCAGGGCGTGAATTTGATATTTTCAAGTAAGTGACGGGTTAAGGTCTTTTCTTTGCAGTAGTTATCCGCGTTTCCCCGCTCCAGTCCGATCTGACGGCTAGTTCCGTAGGGACAGCTGAAATTGGCTACGCACAGCATCGAACTGACATCTTGAAGAGTTCTGCAACTGTTTTACGGGAACTTGACTAGCTACGTGTCTCAAAATGAGATATATAAATGTATTATTTGGTTTTCTATCCCATCAAGGCAGAAGGCGATGAGTTTGACCAATCTGCTCGAAAAAAACGGCAACAAAGTCATGCGCCGAATGTCTTTGTTGGAGGGTCGCTTGATCTGTGATTGTCTTACGGGCTTGTCTGGACTGAGTGGCATACGAGTGGGCCAGCTACTCCTAGTGATCTGCGAAGGACCCCATGACTGCTTTGAATGTGACAGCAAGGCCAAGTCGTACTTTGCCACCCCCGTTGCCTACAAAAAGACGCAATCTGGCCTCAAGGCTAGTACCTCTAATTTGACGTTCGCCGCTTACATAGCAGATGCCGACATTTATGCTGATCGCACACCCGGTGCCGCGTCGGTCACTGTTACCACCTGGGGCTTTTCTCAGGTCAACCCGAGCACCTTCTCCTGTGTGTGTTTGTCCATGGGGCAAGGCACGCGACTGAAGTTGGAATATCGCTCCATGTGTACACCCAAGCTACACCCATCCACCTTGGTGCCGCACAGCCTATGCCAAGTAACTCGAAGCTTGCACATGTACGGCTACAAACTAGAGATCGGCGATTTCCGTGACTTCGTTCTGGGGCGCATTGCGAAGCTCCCCATACTGGATCAGAAGGTCGAATCCACGATTGCACAGGACATCAAGTCGAACGCTGTGGTGAAGATGCCCATCCAGGCGCATCCAAAGATGACGCCTGGTCAGCAGGGACTGCTTCGCAGCGAGTATTTCGAGGGGACTGTTGCGCGAATGCACAGCTGCCGCGGCACCATGTTGCTCTACTTAGTGCAGGAGCTGCGGCTGGCACTAGACACAACCAAGGATGTGTCGCCTAAATACCATTTGGCGGTGGAGAACGTTTAGGAGCTGCGCAAATGGCTTTTCCCAGAGTAAACCCAGCTTCCATGGCGCTCTTCCAGCGCATCCCAGAACGACTGTTCGGTCCGCTTGCTTCGCAAAACCGCCACGGCTATTGGGCGCTGCTGTGCCACCTGCACCGGCGGCGCTTCGGTCCCGACGCTCCTCTACCGCCCAGCTATGGATTCCTGCAACGCGAGATCACCCAAGATATTGAGGACCACCTCAAATACGCAGACGAATGGCAGCCTGAGTCCGGCGATCAGCCCGACACGCCTCTGAACATCCGGACCATCGGCATCTTCAATCGCTTGGTCGAGGCGGGCTGGTTCCGCCTGGAGAAGTACGGCATCGAAAAAACCGTCAACATGGCGCCGGCCGTGGGCCAGTTGCTGACCCAACTGATCAACTTCGCCGAGACGGGCCCGGTGTTCGTTTCGGGCAAGATCCGCGCGATCGACGCTGCAGTGACCCAGGTGTACAAGGGCGACGCCAGCGGCGACCTGCTGCGCGAGGCGGCGGAACAGTGCCGCAACCTGTTGGTCTACATCCGCAACACGGGCACCAATGTGCGCGACCTAATGGTGGCCATAGCCGCGCAACACACCACAGCCCAGTACGTTCGATCCTTTTTTACTTCATACATCCAAGAGGTCTTTATTGGGGACTACCAGGAACTGCGCACGAGGGAGCACCCCTTGTCCAAGCGCCAACAGATCCTGGATGCTGTCACAGACATCGACACTCAGCCAGAGCAACGTAGCCGCCTGTTGGACTGGTATGTGAACCGCTTCTCCGGCGGGGACGACAGAAAAGGCCAAGCCGCATTCCAGCGCGACCTGCAGCGCCTCTACGAGCTCGACCGGATCGAAGAATACCTGGAGCGCTTGGACGAAGAGATCCGCGTTGCCAATCGGCGTGCGCTGGCCTTCCTGGAATACAAGCTGCG
This sequence comes from Limnohabitans sp. JirII-29, assembly GCF_003063395.1. Taxonomy (NCBI): domain Bacteria; kingdom Pseudomonadati; phylum Pseudomonadota; class Betaproteobacteria; order Burkholderiales; family Comamonadaceae; genus Limnohabitans; species Limnohabitans sp. JirII-29. The sequence goes on from NZ_NESB01000002.1 coordinate 468,020, forward strand.
CGCTATCCGCCCCATCGACAACCTGCTCCGGCAGACCATGGACCGCTTGATTGCCAACCCCGACATTGATGTCGCCCCTGTGTTCCCGCCGGATGCTCTGATGGGAGGGGCCCGCCTGGCCCAGCCACGCAAGGAGGTGCCACGGCTGCCACCGACACCTTTACGCCAAGTGATCATCTCCGACCGCGCGCGCGCGATCAGCAACCTGGTACGCCGCGCCCAAGAGCGCCGCTCCATCACCCCAATGAAGCTGCGCGCCTATACCGAGAAAGTGCTGCAGGACATGGCCACCGCTGACAGCGACGCCCTGCCTTGCGGATCCATTGAGGACTTGCGCGCCTTCCAGGTCCTGACCAGCGTGGCCATGGCCACCAACTCCCGGATTCCCAGGCTAGAGATGGAAGGCCGGGCGTCCGCCCCAGGCATGGAACTGCGCTACACCAGCGACGAAGCCGCCGAGCACCCGTATTTGAGCGGCAAGCCATTCACACTAAGCTGGCGCAAACGCCAGACCAAAAGCAGGGAGTCCAAATGAGTAACCCACGAGATTGGGAGGATCTGGCCAGCAGGCTGGATGGTGTCTATACCGTCGAAGACTTTGAAACCGCGGCCTATCGGCTGGTGGCCGAGCAGGTGATTTACCACTCCGACCGCAGTAGCAGGGTGACCTATGCCATCCTGGATCTCTATGAACGCGAGTTCGCCAAGGTGCTGGCACCACTGGGGGTATCACTGTCGATTAACCGGCAGCTGCGCTATGTCACCGCCCTCCCGCGGCACGCCAAGGCCGGTACCGCAACCGTGGCCCAGACATTGTTTGCTCTTGTGCTGCGTGGCTTGTACGACGAAGGCGTGCGCGCCGGTGGACTCACGGAAGACGGCGAGGTTCTGTGCGACTACATTGAATTGCAGGAAAAGTTTCACCTCATGACCGGGCGCGATTTGCCCACCCGTGGAGAGCTCGACACACTGCTGCGCTCAGCCAAGCGCTGGGGCATCGCACGGCGCCTGGAAGACGATGACAGTGGGTACCTGACACCCCTGCAAGAGCAGTCTGCTGGTGGCGTGGCTATCCGTCCGGCCATCGTCGACGTGTTAGGCGAGACGGCCTTGCTACGGCTAGCGCAGTGGGGTACGGCCCGCGATGAAGCGAAAGGGCACGGAGCCGCCGGCGAGCCCGTGGCGATCGAAGACAACCAGGGGATGAGCGATGAAACGGCTTGAGAGTGTCAAACTGGTGCAGTTTCTACTGTACGAGCAACAGGAATTCCGACTAGAAGAAATCACCGGCCTGTTCGGTCGCAACGGCAGCGGCAAGAGCTCAGCCCTCGATGCCGTGCAGATCGCCATGATGGGCGCTAACAAGAACCTGATGCACTTCAACGCACAGGCCGACAACAAATCCCATCAGCAAAGTCGCACCCTGCGCTCCTACTGCCTAGGTCAGTATGGCGACACTATTGAACAGTGCGCACGGCCGCAGGCCACCACTTACATCACGCTGGTCTGGCGAGATACCGAGACCAATGAGCCGGTTTCCATGGGCGTGTGCATCGAAGCCTCGCTGGGCAACGAATCGGAAAAAGTGCTGGGGCGCTACGTCATCCGCGGTGTGGAACTGAGCATGTCTGAGCACCTGCAGACAGCGGATGGCGCCATCATGCCGCTGCCCTGGAGCAGTTTCCGCCACCGATTGCTGGAACAATCCAAGGTCAGCGGTGAGGAACCGCTGTTCGACGATGGCGCTAGCTATGTCAAGCAAGTGCTGTTCATGCTACGTGGCAAGGCGGGCCCAGCGTCCTACGACGCGTTCGCGCGAGCCTTCCGCTTCGCGCTGCGCATGAGCTTTTCCAAGTCGGTGGACCAGATCGTGCGCAATGACGTGCTGGAAGACCGCCCCACCAACATCGCCCGATTCAAGCAGCTGGTGGAGACCTTCAAACGGATCAACATCTTGGTTGAAGGGGTCGAACTCAAAATCAAGCAGGGCCAGGAGGTCAGCAAGAACTTTGATGCGGCACTGGCCGAAGCGCGCAAATCCGCCACGTTGACCGGCTTGCAGGCATCCGCAGCGTACGAATTGTGCAATGCGGCGCACGATAAGCTGATGGGCGAGAAGTTGGATCAGGAGGGGGTTGTCGATGAATGTACCCAAGCCAGCACAAAAGCCAATGAAGCGCTAGCAGCCTGGACCCTCGAAGAAGGTCAACTGACTGGCCTGCAGCGCGCTCATGCGGACCACGCCGAAAATGCTGGTGCCCAGCTGGCCTTGGAGCAAGCGCAAGCAAAAACCTCCCGACAGGAAGAAGTGTTGAAGGCGGAGCTGCGCAACTTCTGGCAGCTGCTCCAAAACGCCAGCTTCAACGATTTGTTGGCCCAGTGGCAGCCCGCGCTTGCGCAGGCCACTCAGCAGCTTAGTGCGTTCTCCTGGGAAAAGAACCGGATCGACCAGGATGCACTGGGGCAAATCATCCAGGACCTTGGTAAGACGTTGAAGATCGCTGGTGCGCACCTAGATGAGGAGCATGACGTCGTCAAGGAAAAGATTCGTCTCGCCAAAGAGCGTCTCAATACCATCGGCCTGGGCATGGAGCGCGCCAATACCAACCGTGCGCAGGTCAGCACCCCTACGGCTCTACTGATGCATGAGTTTGCGGACCACGGATTGCACCCCACCCCGGTCTGTGACCTGGTGAAGGTGACCGATCCCAAATGGCAGCCAGCGATCGAAGCCTACTTGGCCAAGAATGTGGAAGCTATTCTGCTGCGGGACTCGGAGGAGGAGGAAAAGGCTTTTGGCATCTACCAGGCTTTGCAGGGGAAACGCAGTATCTACGGTGTCAAGATCGTGCGCTCCGACCGAGCCCGGCCAGTGCATACCCAACCGGCGACCGACACGGTGGCCAGCCTGATACAGGGCAGCAACCAGGTGGCCGTGGCCTACCTGCGTGGCAAGCTGGGCAACCTCAAGCGCGCGAATTCCGCTCAAGAGGCGCTGCGGGGCGAGCGCACCCTCACCCTTGACGGCATGCTGGTGGGGCCCGGCGACTTTGAGCGACTGCGCCTTGTGCCTGAGGCGGACCTTCAGATTGGCGCCGGCGCCAAGGGCCAGGTCGACGGACTCAGGGCCGAATCCCGTGAGTTGAACCGAAAAGTAGCCGACCTTAATGAGCGCCAGGGCGACATTGATCGGATCCGCCAAGCGGTACAGAGCTTGGCGTCCCCAGAGACCTTGCGCCTTCTGCTTGGCTTCGCGGCCCAGCTGAGCGAGGCACTCACCGAAAGAGAGCTCGCCCAACAACGTATTGCTGGCAGCACCAGTGCCGAGTACCAAGCTCTGTGCGCCAAGCTACAGGCACTGCGAGAACGCAAGCAGCAGTTGGAGAAAGATGCCCGCGATGCCCGAGACGCCTTTGTGCGGGCCAAGATGGAACTGGATAGATTGATCAAGGAATGCTCGGCCAAGTTGCTAGAACTCCAAGGCAAGCGGACGGTTCACGAAACCTGCCGTGGACATGCCGACTATGATCCGGAATACGCTTCGGATCGCTGGGACGCGCTGTTGGAGCTGCACGGCGACAACTACCAGGCCATGGCCGACCAGTGCGAATCGCAGGCCAAGCGCTGCAACGCCTCCATGACGCGTCACCTGGGCCCGGCCCAGACGCTGCTAGGAACATTCCTGACTGAGCACCGCGAAGCTGTCAGCGATGAGGTGATGTCCGACTGGCGTAAAGCCAAGACCTGGATGGAGCAGCAAGTCACCAGGCTGCAAAACACGGAGTTGCCCCAGTACAAGGCCCAGGCGCAGGAGGCCTACCTCGCGTCGCAGAACACCTTCCGCCAGGACGTGGCACTGGCACTGCACGCAAACCTCAAATACCAGACCACCACCTTCAAGCGCTTGAACGATGCGCTGAAGGCCTCCCCCGCCTTCACCAACGGGGAACGGTACCAGTTCCAGGCCAAGGTCCGTCCTGACCTGCTGCCACTGAAGAAGTTCATCGAGAACATCGCCGACTTCGGAACCGAGGGCGGTCTGTTTGGCGAGCCCGGGGAAATCCCTACACAATTCGCGGAGCTCCTGCGCGAGAAAACCGCCTCGGGCAATGCCGCGGTCAAGAGTCCACTGGATGACTACCGGGAGTTTTTTGAGTTCGACATCGAGATTGAGACTGACGACCCGGTCACCGGCGTCACCAAGACCATTGGGCACCTGAGCAAACGCATTGGCCCAGGCTCCGGTGGTGAGCACCGCGCGCCGCTGTACGTGATCGCCGGGGCGGCGCTGTCCTCGGCGTACCGCATGGATGAAAACAACCAAGACGGGCTACGGCTCATCCTGCTAGACGAGGCCTTTGACAAGATGGACACGCCCAACATCGTGGCAACCATGCGCTACCTCGAAGAACTCGGTCTGCAAGTGTTGCTGGCCAGCCCAGGCGAGAACCTACCCACGCTGACCGCTTTCCTGCATCGCTATTTCGAGATCATGAAAGACGAAACTCGCCACGTGATCCATGTGGAAGAGCGCCGGGTCAGCGAAGCCATGCGCGAGCAGTTCCGAGAAGACATGTGGGAGTACCACCCCGAGTTGCTGGAGGCGGAACTGTTGGCCGTGCGCCAGGAGCCCATCTCCCGATCTGCTGCTACACCATGAGCGCGGGCACCATCGCCAGGGACTTGCTGGCCAAGCTGCTGGATTCTGGCAACAGGCACGCTGCCGGCGTACGTGCGCGCCCCCCAGCACTGACAGCCATGAACTTGAAACCCTACAGCGATCTCAGGAGCTGGCAGCAAAAACAAGAATGCGACGAGATGTTCCAGGCCGCGCGCGATGCTGGGGCCGTCACTTTGCAGCGTGACAAGCTGAATCCAAAAGATGGACTCATTGAGCGTATTGATCTGATGGACGTGCAGGCGTTGGCCAGATTTTTGGGGCGCAGTACTTATGTCGACCAGCTGGCGCAGACCATTGGGCAGCTTGAGCCACTGAAAGCGGAGTTCCCAGTGATCCTGGAACTGATTGGACGCTGGACTGGCATGGCCAAGGTGCGCGGGTTGGGCCCGCAGGACTCGGGGGCCTGGATCGATGCAGCCAAGACCATCCGGGCCTGCGCTGCGCGCAGCCAGGACGCGATTGCCGCTCCGGTGCGTGAATTCAGCGCGCGACTGTTTCGGGATAGCAAGCGGATTGAGGCGCTCACACCCCAGCTCGATATCCTGCTGAGTGGCAGTGTTGAGGAAAGCCCAAGGGCCGCGGCCCAGGTTTGGCAGGAGTTGGGCTTGTTCCGGGAAGAGCATCCAGTGCTGTTGGCCGGTCACGTGCACATCGCGCGGGATCGCTCCACCGGTTTGATTGACATGCCCTACATGGGCTTACCAGCGGCAACCATTCAGGGGGTAGCCAGCACGGTCATTGAAGTCATCACCATCGAAAACAAGACCACGTTTCATAGCGAGGCTAAACGCCGGCAAGACGACAAGGTGCTTCTGATCTACACAGCGGGTATGCCTTCACCAGCTTGGCGAGCAATGTACGGGCGTTTACTGGGGCGCCTGCCGCCGACCACGCCGATCAATCACTGGGGTGACGTTGATGAGGGGGGATTTCGGATTGCTTCCACAATCGCGGCCGTAGCTAGGGCGGCGGGTTTTTCCCTACAGCCCTACCGTATGTCGCCAGATGACGTGCCTTTGGAAATGCGGGTTAGGGCCTCAGCACGGACCTTGGAACGTATTCACCACTTCGCTTGTGCTGCTGGATGGCCAGAATTGGGGCAGGCGATGCGTGAAGCCGAGTTTGTTGCCGAGCAGGAGTCCCTGGAGCCTCTATGAGCGAAATGTATCGGTAGTATCTATTTATCCTTGGCATCAACGGTTGTTCCAGTGAGCCTTATCCTGCTAGTCTTAGTTGAGCAACGCCTGGGTGGTCTAGCGGTCATTTAAGCCTATGCGCCGAGAGTGACCGTTTGAGAAACTCACGATGATTTTTTACGCACTGACATGGAAATCAAACCTACAAGTCTTCAGGCTTCACCTTGACGGTTTCACCGCCAGAGCGTGCTTTCACAATTTCGGCCAACTCAGCGTCTTCGTGTTGCTCTCTGTGCACCAACGCCTGCGCCGCAATCGCCTCGCGCTGCTCGGGAGAGAGGCGCTTGAGGTTGTTGACTTGCATCACCATGCGCGGGTTTTGGGCCAAGGTGTCGGCGTGGCGCATCAAGAAGTCCCAGTACAAGGTGGTGATGGGGCAGGCACGTTCGCTGGTGGACTGTGCGGGGTCGTAGCGGCAACCTTGGCAGTGGTTGCTCATGCGTTGAATGTATTTGCCGCTGGCGGCGTAGGGTTTGCTGGCCATGAGGCCATCGTCGGCAAACTGGCTCATGCCTAAGGTGTTGGGCAGCTCCACCCATTCCACAGCGTCGACATACACACCCAAATACCAGGCATGCACGGCTTGCGGTTTCACGCCCAGCAGCAAGGCGTACAAGCCGGTCACCATGAGGCGTTGGATGTGGTGGGCGTAGCCATGCTGCAAGGTCTGGCCAATGGCGTCACGCAGGCACGCCATGTCGGTGTCGCCCGTCCAGTAAAACGCGGGCAACTCGGCTTGTGCGTTGAGCGTGTTGCGCTCTAAGTACTCGGGCATGTGCGTCCAGTAAATGCCGCGCACGTATTCACGCCACCCCAAGATTTGCCGAACAAAACCTTCCACCGCAGGCAGGGGTGCCAGGCCTTGTGTGTAGGCGTCAACGGCTGTTTGCACCACTTCGCGCGGATTGAGCAGTTTGAGGTTGAGTGCGCACGACAGATGCGAGTGGTAGAGCCACACCTCGCCCTCCCACATGGCGTCTTGGTATTGCCCAAACAGAGGCAGTCGTTGCGTGATGAAGCCTTGCAGGGCCAGTAGCGCATCGTCGCGGGTGACGGGCCAGCCAAAGCTGCTCAGGTGGCCGGGGTGGTGTGCGAGTTGGGTGTTGACCAAAGTCATCACCTCTTGGGTGATGGCATCTGGTGCAAAGCGCTTGGGGGCGGGGATGGGCGGTGGGCCTTGTTTGCCAAAGGAGGCGCGGTTGTCGGCATCGAAGTTCCATTGCCCGCCCACGGGTTTGCCGTCGGCCATCAAGATGCCGGTTTTTTGGCGCAGGGCGCGGTACCAATATTCAAGCCGCAGTTGTTTGCGACCTTTGGCGTGTTCGGCAAATTCACGCACGGTGCTGAAGAAGTGCAGGTCGTCACGCAGTTGCAGGGGCAATTCATGTTCGCGTGCCACGCCGCGCAGGGCTTGCAGCACACGCCAGTCGCCTGGGGCGGTGAGCACCAGGGCTTGGGGCCGCAGTTGTTCAATGGCGCGGCTCAAGCCTTCAGCCAAGGTGCTGGGTGCGTCAGGCGTATCGAGCGCGGTGTAGTGCAGTGGCCAGCCTTGCGCACGCAGGGTCTGCGCGAAGTGGCGCATGGCGCTCAAGAAGACGGTGGTGCGTTGTTTGGACGAGGGGATGTGGGTGGACTCTTGAATGACCTCGGCCATCCACACTGCGTCGCAGCTCGGGTCGAAGTCGTGCAGGGCGGTGGCGTCGAGGTTGAGCTGGTCGCCCAGCACGATCACCAAATGGCGCAGCGCAGTGTGGCTCATGGGGCGGTCTTCTTTTGGGCGCGACAGGCGTCAGAGCAGTACAGCACGTGTTCCCAGTTTTTGGCCCAGGCCTTGCGCCAGGTCATGGGCCGTTGACACACCGCGCACAGCTTGCTGGGCAGGGATTGTTTGTTGCCTTTGAAGCTGTGCGGCGCAGACATTCACTCGCCCGGGATGTGGTTTTGATGCAGGCGCACCACGCTGGAGGCGCGTTTGCGAAAGCGGATGTTGAGCATCTCAACCATCAGCGAGAACGCCATGGCGAAGTAGATGTAGCCCTTGGGCACGTGGTGACCAAAGCCTTCGGCCACCAGCACCACACCGACGACGACCAAGAAGGTGAGGGCGAGCATTTTGATGGAAGGGTGGCGCGACACAAACTGGCCGATGGCGCTGGCGAACAGCATCATCAAACCGACCGATGCCACGACGGCGGCAATCATGATGGCCACTTCATCGACCATGCCCACGGCGGTGATGATGGAGTCGAGCGAGAACACCAAGTCGATCACCATGATTTGCAGCACCACGCTGGTCAGGGTGGCTTTGACGTTGCTGTTCATGTGGTCTTCTTCGCCCTCTAAGGACTGATGAATTTCGCCGGTGCTTTTCCAGATCAGGAACAAGCCGCCGAGGATCAAGATGATGTCGCGCCCGGAGATGGGGTGACCGACGATGTTGAACAGGGGTTCGACCAAGCCGACGATCCAAGCCAGCACCAGCAGCAAACCAATGCGCATGAACATGGCCATGAACAGGCCAATGCGTCGCGCCACTTCTTGTTTGGCGCGTGGCAGTTTGTCGACCAGGATGGAAATGAAGATGATGTTGTCGATGCCCAGCACCAGCTCTAACAGGGTGAGGGTGGCGAATGCGATCCACGCTTGTGGGTCGGTTAAAAGTTCCATGTGTGTCTCCTTTGCGTCAGGATAACCAAGGCGGAAAGAACTTGAACACTGTGCGGGAAACACCATGCAAACAGCCCCTGACCTTGCGGTGCAGGGGCTGATTTGTCGCGGGGTTGCGCAGGCGCTCAAGCGCGTGGCGTGCCCGCTGATGCGGCGGCCAGCGCCGTCATGTTGACAATGCGCCGCACGGTGGACGACGGGGTGAGGATGTGGGCCGATTTGGCTGCCCCCAGCAAAATAGGCCCGACGGTAACGCCTTGTCCGCCTGTGATTTTGAGCACGTTGAACAAGATGTTGGCCGCGTCGAGGTTGGGGCAAATCAGCAGGTTGGCTTCGCCTTGCAGCGAGGTTTCAATCAGGCTGCTGCGTCGCACGCTGTCAGACAACGCGGCATCGCCTTGCAGTTCGCCATCGCACTCCACATCAGGGGCCATGCGTGCAAACAGGTCGCGGGCCACGCGCATTTTGTGCGCTGAGGCTTTGGCCGATGAGCCGTAGTTGCTGTGCGACAAGAAGGCCACTTTGGGTGGCAGGCCAAAGCGGCGTACTTCTTCGGCGGCCATGACGGCGATGTTGGCCAGGAGCTCGGCATCGGGGTCTTCGTTGACGTAGGTATCGGCAATGAACAGGGTGCGATCCGCCAGCATCAAGGCGTTCAAGGTGGCAAAGCCGGGTGCGCCACGTTGGGTGCCAATGATGTCATTCACATGCTTGAGGTGTGCGTCGAATTGCCCCACCAAGCCGCACAGCATGGCATCGGCGTCGCCCAAGTGCATGGCCAAGGCACCAATCAAGGTGTTGGAGCGGCGCACCGCTGCTTTGGCAGTGTCGGGGGTGATGCCTCGGCGGCCCATTAGGCGGTGGTAGGTCTCCCAGTACTGACGGAAGCGGGCGTCGCTCTCGGGGTTGATGACTTCCACGTCGTGTCCCACTTTGAGGCGCAAGCCTGCTTTGGCAATGCGTGCCTCAATCACGGCGGGGCGACCAATCAGAATGGGGTGGGCCAACTTGTCTTCGATGGCCAACTGGGCGGCGCGCAGCACGCGCTCGTCTTCACCTTCGGCATAGATGACGCGCTTGGCGCTGGAGGCCTGGGCCGCGTTGAAGACGGGGCGCATGATCATGCCGGTTTGGTAAACAAAGCGTGACAGGCTTTGTTTGTAGGCTTCGTAGTCGGCGATGGGGCGCGCTGCCACGCCCGACGCCTCTGCGGCTTTGGCCACGGCGGGTGCAATGCGCAGGATCAGGCGTGAGTCGAACGGGGTGGGGATCAAATAGTCGGGGCCAAACACAAGCTCTTTGCCTGCATAGGCGCTGGCCACTTCTTCGCTGATGTCGGCCTTGGCCAAGTCGGCGATTTCGCGCACGCAGGCCAGCTTCATGGCTTCGGTGATCTTGGTCGCGCCGCAGTCGAGCGCACCCCGAAAGATGTAGGGGAAGCACAAGACGTTGTTGACCTGGTTGGGGTAGTCGGAGCGCCCGGTGGCGATGATGCAATCAGGCCGCACAGCCTTGGCCAGCTCGGGGCGAATTTCAGGCTCGGGGTTAGCCAGCGCCAAGATGATGGGTTGGCTGCCCATGGTTTTGACCATGTCTTGCGTCAACACCCCCGCCGCCGAGCAGCCCAAGAACACGTCGGCACCGTTGACCACGTCGGCCAGAGTGCGCAATGGGGAGGTTTGGGCAAAGCGGGCTTTGCTGTCGTCGTAACCACCGGGGCGTCCTTGGTAAATCAGCCCCTTGGAGTCGCACACAAAGATGTTGTGGCGCTGCACGCCCAAGCCCACCATCACGTCCAAACAGGCCAGTGCCGCGGCACCGGCACCCGAGACCGCAATGCGCACGTCTTCAATTTTTTTGTTGACCAATTCCAAGCCGTTGAGCAGGGCCGCTGCCGAGATGATGGCGGTGCCGTGCTGGTCGTCGTGAAAGACGGGAATGCTCATGCGTTCGCGCAGTTTTTGCTCGATGTAGAAGCACTCGGGGGCTTTGATGTCTTCGAGGTTGATGCCGCCTAGCGTGGGTTCGAGCGCGGCAATGATGTCGACCAATTTGTCGGGGTCGCGTTCGGCCAGTTCAATGTCGAACACGTCAATGCCGGCGAATTTTTTGAAGAGGCAGCCTTTGCCTTCCATCACGGGTTTGCTGGCCAGGGGGCCAATGTCGCCCAGACCCAGCACAGCGGTGCCGTTGGTGATGACGCCCACCAAGTTGCCACGGGCGGTGAACTCAGAGGCCAGCGAAGGGTCGGCTTCAATGTCCAAACACGGGTAAGCCACACCGGGCGAATAGGCCAGTGACAGATCGCGCTGGTTGGACAGCGGCTTGGTGGGGGTGACGGAGATTTTTCCGCGAGTGGGGAGGCGGTGGTATTCGCGTGCGGCGTCGCGCAGGGCCAGTTCAGCGGGAGAGATGGATTTGGACAAGTGTGTCTCCTTGGATGTTGTGCATCAGAGATTACCTTCTTTCTCAAGCTGAAAACAAAAACGGCCCCCATTTCTGGGAGCCGTTTTGTGTTTTTTGGTGGCGCTTCACGGATTCGAACCGCGGACCTGTGGATTATGATTCCATCGCTCTAACCGACTGAGCTAAAGCGCCGAAGCCCGAAATTATAACGTGTTTTATTGGACACCTGTGGCCGTTAGTCACGCGACGCAGTGACTCAGCTCAACAAGACATAGCCTTTTTTAATCAGGCAGTGGCGCATATCGATGATGGCGTTGTTGGCGACGTAGTTGTTGCCGTAAATGCGCAAGATCTCTTTTTGGCACGTCACCACATCTTCTTCGTACTTGCGCCAGTCTTGCCCTTTGAGGCTGACCTGCGGTGCAAAGTCTCCGTGAGATAGAGGGGCATTGGCCAACCCATTTGAGGAACAAGCACTCAGTGAAATGAGCACACTGAGGCAGAGAGCGATGTAATGAGAAAGTAACATGTTTAATTTTTCTGTACATGAAAAATATATCAGAAATGACATGTTTCTTATCGGGAAAAATCATCTCAATGTCGTACAGGCGACCTGTAATTTGAACGAGATAGACGTCTTGAGGCTGATGAACAGCGCCCAGTCAGGATTCTTTCAGCGCTTGGTGAATTAAGAGGCCAAGTTTATGAAAGTAAGTATCTGCTTCCTGGGTTGGCACCAGGTATTTGGTGCGCCGATTAGTGCCTTCAAACATGGGAGCGATCAAGCCAGACTCACGCAAGGCATCGAGTTTGCGGTGAATCGTGGCAGGGCTGGCAATAAATGCTGCCCCCATGGCTTCACTCACAGTGATGGCGTTGCCGTCAGCGTGGCGGATGGCGATCAGCTCTAGCAAGCGTTTTTGGGTTTCATCCATGGCACCTGGTGCCGCTGAACTGTCTAAAGCTTGAGTCAGGGCCAGGTACCGAAGGTAGACTTTTTTCACGCCAGTTTCATTCTTCAAAAGTTTAACTTCCAAAGTTAACAGCTTTTGATAAGACATGACAAGAGACAGCGTGACAAAAAGTCACAAATTCAGGCCCCTAGGTGACTTTTGTGCCTAGCCTTAATCCACCTTGGCTCCCGAGGTGCGAACCATATGGGCCCACTGAGCCACTTCATTGCGCATGAAGAGACCAAATTCTTCAGGGGTGTCACCCACGGCTTCAGCCCCTTGGCCGGCCAACTGCTCGCGGATGGCGGGCAGTTTCAAGAGCTTCACCACTTCGTTGTTCAAGCGCGTCACCACCTCGCGTGGCGTGCCTGCGGGCGCAAATAAGCCAGACCAGGCATAGGTGACAAAGCCTTTCACACCTGCTTCTTCTACGGTGGGTACGTCGGGCAGTTGCGCCACACGTTTTTTGCTCGACACCGCCAAGATCTTCACCTTGCCTGAGCGCACATGCGCAATGCCTGTGGGCATGTTGATGAACATCATGTTGACCTGTCCACCCAGCAAGTCGGCAATGGCAGGTGGACCACCTTTGTAGGGTACATGCACGGCTTCCATGCCGGTCATGTTTTTAAACAGCTCGGTCGACAAGTGGGTAGATGTGCCTTGACCGGTAGATGCGTATGACAGGTTGGCCGATTTGTTTTTGCCCAATGCGATCAACTCTTTGACGTTGTTGGCGGGCACGGAGGGGTTGACGATCAAGATGTTGGGCACAGTGCCCACCAGCACGATGGGTGCGAGGTCTTTGAGCGGGTCGTAGTTGAGCTTGCTGTAGAGCGAGGTGTTGATGGCTACGATTTCAGAGCCCATCAACAAGGTGTAGCCATCGGGTGTGGCTTTAGCTACAGCCTCGGTGGCGATGTTGCCGCCAGCGCCGGGACGGTTTTCAACCAGCACGGCTTGGCCCAGGGCTTCGGACAGCTTGGGTGCCAAGGTGCGCGCAAAGAAGTCGACCGTGCCACCCGCAGGGAAGGGCACCAACACTTTGATGGGTTTGTTCGGAAAACTTTGCGCCATGACAAGGCATGGGCAACACAAAACCAACGCCGCGATGCGGCGTAACCAGAGAGAACGCATGGAATTTCCTTAAATGGGTCAGGTGTTGGTGAAGTTGGCTTTGCGTTTGTTGACAAACGCATCCATGCCTTCTTTTTGGTCTTGGGTGGCAAACAGGGCGTGGAACAAGCGACGCTCGAACATCACACCATCAGCCAAGCCACTCTCAAACGCACGGTTGACCGACTCTTTGGCGGCCATGACGGCGAGTTGTGAGTAGTCGCAAATCATCAAGGCTGCGCCCAAGGTTTCTTCCATCAATTTTTCCAACGGCACGATGCGGCTGATCAAGCCCGCTTTTTCGGCTTCGTGCACGTCCATCATGCGGCCGGTCAACGCCAAGTCCATGGCCTTGGCTTTGCCAATGGCGCGTGGCAAGCGCTGTGTGCCGCCTGCACCGGGGATGATGCCCAGTTTGATTTCGGGCTGGCCAAACTTGGCGTTGTCGGCGGCGATGATGAAGTCGCACATCATGGCCAGCTCGCAACCGCCACCCAGAGCAAAACCACTGACCGCAGCGATGACGGGTTTGCGGATGCTGCGGATGGTCTCCCAGTCGCGGGTGATGTAGTCGTCTTTGTACACATCGGCAAAGGTGTAGGTGGCCATGGCACCAATGTCTGCCCCTGCGGCAAACGCTTTTTCGCTGCCGGTGATGACCATGCAGCCAATGGCGGGGTCGGCATCAAAGGCTTTGAGGGCTTGGCCCAACTCCACCATCAACCCAGCGTTCAAGGCGTTGAGTTGTTTGGGACGGTTGAGGGTGATGACGCCCACTTTCTCGGCCTCTGTGTGGACGTTGATGAATTCGTAAGCCATGTGGGCGCTCCAAAAAAACAAAGAAGAAGAAAACCTGCTGTCCTAACTATAGCCAAGCCCACCAAGGGTAAACATTAACCAACCGATCGGTCGGTGAATGCTAAATTTCTTGCAGGAGACAACGCATGACAGCATCCACAGAGACATCGACCGTCTTGTATGAAGAACGCGGGCCAGTGGCCTTGGTCACACTCAACCGTCCGCAAGCCCTCAACAGTTTCACCCGCCAAATGCACCATGACTTGTGGGCTGCGTGTGACCGTGCCGAAGCCAACCCAACCATGCGTGCCATGGTGATCACAGGCGCTGGCAGGGGCTTTTGTGCAGGGGCTGATTTGTCGGAGTTTGACTTTGCGCCCGGGCCTGACCTGATGGCACGCGCCAACCCCGGCCCGGTGATTGAGCAAGCCTTCAACCCCACCGCACGCAAGTTGCAAAACTTGCGCATGCCCACGGTAGCCGCCATCAACGGTGTGGCCGCAGGTGCTGGCGCATCGCTGGCGCTGTGTTGCGACATCGTGATTGCTGCACCCAATGCCAACTTCATCCAGGCCTTCAGCAAGATTGGTTTGATTCCCGATGCGGGTGGCAGCTGGTGGTTGGTGGAGCGACTGGGCATGGCCCGCGCCATGGCCTTGGCCATGACAGGCGACAAACTCAGTGCCGAGCAAGCCAAGGCCTGGGGCTTGATTTGGGACGTGGCTGAAGACAGCGTGGCCGCTGCCTGCGCCATGGCCGATAAGCTGGCTGTCATGCCGACCAAAGCCTTGGTGGCGACACGCCATTTGTTGCGTGATGCGGGCACGCGCACTTTCAGCGAACACCTGGATGCTGAGCGCGACGCACAAGCTGCGCTGGGCTGCACACACGACTACATCGAAGGCGTGAGTGCCTTCTTAGAAAAACGCCCTGCGGTGTTCAAAGGCGAATGATGAGCACCGACGCACACACCCTGGCCCAGCAAGTGGCCATCGCCATGTTTGCCGTGGACACCGCCACCAAAGACACCATGGGCATGGAAATTTTGACCTGTGAACCAGGCCGCGCCGTGTTGCGCATGCCGGTGCGCGAACTGCATTTGAACGGCCACCAAATTTGTCATGGTGGCTTCATCTTCACCCTGGCCGACTCCACCTTTGCGTTTGCCTGCAACAGCTACAACAAAGTGGCAGTGGCCGCAGGCTGCAGCATTGAATTTTTAAAACCTGCCAAGTTGGGCGATGTGTTGACCTGCGAAGGCGTGGAGCAAACGCTGTCGGGTCGCCATGGCATTTACGACATGCGCGTGACCAACCAGCACGGCGAGACCATTGCCATGTTCCGTGGCAAAAGTGCCCAAATTCAAGGAACGGTGATCCCGCAATGAAATCTTCTGCATCTCTTGCCAAGCAGTTTCCGCTCGAGCCCATTGAAAAGGCCAGCACCGACGAACTGCGTGCTTTACAGCTCAAGCGTTTGCAAGCCACGTTGCATCAGGCGTATGCCAACTCCCCTGCCTACCGGGCCAAGTTTGACGCGGCGGGCGTGCACCCGAGCGACTGCAAAAGCTTGGCCGACTTGGCCAAGTTTCCGTTCACCACCAAAGCAGACCTGCGCGACAACTACCCCTTTGGCATGCTGGCCGTGCCACGCGAGCAGTGTGTGCGCATTCATGCATCGAGCGGCACCACGGGCAAGCCCACAGTGGTGGCCTACACGCACAACGACATCGATGTGTGGTCCAACGTGGTGGCGCGCAGCATCCGTGCGGCGGGGGCGCGACCCGGTGACATGGTGCATGTGAGCTATGGCTACGGCTTGTTCACGGGGGGGCTCGGGGCGCACTATGGTGCCGAGCGTTTGGGGCTGACCGTGGTGCCGTTTGGTGGCGGTCAAACCGAGCGACAAGTGCAATTGATTCGCGACTTCAAGCCCGACCTGATCATGGTGACACCGAGCTACATGCTGGCGATTGCCGATGAGTTTGAACGGCAGGGCTTGTCGGCTGTCGAGTCGAGTTTGCGCTTGGGTATTTTTGGTGCCGAACCGTGGACCAACGACATGCGTCGCGCCATTGAGCAACGCATGGGCATTGACGCGGTGGACATTTATGGACTCTCCGAAGTGATGGGCCCCGGCGTGGCCAGTGAGTGTGTGGAAACCAAAGACGGCCCCACCATTTGGGAAGACCATTTCTACCCCGAGATCATCCACCCTGAAACCGGTGAGCCTGTGGCCGATGGTGAGATGGGCGAGTTGGTGTTCACCAGCCTTACCAAAGAGGCGCTGCCCATCATCCGTTACCGCACGCGGGACCTGACGCGTTTGTTGCCTGGCACCGCGCGCAGCATGCGGCGCATGGAAAAAATCACAGGCCGCAGCGACGACATGATGATCGTGCGCGGTGTGAATGTGTTCCCCTCACAAATTGAAGAGTTCATTTTGAAGCGCACCGAGTTGGCCCCGCATTACCAGTGCGTGTTGACCCGCGAAGGCCCGATGGACAGCCTGAAAGTGGTGGTGGAAACACGCCCCGGCATAGACCCGCAAGGCCAGGCTGCACGCGCCGCGGCGCAGCAGTTGCAGCACGATGTGAAGACCTTTGTGGGCACCAGCATTGCGGTGGACCTCAAGCCCGAAGGCGGCGTGGAACGCAGCCAGGGCAAGGCCAAGCGGGTGGTGGATTTGCGTGTGGTGACCTGAGACTGAAGGCTGTGTACGTCAGTCCAGCCAGGCCTTGACCTTGGCTGCATCGAGCACGGCCAAGCGCCAACTGCGTTGTGCTTTGACGGGTGGCAGAGTCAATGACAAACGCAACAGCTGACGGTCACGGCTCACCAAGGCGGTGAGCTTTTTGGCACGGCCCGCATACAGCGGCAACTCGTCGAGCTTTTTCAAGCGCCAGGCGCTGGCGGTTTTGCCGCCGATTTCCAAGCCCAACCACTCATCGCCCGGCGCAAAGCCTGCGGCGTGTGCGGCGCTGCCGCTGAGCACTTGCTTGATCTGGATGCTGTGGTCTTCGCTCACGCGCAGGCCCAAGCGTTGCGCCAATTGCGCTGGGTCGTGGTGGACGGCCACACCGTGTGCGGTGAGCGCGTCTTCGAGCGGCAAGTCGCGTGTGCCATGCACCCAGGCTTTGATGTCACGGGCCCACGAACGGCCCGTGAGTTCATGCAGCACGGCCAACAGATCAGCCTCTTGCATGGGGCCACCTTGGCAACGCGCCCACAGGCCGCGCATCACATCGTCTAACGACACGCTGTGGTTTCTCACGCCGTGCTGGCGCAGGGCCAAGTCCAGGCACAGGGCAATCAACGCGCCCTTGGTGTAGTAGCTCACCGTCAGGTTGGGCGTGTTGGCGTCGGCGCGGTAGTACTTGGTCCAAGCTTCAAAGCTCGACTGCGCCACGCTGTGCACCATGCGTCCCGGTGTTTGCAGCACTTGGTTGATGGTTTTGTTGAGCAGGCGCAGGTAGTGCGCGTCGTCAATCAGGCCAGCACGGCGCAGCAGTTTGTCGTCGTAGTAGCTGGTGAAGCCTTCAAAAAACCACAGCAGCTCGGTGTAGTTTTCTTGGGTGTAGTCGTAGCGCGCAAACTCTGCCGGGCGCAAGCGCTTGACGTTCCAGGTGTGAAAGTACTCGTGGCTGATCAGCCCCAACAAAGTGGTGTAACCGTCATTGGGTTTGTCGACTTTGGCTTTGAGTGCTTCGGTGAGCACAGGGGTGTCGCTCAGGCGTGGCAGATCGGCGCGTTGGCAAATCAAGGCGGTGGAGTTGCGGTGCTCCAAGCCTCCGTAGCCTTCGCCCACTGCGTTGAGCATGAACACATAGTGCGTGTATGGAATGTTGGCGCGCTGGTTGCCGTGCCAAAAGCGAATCGCAGCTTCGCAAATTTTTTGCGCATCGCGCAGCAAATGCTCGCCATCGAACGCAGGGGTGGCACCCGCCACCACAAAGCGGTGCGGCACACCGCAGGCCGTGAACTGGCCAGACCAGAATGCGCCCATCTCCACGGGACAGTCGGCCAGTTCGTCGTAGTCGGCAGCCACATAGCTGCCAAAGCCGCGCGGATTGACTGTCAAGGGCGTGAGACCCGTGGCCACTGCCCATGTGGGCAAGTCGGTGTGTGGCACCAGGGCCAACACATGGGGCTGGTCTTCACAACCTGCCACGCGCAAGCACAGGCTGGTGGCGTTGAAGAAGCCGCGTTGTGTGTCCAGCCACGCGGTGCGCACCGAGTTGTCGTGCGCGTGAACTTGGTAGTGCAGGGTGAGAGGCGTGTCTGCTGCGCAGTCGATTTGCCAACTGCATTTGTCCAATTGCTGCACCGCCACCGAGCGGTTGCCTTGGCGTGCCGTCAACGAGATGAGTTGTTTGGAAAACTCGCGCACCATGTAGCTGCCTGCAATCCACACCGGTAAGGCCACGCGCTGGTCGGCTGTGGGTTGCTCGATGGTGAGGGTCACGCCATACAGATGGGCATGCAGATCGGCCAACTCAATGCGGTAATGCACTTGCGGTGTGGTGATAGGCGCGGTGGTGTGGGTCGCACGTGTGGTCGCAGTGGTGCGAAGCGCCTTGTGTGTGGTGGTGCGCGTCATAGCGGTAGCAGCGGGCTCAGGTGGCCGCAGCGCCCAGCAGGCAGGCCAGCGTAGACACCACGGTCAAACGAAAACGCAAGGTCATCCAGTCGCGCAGGCCGGCCTCGGCCCAGGTTTTGCGGTCGACCAAATAACAGGCGATCAGCAACACGGCCAGCAGTGGCAGCCCGGCGTAGGCGGGCATCATCACGCCGATCCAAGCCACCAGCGAAGGCACCACGCCCCACACCATGTGCAGCTTACGTGAGGGTGCGTTGTGTCGCAGACCAATGCCCCAGTGGATGCCACCCAAGAAGGCGCAGATGACGGCGGCATACGACGTCAAGGCCATCGCCACCAAGGGGTGTGCTTCGGGTGTGACGATCCACATCAGCAGGGCCAGCGTGGCAAACGGAATCAAACCCGCATAGCCCAAGCGTTGGATCAACACGCCAGCGGCGCTGTCAGGGGTGATGGGTGTGTGTGCCATGGGTGCTTAGTTACTTGCTGGCGTCGGCCAAGAGTTTTTCAATTTGTTGGGTGTTGATGGCACCAGGCACGCGTGCGCCGTCTTGCGCCACCAGCGTGGGTGTGCCGGTGATCTTGAACTTGCGGCCAAACTCGACGTTGCGTGCAATGGCCGAAGTGTCGCAAGCCGCCGCATTGGCGATGCGGCCTTCGCCCATGACTTGAGCCCAAGCAGCGGCGGGGTCTTTGGCACACCAGACGTTGCGTGACTTGTCAGACGAGTCCTGACCCAGGATGGGGTAGAGGAACAGGTAGATGGTGACGTTGTCTACCTTGGCCAGGTCACGCTCGAAGCGTTTGCAAAAGCCACAGTTCGGGTCTTCAAACACCGCCAGCTTGCGCTTGCCATTGCCGCGCACGATCTGGATCGCGTCTTTGACAGGCAAGCTGGCAAAGTCGATGGCACCCAATTTGGCCTCGCGCTCTTCGGTCAAGTTGCGCCGACTCTTGGTGTCGATCAGGTTGCCCTGGATGAGGAAGTTGCCGTCGGCGTCGCTGTAGTAAATCTCGTTGCCGTTCAAGCGCACCTCGTACAAACCGGTCATGGGGGTGCGGCTGATTTCTTCGATCTTGGGTAACTGCGGAATGCGCTCGCTCAGGTTTTTGCGGATGGTGGCTTCATGCCCTTGGGCCCAGGCGGAGCTCGCCAAGACCCACAGGGCAGCTGCGAGGGTAAGGAAAGAGCGTGTACGTGTCATGGGGTGTCCAAGGTGAGGTGTCATTGCATGGCTTGCTGCATGGCCCAGCGCTTCAAGGGTGCCAGGCTGTCAAAGCCAGACATGCCCCAATTGCGCAAAGCCTGCACGCTGGCGTGTGGGTGGGCGAACAAGCGTTGCAAGCTGTCGCAAGCCACCCAGGTGGGCAGCATGTCGGCTTTGCGGGCACGCTCGTAGCGACGCAGCAAGCGACGGTCGCCCACGCTGCGCCAGTAGTCGGCACTCTCGCGGCTTTTGAGCACGTGGGCCAACGCAGCGGCATCGGCCAGTCCCAGGTTGAGCCCAAGGCCAGCCAGCGGGTGGATGTTGTGTGCGGCGTCGCCCGCCAGCGCCCAGGCACTGCCATCGGCCAAGGTGCCAATCCAGTGTTCGGCGCGTGCCAGTTGCAAAGGCCACATGGCGCGTTCGCTGGTGAGTTCGAGTTGCCCCAGCACGCCGTGGCTGGCGTCTTGCAGCGCACTGGCAAAACCGGCGGCGTCCAACGCCAGCATGGCGCTGGCACGTTCAGGTGGGAGCGACCACACCAGCGCCGCGCTGTCGCCTTGCGCGCCGCCCAGTGGCAGCAGGGCCAGAATTTCCAAGCCCTGTGCACCTTGGTGAAACCACTGCAAGGCCTGTTGGCGGTGGGGCACGCTGCCACGCACGCGTGCGGCTACGGCGTGTTGCTGGTAGGGCAGGGTTTCAAAGCTCACGCCTAACTCGTCGCGGGTGATGCTGTGGCGGCCTTCGCACACCACGGTGAGTGCGGCAGGCGCAGGCGCCGTCAAACAGGCGATGTCGGATTGGTAGCGCACGGCTTGGGCCAGTTGCTCTTCGAGCACTGGCACGTCCACAATCCAGCTCAAGCCTTCGGGCGTGGGGCTGGCAAAGTGCACAAAGCCTCCGTTGTCACCCCACACGCGCATGTCTTGCACGGCGGTGGCGTGTTGGGCATCTGGCCAGCAGCGCAGTTCGGTGAGCAAGTCGCGTGAAGCCTTGTTGAGTGAGTAGGCCCTCACGTCATCATTCGTTTTGGGGGCCGAGGTGACCAGGCCAACACGCAAGCGTTGGCGTGCCAACAGCAGCGCCAGGGTGCGCCCGACCATGCCGTCGCCACGAATACACACATCCAATTTTTGAGCCATGGGCGAATTGTAGGAGGGCGGCACAATGACGCATGACCTTCACAGCAGCAACCCCACACAGCGACCAGCGCTGGGCTTTGATAGACCAACTCTGGGTCTTCCCTGTCAAATCGTGTGCCGGTATTTCGGTGCAGCAAGCCGTCCTGACCGATACCGGACTCGACCTTGACCGTGCCTGGATGGTGGTCGATGCCCAAGGCCAGATGCTGACCCAACGCAGTGTGCCTCGCATGGCCTTGATCCAGCCCGAGTTGCGCCACGCCGAGCTGGTGTTGCGCGCCCCGGGCATGCTGGCCTTGCACTTGTCCATTGAGCGGGCCGAAGCACCCACCCAAGTGCAGGTCTGGAAAGACACCGTGCCTGCGTTTGAAATGGGCGCGTTGGCGGCGCAGTGGTTCACCGACTTTTTGAACGTGGGGCCCTTGCGCTTGGTGCGCTTTGACCCAGAGCACTTTCGTCTCGCCAGCCGCGAATGGACCAAAGACGTCGACGCGTTCAACCAATTCAGCGATGGTTTTCCGGTGCTGGTCACAAGCACCGCGTCCTTGGACGAGCTCAACAACCGCTTGAGTCAACAAGCGCAGGCACCCGTGGACATGCGACGCTTTCGCGCCAACGTGGTGTTGCGGGGTGAGACCCCCGATGCCTGGCAAGCCCATGACGAAGACCGTGTGGGTGTGATGACCGTGACCACCGGCGGTGAAGCGGTACAACTCAAACCCGTCAAGCCCTGCCCGCGCTGCCCCATGCCCAATGTCAACCCTGACACGGCTGAGGTCAGCCCTGCTGTGAGCGACACCTTGCGGACTTACCGCCAAGACCCCCGTGTCAAGGGCGCGGTGACTTTTGGCATGAACGCCATTCCCCTGAGTGGTTTGGGCGAGGTGCTGCGTGTGGGGCAGCGGGTGTCAGCCGAATTTGCGTGACCTGTTGTTGAGGTCACGCTCAGCGCGCGCCCAAATCTTCAATCGCATCCATCACCATGCTGGTACCAACGGCAATCAACAAAATGTCACTGGCTGCACGCACGTATTTGTAGCCTGCTGGGGGTGTGCCCAAACGCACCTGCAATGCGGGGGGCACCGGATACAGCACCACGTCCGGGGGCAAAGACTGGCCAATCACCCAGCGTTTGGCTTGACCGGGCGGTAAACAGCCATTTCCTTTTTTGGCCAAACCGGGTGGGCATCGACCTTGGGTGATGGCGGGTCCGTACACGTCACGCACCGCTTGATGATGGCTGGGTTCGAAGTACGCGCCCAGCCGTGCTTGTCGAACCTCGCCTGCTTCGTCTGAGCCATGACCCTGCCTGGAGGTTTCTTGCTCGCGGCGATGTTTGCCTGGTCCTGCACCCTCCGGTCGATCGGCCCATGCGGTAGTGGCCAGCAGCGCGACACACAAGCCAGCAACAGCCCATGAGCGTTGCATGACGCCCATCGGGATGGCAAATAGGCGCGATGGGTGTGTTTGTTGCGTCATGGTGTGCTCTCGGTGGTAGAGGAAATTTAGGCGTCTGAACTGATTTCTGTCGCCACCCACGCACCTGATGAGCGGGTGGCTTTGACTTCAATGCTGACACCGTTGGCCAGTGTGATTCCTTGCATGCTGGTGCTGTTGTTGTACTGGAATGTGAGTCCATGCAAAACAAACGTCTGTGCGGTGGCGTCCAAAGCGCTGAGGGTTCCGTGAAACTCAAATGTGCGCGAAGCTTCCTCTGAGTTGCTTGGTGTTTCGACTTTGGTTGCGACCAAAATGCTGTTGTTGAGACTGCCTTTAATCTCAACCCTGACACCCAGCGCCAGACTACCACCTGCGATGCGAGCGTTGCTGGCATCGACCTGTATGCCATTGACGGTGAAGTTGGCATTGGATTGGTAAGCAGAAATGAACCCATGGATTTCAACGTCCTGTTCGTTGTCTGCATCCAGCAATGCCAGCGGCGATGTGAGCAAGCGAATGTGGGTGCCCAGCAGCCCTGGCGTCATCGTGACGCGCACAAACACGCCATCGGACCAACTGCTCGGAACCGATGTGTTGCTGTCCCAGCTGATTTGGCTTGATGGCTGTGCGGTGGTGCCGAGCTTGAAGGTTCGATTGACGGCACTGAAGTTGTTGACCACACCACTGAGTTTGTATTGCGTGGGCTGTGTGTTGGACACTTCCACATGCGTTGCTTGAAGGTGGCCCGTGGTTTGATCGACATAACCATGGACTTCCACAAAGTGCGAGGTGCTCAGTCCCGCCAGTTGTGTGGCGACGCCTTCAAATACCGTGCTGGTCAAGACATCGACTGTCAACCCAAGCATGTTGAAACTGCTGGCACTGACGCTGGAAACGGGACCTTGCCACTCACTGCCACAGCTGATTTTGGTGGCGGTGGCTGTTGCTGTGCCGTTGGTGGTCGTGGCCGCTGTGACGGCAGAGCCTTGAATCGAGACCACCATGCCTACTTTGAGTGGCTGGCCAAAGCTGGTGCCGTCGTCGCGTGAAATGACGGTGGCGTTGTCGTCGTTGTAGCGAATACCGTTGACGATGATGGAGCCAAGGCCCGAAATTGTGCCGCTGGTGAAGGAGCCGGTGCCACCGCTGGACAGTCCAGCCACATCGGATCCACCGCCGCCGCAGCCCGTCAGATGAGCGACCGATCCGATCATGCCCAAGAGCAGTGTTCGACGCGTGAATGTGGGGTTGGTTTGAATTGATGGCATTTGGAGCGCTCCGTTCACTTGGAGGAATCTTCAGTGGATGACATGGGTTTGGAGAGGGAATACAGACCAATCCGAATCGCTTGGTCTTGTGGACGTTGGGCTGCTTGGTCGGCATCCATCAAGGCTTGCAGTTGTGGACCCAGCGTGGTCATCAAGCTGCGCCACTGGGCACTGATCAGTGCCTTGGCTTCGTTCACTGACTCTGACGACAGTTCATCAGCCAACAGCGCTTGTTCAAAATGCTGATGACCATCGCCCAACACATTGGTCACGGCGGCCTCCAAGTGATCGCCCACATTGGTTCCCAGGAAACCAATCATTTGCGGCCAGTCGTCGTTGGGCACAAAAATATCTTCCAGCAACTCCACCGTGTCTGTGGCCTTGTGATGGATCACCAAATTGAGCCGCACCATCTCGGCCAGCAAGGAACGCGCGTGAACATCTTTGGTGACACTGGCGGCTAAGGCTTCAAAGCTTGGTGTGGGTCCTTGCCTAGGAATGGCGATTGGCTTTTTGGCCTTGTCCACATACGCGGCTTGTGATGTCCAGTGCGTCAGCAAGTCGGTGGCGACAGACCGCGTGGCAGGCAGTTGCGGTGTGGAGGTTTGCTGAATGCGCCCCACTTCGCGTCGCGTCAAACCAGTCATGGTGCTGATGCGGCTGGTCAAACGCTCTGGGTTGTCTCCTTCGCATGCTTGCTTGGCAGCTTCCACATAGGCGTGTCGTACCAGCTCTTCAATGGCTTGTATGGGCACACCTTTGGCTAAACACAGCGTTGCGAAGGGCTTCAACAAATGCCCTATCGCCGCAAGCAAGGCTTGTTGCTCTGTCTGTAAGGCGTCTGAGGTGGTCTTGTTCATGGCGTTGGTTCAGAAATTTACGCCAGTATAAATGTGTAAAACACACATTTAATAAAAGTTGACTAAAAAACAGGTGATTGTTTGCTGCCTGGGTCAGGGTGTCGAACTGCGACAGGCGCTGTTTGAGGTCTTCCACCGAGCTCGATTGGCTGATTAGTACAATTCGCAGCAGTTTCCCCAAGCCAACACAACACAAAACCCTGTCTCCAACGGGTTTTGTCGGCTCGATACCTACCTGACACTGTTCTCTGTTTCATCGCTGGGTCAGGCACTCACACCATGCCTCTATGGGGGCCGATGGTGCCACTGGGGTCTTGATTTCTAAGGATATTTTTATGAGTTTGAAATGCGGCATCGTGGGCTTGCCCAACGTTGGCAAATCCACCCTGTTCAACGCCCTGACCAAAGCGGGCATCGCGGCAGAGAACTATCCGTTTTGCACCATCGAGCCCAATGTCGGTGTGGTGGAAGTGCCCGATCCACGCTTGCAGCAGTTGGCCCACATCATCACGCCTGAGCGCATCGTGCCGGCCATCGTGGAGTTTGTGGACATTGCTGGCTTGGTGGCAGGTGCCAGCACGGGCGAAGGCCTGGGCAACAAGTTCTTGGCCCACATCCGCGAGACCGATGCCACCATCAATGTGGTGCGTTGCTTTGAAGACGACAACGTGATTCACGTGGCGGGCAAGGTGGACCCGATTTCAGACATCGAAGTCATTCAGACCGAATTGTGTTTGGCCGATTTGTCTGCGGTGGAAAAAGCCCTGCACCGCGTGACCAAAACCGCGCGCTCGGGCGACAAAGAGTCGATCAAGCTGGTGGCCATCTTGGAGAAGTGCCAAGCCGCACTCAACGAGACCAAGCCGGTGCGCACCATCGATTTCAGCAAAGAAGAACTGCCTTTGCTGAAGCAGTTTTTCTTGATCACCGCCAAGCCAGCCATGTTTGTGGCCAACGTGTCGGAAGACGGTTTCGAGAACAACCCTTTGCTCGACCGCTTGAAAGACTACGCGGCTGCGCAAAAGGCCCCGGTGGTGGCGATTTGCGCCAAGCTCGAAGCCGAGATGAGCGAGATGAGTGACGAAGACCGTCACATGTTTTTGGAAGAACTGGGCCAAGACGAGCCCGGCTTGAACCGCTTGATTCGATCGGCCTACACCTTGTTGGGCTTGCAAACCTACTTCACGGCGGGCGTCAAAGAAGTGCGCGCCTGGACCATCCATGTGGGCGACACCGGCCCGCAAGCGGCGGGCGTGATTCACACCGACTTTGAGAAGGGCTATATCCGTGCCCAAACCATCGCGTTTGACGACTTCATCGCCTTCAAAGGCGAGCAAGGCGCCAAAGACGCGGGCAAGATGCGCGCCGAAGGCAAGGAATACGTGGTCAAAGATGGCGACGTGATGAACTTCTTGTTCAGTTCTTAAGCCGTCGCTGGATGGTGGCCCGCTAATCTTGAAAGACTTGGCTGAAAAAAATCAACCAAAGAAGCAACCGTACTGATCCGCTTCAATGATGGCTAGACACTTTTCGAGGTTCGGTGCTGAAGGGGCTGGCTGGTATGACTCCCATTTACGAGTCTGTCTGAACCAAAAAATTTTCCAAGAGTTACTTGACTTAAAGAACCGGAACTTTGCCACATGCGAGCGGGTTTTTTCTCCAGGTTGTCCCCTCCAACTGGGTCGGACCTCATAGATTGATACAGCCTGTCCGTCGACTTCGTAGTCGTAGTCGATTTCTCTTTTGAGGTGCGGGGGAACTTTACTTAGGCACCATTGGCCTACGACAGCGTCAATCTGACCCAGAGCATTTATATCGAGTGCCATAGTTATCGTTGCTGAAAAAGCTAAATGAATCGAATCGCAAGTTTATGCCGTCAGCCTACTGGTCATCACCGTAGGCATCCAACTTTTGGAATGCAGTTCAAAACACTACGCACCCATGTGGTGGAAGACAAGCCAGCGCCTGAGGCAACAGAGGATGAGTTGCAGGTATTGCGCGAATGTCTACGTTTTTCACGCGCTGTGTTTGCACGTTACTTGCGCATCAAGCCGCGCATGCTGGAGAACTGGGAGCAGCGGCGGGTTAAACCTAATACGCATACGGCTTTGCTCATTCGGCATGTCGAGAAATATCCAGATACGGTTGAGCGCTTGGCGGCGGTTTAGCAACCTATTGAATGACAGGTATTAAATTTCTTTGATGCCAAGATCTGCCAGATACGAATAAATAGGATCGTAATAAGAAGGATTACGGGTTGAATCGTCTAGATCCCCATGAGGGACGACGATCACCATTCCCTGTCGTGCACGCGTAAGCAATACGCGGTAGGCATTCTTTAAATACATCTGTCTGTGTGCGAGGTGAATCTTTTGCCATTTGCTTCCGACGAATGAGCGGTACTCCCAGTCCTCTTCACCATAGCGCAAGTCAGCTGGTCTTGACCCTGTAATCCAGTACCGTCGGTATATTCAAGTTACCGATTGTTTTTCCCTGAACACGGTCGGTGGCAAATATCCCAACGCACTGTGCGGGTGATAAGAATTGTAGTCATCGAACCAA
>NZ_NESB01000020.1:0-3040 GCF_003063395.1 Limnohabitans sp. JirII-29
TGGCGCTGCCCATGGGGCTTTGCAGGGCCAGCAAGGTGCTGGCGTTGACCACCAGCACGTCGTTGCCCGAGCCGCCGTAGAGCACATCGGCACCGCCGTTGCCGATGAGGGTGTCGTCGCCCGCGCCGCCCACCAGGGTCTCGGCGCTGGTGGTGCCAGTGAGGGTGTCGGCGGCGGCGCTGCCGAGTTGGTCGACGGCGGTTTTGTTGGCCCAGGTGCCGTCGGTGGCACCAAAAATCACATAGCTGCGCCCGGTGTTGCTGCCCGCGCTGGTGCTGCTGAACGGTGCGCTCACCAGCAAGTCGGCCAAGCCGTCGCCGTTGACGTCGCCTGCGCCCGACACGCTGAAGCCACTGTTGTCGCCACTGGCTTGGCCGTTGATCACAAAGCCACCACTGCCTGCGGCGACGTTGCTCAACTCAATGGCGCTGGTGGCGGTGGTACCCAACACCAGGTAGGTGTGCCCGATGTTGTTGCCTGAGCCGATGGCACCTAGCAACAAATCGGCCAAACCGTCGCCGTTGACATCGCCCGCGCCCGACACGCTGTAGCCACTGTTGTCGCCACTGGCTTGGCCGTTGATCACAAAGCCCCCTGTGCCCGCGGCGACGTTGCTCAATGCAATGGCGCTGGCTGCTGTGGTGCCCCACACCAGGTAGCTGCGTCCAGCGTTGTTGCGCGCGCTGGGGTCGCCGAAAATAGCCCCCACCAGCAAGTCGGCCAAGCCGTCGCCGTTGACGTCGCCTGCGCCCGCCACGCTGTAGCCACTGTTGTCGCCATTGGCTTGGCCGTTGATGACAAAGCCGCCTGTGCCAGCGGTCACCGCGCTCAGGTTGATGGCGCTGGTGGCGGTGGAGCCCCACACCACATAGCTGCGCCCGGCGTTGCTGCCATTGCTGGGGTCGCTGTAGGGTGCGCCTACCAGCAAGTCGGCCAAGCCGTCACCGTTGACATCGCCTGCGCTCGACACGCTGTAGCCAGTTCGATCGCCAGCACTTATGCCGTTGATGACAAAGCCACCACTTCCTGCGGCCACATCGCTCAATTCAATGACGCTGGTGGCGGTGGTGCCCCACACCACGTAGCTACGTCCAGTTGAACCCCCTACGTCGACGGCACCAATTAAAAAGTCATCCAAGCCATCGCCGTTGACGTCGCCCGCGCTCGCCACGCTGAAGCTGCTTCGATCGCCATTACTTACGCCGTTGATGACAAAGCCGCCTGTGCCAGCGGTCACCGCGCTCAGGTTGATGGCGCTGGTGGCGGTGGAGCCCCACACCACATAGCTGCACCCGGCGCTGCTGCCACTGCTGGGGTCGCTGTAGGGTGCGCCTACCAGCAAGTCGGCCAAGCCATCGCCGTTGATATCGCCTGCGCTGGATACACTCCAGCCGCTGTAATCATCGGTGCACGCGCCGTTGATCACAAAGCCGCCCGTGCCTGCGACCACAGCGCTCAAGTTGATGGCGCTGGTGGCGCTGGTGCCAAACACCACGTAGCTGCGACTGCCAGAGCCGATGGTGATAAAGGGCGCGCCCACCAGCAAGTCGGCCAAGCCGTCGCCGTTGACATCGCCTGCGCCCGACACGCTGTAGCCACTTTGATCATCCGCACATTCACCGTTGATCACAAAACCGCCGGTGCCAGCTGCCAAAGCGCTCAGGTCCACGCCGGTCACGCGCAGGGACTGGCCGCTGACGGCACTGAGGTTGCCCGCCGCGTCCACGGTGTAGAGCACATAGCTGCCGTCGCTCAAGCCGCTCAAGCCCAAGGCAGTGCTGGTGTTGCTCTGCCCAATGGCCACGCTGTTCCACAAACCATCGGCCTGGCTGGTGATGTCGGCCAGCGTGCTCACACTCACGCTGCTGTTGACGAGGTAAGCGGTGCCGACCTCCGAGCTGCTGACGGTGGCGCTGGCGGTGTTGGTGAGAACGCTTGTGCTACCCAAGGTGGAAGTAGGTGCCATGCTCTCCAAGGTGAGGGTCTGGCTGCTGGCCGCACTGAGGTTGCCCACCGCGTCCACGGTGTAGAGCACATAGCTGCCGTCGCTCAAGCCGCTCAAGCCCAAGGCAGTGCTGGTGTTGCTCTGCCCGATGGCCACGCTGTTCCACAAACCATCGGCCTGGCTGGTGATGTCGGCCAGCGAAGTCACGCTCACGCTGCTGTTGACGAGGTAAGCGGTGCCGACTTCCGAGCTGCTGACGGTGGCGCTGCTGATGGTGTCGGCAAAGATGCCGGGGGTGAGGACAGCCGTGGGTGCCGTGCTGTCCAAGGTGATGGTCTGGGTGGTGGCGGCACTGAGGTTGCCCGCCGCGTCCACGGTGTAGAGCACATAGCTGCCGTCGCTCAAGCCGCTCAAGCCCAAGGCGGTGCTGGTGTCGCTCTGCCCAATGGCCACGCTGTTCCACAAGCCATCGGCCTGGCTGGTGATGTCGGCCAGTGAACTCACGCTCACGCTGCTGTTGACCAGGTAAGCGGTGCCCACCTCCGAGCTGCTGACGGTGGCGCTGGCGGTGTTGGCCACAACACTCGAACTACCCAAGGTGGCCGTGGGGGCGGTGGTGTCGACCGTCAAGGTCTGGCTGCTGACGGCACTCAGGTTGCCCGCTGCGTCCACGGTGTAGAGCACGTAGCTGCCGTCGCTCAAGCCGCTCAAGCCCAAGGCGGTGTCGGTGTTGCTCTGCCCAATGGCCACGCTGTTCCACAAGCCATCGGCCTGGCTGGTGATGTCGGCCAGCGAAGTCACGCTCACGCTGCTGCTGACGAGGTAAGCGGTGCCGACCTCGGAGCTGCTGACGGTGGCGCTGGCGGTGTTGGCCAAGCTGGCCGTCGTGAGGGTGGCCGTGGGTGCTGTGCTATCGACCGTCAAGGTCTGGCTGCTGACGGCACTCAGGTTGCCCGCTGCGTCCACGGTGTAGAGCACGTAGCTGCCGTCGCTCAAGCCGCTCAAGCCCAAGGCGGTGCTGGTGTTGCTCTGCCCAATGGCCACGCTGTTCCACAAGCCATCGGCCTGGCTGGTGATGTCGGCCAGCGAAGTCAC
>NZ_NESB01000021.1:0-2583 GCF_003063395.1 Limnohabitans sp. JirII-29
GTGAGCGTCCAGTTATCCCATATTGAAGTTAAATCTATTTGGCCAGACGATGGTGTCCACTTAAATTTGGTGGACACCTATGCATCCCAAAACTCTCATTCGCCGCACTCACTCACTTGAATTCAAGGCCCAGGTGATGGCAGCTTGCCAACAGCCCGGGGCCTCCATCGCAGCCGTTGCCCAAACCCACGGGCTCAATTCCAACGTTGTGCACAAGTGGTTGGCCGGCATTGGCATGAAACGCTTCAACCAGCGCTTAGCCGACAGGGGTGCGCTGTCACCTGCCGCGCCCATGCAATTCCTGTCTGTGGGGCTGGCTGCAAACAGCCCTAGCAACAATACCAACCCCCAAGATATTCGGCTGGACTTGGATTTAGGTGCCTTGCAAATCAAACTGCACTGCGCACAAGGTGATGGCGCATGCGTTGCTGCATTACTGCGCGCTGTCGCCGAGATGGTTGCACGCGCATGATCCGCATCGACGCGCTGTGGTTGTGCACGCATTGCCAAGACATGCGTGCCGGAGCCGACCGACTACTGAGCGTGGTGGTCAACACATTGGGCAAGGCACATGCCCACCATGGCTACTTGTTTGTTAACGCCCGAGCCAACCGAATCAAGCTGCTGGTGCATGACGGTTTTGGTATCTGGTGCGCGACCCGGAGGCTGCATGCGGGGCAGTTTGTTTGGGTGCAACGTGAAGGTGCGCAGGGTCCTGCTGTGCAGCTCAGCCGCCAGCAATTTGACGCTCTGGTGCTGGGTCTGCCATGGCAACGCTTGGAGGCGTGGAGCGTTATCCGCCGCACCTGAACTGCTGGCATATACGTTGCAACCAGATGTCAGTTGGTTGACATCGCATTCGCCAATAGTGCGCATGTTGCGACTCGGGCATCATGACACTCATGTCCGGTAGTTGCACACCTAGCATTGATCTCACCCAAATCACCCCCGGGGTGGCTGAGTTCATTGGTCAGTTGCAGCGACAGGTCAGCGCCCAAGCCCAGGCACTCGCACACAAAGACGCACAGATCATCTGGCGCGATGCCAAGCTGGAGAAGCTCTCCTTCGAACTGGCCCGCCTCAAGCGCTGGAAGTTTGGCACCAAGACCGAGGCCATGAGCGCACAACAGCGTGCCCTGTTCCAAGACACGCTCGCTGAAGACGAAGCCAGCCTGCAAACGCAACTCGCAGCGCTGCAAGCGCATTTACCTGAGTCTGCCAAAGCGCTCAAATCGCCACCGCGCAAACCCCACCGCCAAGCGCTACCCGAGCACTTGCGCCGTGTGGAGCATCGCCACGAGCCCTACGACACCACCTGCCCCAATGCCGATTGCGCTCAGCCCATGCAGCGTATTGGCGAGGAGGTCAGCGAACGCCTGGACATCGTGCCGGCTGAGTTCTTCGTGCACCGCCATATTTACGGCAAATGGGCCTGCCGCTGCTGCCAGACACTACGCCAAGAGCCAGCACAGCTGGAGGTGATCGATGGTGGAGTTCCCGCCAGCGGACTTATTGCTCACACGCTCATTAGCCGTTTCGCTGACCACCTGCCGTACTACCGGCAGGAGCAGATCAATGCGCGCAGCGGCGTGCACACGCCACGCTCTACGTTGGCGGCGTGGGCGGGCGCAGGAGGTGCCGCGTTAGAGCCTTTGTATGAGGCGCATCGGCGCTTCATCCTCAGTGCCACCGAGTTACATGCAGACGAGACCCCCATCCCACTGCTAGATCCGGGCTCGGGCAAAACCAAGAAGGCCTACATGTGGGCTTATGCGCGCAGCCCGCATGACCCACATCGAGGGGTGATTTACGAATTCTGTGTCGGACGCGGGGGCCAATATCCACTGGCTTTTCTGGGCGGCAGCAAAGATCGGCCAGTGCCCGAGCCCCCATGGCAGGGCACGCTGCTATGCGATCAATACGCGGGCTATAACGCGGTACTGGATACGAGCGTGTATCCGCAGCGCAAGGCTGCTGCGTGTGCGGCGCATGCGCGGCGCAAGTTCGAGGAACTCAGTCATGGTGGTCCTAGCGCCAGTGTGCTGGCCCAAGAAGCCTTGCAAAGGTTTGCGCGGATTTATCAAGCAGAGGGCCTGCTATCGGCAATGAGCGCTACGCAGCGTCAACAAGCGCGCCAACAACTGTGCAAGCCGCTGTGGGATGAATTGAAGGTGTGGATGCAACTCGAAGGCGCTCGGGTGCTGGCAGGCACCAAGGTGCGCCAAGCGATTGACTACAGCTTGCAGGCATGGGATGCATTGACGCTGCATCTCAGTCATGGTGGTGTTGCCATTGACAATAACCATCTAGAGCAGCAGATCAAGCCCTGGAAGCTAGGGGCCAAGAATTGGCTGTTCATAGGCAGTGAACTGGCCGGACAGCGTGCAGCCATCGTCATGAGCTTGGTGCAGTCTGCAAAGATGAACGGCGTGGAGCCCTGGGCTTACCTGCGTGACGTGTTGGCTCGCATCCACAGCCACCCAAATGCCCGCATCGAAGAGTTACTTCCGCACTGCTGGAAGCCCGCAAGTCCGACCGTGTGAACACTCGCCCACAAAATAGGTGGGAAGACCGGACGCTCAC
>NZ_NESB01000022.1:0-2296 GCF_003063395.1 Limnohabitans sp. JirII-29
TGGCGCTGCCCATGGGGCTTTGCAGGGCCAGCAAGGTGCTGGCGTTGACCACCAGCACGTCGTTGCCCGAGCCGCCGTAGAGCACATCGGCACCGCCGTTGCCGATGAGGGTGTCGTCGCCCGCGCCACCCACCAGGGTCTCGGCGCTGGTGCTGCCGGTGAGGGTGTCGGCGGTGGCGCTGCCGAGTTGGTCGACGGCGGTTTTGTTGGCCCAGGTGCCGTCGGTGGCACCAAAAATCACATAGCTGCGCCCGGCGGTGCTGCCCGCGCTGGTGCTGCTGTAAGGCGCCCCCACCAACAAGTCGGCCAAGCCGTCGCCGTTGACGTCGCCTGCGCCCGACACGCTAAAGCCGCTTTGGTCGCTGGCACATGCACCATTGATCACAAAGCCGCCTGTGCCTGCGGCGATGTTGCTCAATTCAATGGTGCTGGTGCTGGTGGTACCCAACACCAGGTAGGTCTGCCCGGCGCGGTTGCCGCTATAAGGCGCACTCACCAGCAAATCGGCCAAACCGTCGCCGTTGACATCGCCTGCGCTCGCCACACTGATGCCACTGAGGTCGCCACTGGCTTGACCATTGATGACAAAGCCCCCTGTGCCCGCGGCGACGTTGCTCAATGCAATGGCGCTGGCTGCTGTGGTGCCCCACACCAGGTAGCTGCGTCCAGCGTTGTTGCGCGCGCTGGGGTCGCCGAAAATAGCCCCCACCAGCAAGTCGGCCAAGCCGTCGCCGTTGACGTCGCCTGCGCCCGCCACGCTGTAGCCACTGAGTTCGCCACTGGCTTGGCCGTTGATCACAAAGCCCCCTGTGCCTGCGGCGACGTTGCTCAACTCAATGGCGCTGGTGGCGGTGGAGCCCCACACCACGTAGCTGTGCCCGGCTTGGGGGCTTATGTTGCTGCTGTAAGGCGCACTCACCAGCAAGTCGGTCAAGCCGTCGCCGTTGATATCGCCTGCGCTCGACACGCTGTAGCCAGTTTGATCGCTAGCACTTATGCCGTTGATCACAAAGCCGCCCGTGCCAGCGGTCACGTCACTCAATTCAATGGTGCTGTTGCCGCTGGTGCCAAACACCACGTAGCTGCGTCCAACGTTGCTGTCTATGCTGTTGGCGGTGCTGTAAAAGGCCCCCACCAACAAATCGGCCAAGCCGTCACCATTGACATCGCCTGCACCCGACACAGACAAACCACTTCTATCACCCGCACATTCACCGTTGATCACAAAGCCGCCTGTGCCAGCG
Source organism: Limnohabitans sp. JirII-29 (assembly GCF_003063395.1). Taxonomy (NCBI): domain Bacteria; kingdom Pseudomonadati; phylum Pseudomonadota; class Betaproteobacteria; order Burkholderiales; family Comamonadaceae; genus Limnohabitans; species Limnohabitans sp. JirII-29. The sequence continues at coordinate 1,245 of NZ_NESB01000022.1, forward strand.
GTCACGTCACTCAATTCAATGGCGCTGGAGGCGGTGGTGCCCCACACCACGTAGCTGCGTCCGGCGCTGCTGCCCGCGCTTGTTCTCGTGAAAGGTGCTGCAATCAACAAGTCGGTCAAGCCGTCGCCGTTGACGTCACCCGCGCCAGACACACTCCAACCGTTCTGTGCACCCGCACATTCGCCGTTGATCACAAAGCCCCCTGTGCCAGCGGCGACGTTGCTCAATTCAATGGCGCTGTTCGCAGTGGTGCCAAACACCACATAGCTTTTTCCTGCATTGTTGCCCGCGCTGGGGGCGCTGTGAAGAGCCCCCACCAGCAAGTCGGCCAAGCCGTCGCCGTTGACGTCGCCTGCGCCCGACACGCTGTAGCCATTGGTGTCGCCACTGGCTTGGCCATTGATCACAAAGCCGCCGGTGCCAGCGGCCACAGCGCTCAGGTTCACGCCGGTCACGGTAAGGCCCTGGCCGCTGACGGCACTGAGGTTGCCCGCCGCGTCCACGGTGTAGAGCACATAGCTGCCGTCGCTCAAGCCGCTCAAGCCCAAGGCAGTGCTGGTGTTGCTCTGCCCGATGGCCACGCTGTTCCACAAACCATCGGCCTGGCTGGTGATGTCGGCCAGCGTGCTCACACTCACGCTGCTGTTGACGAGGTAAGCGGTGCCGACCTCGGAGCTGCTGACGGTGGCGCTGGTGGTGTTGGCCACAACATTCGAACTACCCAAGGTGGCCGTGGGGGCTGTGCTATCGACCGTCAAGGTCTGGCTGCTGGCCGCGCTGAGGTTGCCCGCTGCGTCCACGGTGTAGAGCACGTAGCTGCCGTCGCTCAAGCCGCTCAAGCCCAAGGCGGTGCTGGTGTTGCTCTGCCCAATGGCCACGCTGTTCCACAAGCCATCGGCCTGGCTGGTGATGTCGGCCAGCGAAGTCACACTCACGCTGCTGTTGACGAGGTAAGCGGTGCCGACCTCCGAGCTGCTGACGGTGGCGCTGCTGGTGGTGTCGGCAAAGATGCCGGGGGTGAGGACAGCCGTGGGTGCCACGGTGTCAAGCAC
>NZ_NESB01000023.1:0-2290 GCF_003063395.1 Limnohabitans sp. JirII-29
CAGCGCTGCCCATGGGGCTTTGCAGGGCCAGCAAGGTGCTGGCGTTGACCACCAGCACGTCGTTGCCCGAGCCGCCGTAGAGCACATCGGCACCGCCGTTGCCGATGAGGGTGTCGTCGCCCGCGCCACCCACCAGGGTCTCGGCGCTGGTGCTGCCAGTGAGGGTGTCGGCGGCGGCGCTGCCGAGTTGGTCCACGGCGGTTTTGTTGGCCCAGGTGCCGTCGGTGGCACCAAAAATCACATAGCTGCGCCCGGCGAAGCTGCCCGCGCTGGTGCTGCTGAACGGTGCGCTCACCAGCAAGTCGGCCAAGCCGTCGCCGTTGACGTCGCCTGCGCCCGACACGCTGAAGCCACTGTTGTCGCCACTGGCTTGGCCGTTGATCACAAAGCCACCACTGCCTGCGGCGACGTTGCTCAACTCAATGGCGCTGGTGGCGGTGGTACCCAACACCAGGTAGGTGTGCCCGGCGGTGTTGCCTGAGCTGGTGCTGCTGTAAGGCGCGCTCACCAACAAGTCGGCCAAGCCGTCGCCGTTGACATCGCCTGCGCCCGAGACGCTGTAGCCACTGGCATCCCCTGCACATATGCCGTTGATCACAAAGCCGCCTGTGCCTGCGGCGACGTTGCTCAACTCAATGGCACTGGCTGCTGTGGTGCCCCACACCACATAGCTTCTTCCAGCCTCATTGACTGCGCTGGGGTCGCTGAAAAAAGCCCCGACCAGCAAGTCGGCCAAGCCGTCGCCGTTGACGTCGCCCACGCCCGCCACGCTGTTGCCACTGAAGTCGCCACTGGCTTGGCCGTTGATCACAAAGCCCCCTGTGCCAGCGGCGACGTTGCTCAACTCAATGGCGCTGGTGGCGGTGGTGCCAAAGACCACATAGCTCCTCCCTGCATTGTTGCCCGCGCTGGTGTTGCTGATCCGTACCCCCACCAGCAAATCGGCCAAGCCGTCGCCGTTGACGTCGCCCGCACTCGACACGCTCTCGCCACTGATATCCCCTGCACATATGCCGTTGATCACAAAGCCGCCTGTGCCTGCGGTCACGTCACTCAATTCAACGGCGTTGGTGGCGGTGGTGCCAAAGACCACATAGCTGCGCCCGGTGTTGCTGCCCGCGCTGGTGCTGCTGTAAGGCGCGCTCACCAGCAAATCGGCCAAGCCGTCGCCGTTGACGTCGCCCACGCCCGCCACGCTGTTGCCACTGAGGTCGCCACTGGCTTGGCCGTTGATGACAAAGCCCCCACTGCCAGCGGCCACATCGCTCAATTCAATGGCGCTGGTGGCGGTGGTGCCCCACACCACGTAGCTGTGTCCAACTGAGTTGTCTATGTAGATGTTTGCAGGCGCTCCCAACAACAGGTCGGCCAAGCCGTCGCCGTTCACATCGCCCGCGCTCGACACGCTGTAGCCACTGGCATCCCCTGCACTTATGCCGTTGATGACAAAGCCCCCTGTGCCTGCGGCGACGTTGCTCAATTCAATGGCGCTGGCTGCTGTAGTGCCAAACACCACGTAGGTTGTCCCAGCACCGCTGCTGTTGTCAGGAGTCCCCACCAGCAAGTCGGCCAAGCCGTCGCCGTTGACGTCGCCTGCAGCCGACACGCTCCAGCCGCTCCTGTCGCCACTGGCTTGGCCATTGATCACAAAGCCGCCGGTGCCAGCGGCCACGGCGCTCAGGTCCACGCCGGTCACGGTAAGGCCCTGGCTGCTGGCGGCACTGAGGTTGCCCGCTGCGTCCACGGTGTAGAGCACATAACTGCCGTCACTCAAGCCGCTCAAGCCCAAGGCGGTGCTGGTGTTGCTCTGCCCAATGGCCACGCTGTTCCACAAGCCATCGGCCTGGCTGGTGATGTCGGCCAGTGAAGTCACGCTCACGCTGCTGCTGACGAGGTAAGCGGTGCCGACTTCCGAGCTGCTGACGGTGGCGCTGGCGGTGTTGGCCAAGCTGGCCGTCGTGAGGGTGGCCGTGGGTGCTGTGCTATCGACCGTCAAGGTCTGGCTGCTGGCGGCACTCAGGTTGCCCACCGCGTCCACGGTGTAGAGCACATAGCTGCCGTCACTCAAGCCGCTCAAGCCCAAGGCAGTGCTGGTGTTGCTCTGCCCAATGGCCACGCTGTTCCACAAGTCATCGTCTTGACTGGTGATGTCGGCCAGCGAAGTCACACTCACGCTGCTGCTGACGAGGTAGGCGGTGCCGACCTCCGAGCTGCTGACGGTGGCGCTGCTGGTGGTGTCGGCAAAGATGCCGGGGGTGAGGGTGGCTGTGGGTGCCACGGTGTCAAGCAC
>NZ_NESB01000024.1:0-2278 GCF_003063395.1 Limnohabitans sp. JirII-29
GTGCTTGACACCGTGGCACCCACAGCCACCCTCACCCCCGGCATCTTTGCCGACACCACCAGCAGCGCCACCGTCAGCAGCTCGGAGGTCGGCACCGCTTACCTCGTCAACAGCAGCGTGAGTGTGAGTTCACTGGCCGACATCACCAGTCAAGACGATGACTTGTGGAACCAGGTGGCCATTGGGCAGAGCAACACCAGCACTGCCTTGGGCTTGAGCGGCTTGAGCGACGGCAGCTATGTGCTCTACACCGTGGACGCGGTGGGCAACCTGAGTGCCGCCAGCAGCCAGACCTTGACGGTCGACACCACCGCCCCCACGGTCACCTTGGGTAGTTCGAGTGTTGTGACCAACACCACCAGCGCCACCGTCAGCAGCTCCGAGGTGGGCACCGCTTACCTGGTCAACAGCAGCGTGAGCGTGACTTCGCTGGCCGACATCACCAGCCAGGCCGATGGTTTGTGGAACAGCGTGGCCATTGGGCAGAGCAACACCAGCACCGACCTCAGCCTGAGCGGCTTGAGTGACGGCAGCTATGTGCTCTACACCGTGGACGCGGTGGGCAACCTCAGTGCGGCCAGCAGCCAGGGCCTTACCGTGACCGGCGTGGACCTGAGCGCTGTGGCCGCTGGCACCGGCGGCTTTGTGATCAATGGCCAAGCCAATGGCGACAGGAGCGGCTGGAGCGTGTCGGACGCAGGCGACGTCAACGGCGACGGCTTGGCCGACTTGCTGGTGGGGACTCCTGACAACAGCAGCGGTGCTGGGACAACCTACGTGGTGTTTGGCACCACAGCAGCCAGCGCCATTGAATTGAGCAACGTCGCCGCAGGCACAGGGGGCTTTGTCATCAACGGCATAAGTGCAGGGGATACCAGTGGCTACAGCGTGTCGAGCGCGGGCGATGTGAACGGCGACGGCTTGGCCGACCTGTTGTTGGGAGCGCCTGCAAACATCTACATAGACAACTCGGTTGGACACAGCTACGTGGTGTGGGGCACCACCGCCACCAGCGCCATTGAATTGAGCGACGTGGCCGCTGGCAGTGGGGGCTTTGTCATCAACGGCCAAGCCAGTGGCGACCTCAGTGGCAAAAGCGTGGCAAGCGCAGGCGACGTCAACGGCGATGGCTTGGCCGACTTGCTGGTGGGGGCGCCTTACAGCAGCACCAGCGCGGGCAGCAACACCGGGCGCAGCTATGTGGTCTTTGGCACCACCGCCACCAACGCCGTTGAATTGAGTGACGTGACCGCAGGCACAGGCGGCTTTGTGATCAACGGCATATGTGCAGGGGATATCAGTGGCGAGAGCGTGTCGAGTGCGGGCGACGTCAACGGCGACGGCTTGGCCGATTTGCTGGTGGGGGTACGGATCAGCAACACCAGCGCGGGCAACAATGCAGGGAGGAGCTATGTGGTCTTTGGTACCACCGCCACCAGCGCCATTGAATTGAGCAACGTCGTCGCAGGCACAGGGGGCTTTGTCATCAACGGCCAAGCCAGTGGCGACCTCAGTGGCAACAGCGTGGCGGGCGTGGGCGACGTCAACGGCGACGGCTTGGCCGACTTGCTGGTCGGGGCTTTTTTCAGCGACCCCAGCGCAGTCAATGAGGCTGGAAGAAGCTATGTGGTGTGGGGCACCACAGCAGCCAGCGCCATTGAATTGAGCAACGTCGCCGCAGGCACAGGGGGCTTTGTGATCAACGGCCAAGCCAGTAACGACCGAAGTGGCAACAGCGTGTCGGGCGCAGGCGATGTGAACGGCGACGGCTTGGCCGACTTGTTGGTGAGCGCACCGCTCAGCAGCACCAGCACAGGTCCCCAAGCTGGGCACACCTACCTGGTGTTGGGTACCACCAGCACCAGCGCCATTGAATTGAGCAACGTCGCCGCGGGCACAGGGGGCTTTGTGATCAACGGCCAAGCCAGTGGCGACCTCAGTGGCTTCAGCGTGGCAAGCGCAGGCGACGTCAACGGCGACGGCTTGGCCGACTTGCTGGTGAGCGCACCGGTCAGCAGCACCGGCGGGCGCAGCTATGTGATTTTTGGTGCCACCGACGGCACCTGGGCCAACAAAACCGCCGTCGACCAACTCGGCAGCGCCACCGCCGACACCCTCACCGGCAGCACCAGCGCCGAGACCCTGGTGGGTGGCGCGGGCGACGACACCCTCATCGGCAACGGCGGTGCCGATGTGCTCTACGGCGGCTCGGGCAACGACGTGCTGGTGGTCAACGCCAGCACCTTGCTGGCCCTGCAAAGCCCCATGGGCAGCGCTG
>NZ_NESB01000025.1:0-2063 GCF_003063395.1 Limnohabitans sp. JirII-29
CACCGTGGCACCCACAGCCACCCTCACCCCCCGCATCTTTGCCGACACCACCAGCAGCGCCACCGTCAGCAGCTCGCAGCTCGGCACCGCTTACCTCGTCAACAGCAGCGTGAGTGTGACTTCGCTGGCCGACATCACCCGACAGGCCGATGGTTTGTGGAACAGCGTGGCCATTGGGCAGAGCGACACCAGCACCGCCTTGGGCTTGAGCGGCTTGAGCGACGGCAGCTATGTGCTCTACACCGTGGACGCGGTGGGCAACCTGAGTGCCGCCAACAGCCAGACCTTGACGGTCGATAGCACAGCACCCACGGCCACCCTCACGACGGCCAGCTTGGCCAACACCGCCAGCGCCACCGTCAGCAGCTCGGAAGTCGGCACCGCTTACCTCGTCAGCAGCAGCGTGAGCGTGACTTCGCTGGCCGACATCACCAGCCAGGCCGATGGCTTGTGGAACAGCGTGGCCATTGGGCAGAGCGACACCGACACCCACCTCAGCCTGAGCGACTTGAGTGACGACAGCTATGTGCTCTACACCGTGGACGCGGTGGGCAACCTCAGTGCGGCCAGCAGCCAGGGCCTTACCGTGACCGGCGTGGACCAGGGCGCCGTGGCCGCCGGCACGGGTGGCTTTGTGATCAACCGTATGTCGGTGTGAGATAACAGTGGTTACAGCGTGTCCAACGCGGGCGACGTCAACGGCGACGGCTTGGCCGACTTGCTGGTGGGCGCGTCGTTCAGCAGCACCAGCGCGGGCAGCACCGCCGGACGCAGCTATGTGGTGTTTGGGACCAGTGCCACCCATGCCATCAACCTGAGCGCGCTGGCTGCGTGCAGCGGCGGGTTTGTGATTGATGGCGCATGTGCTGGCGATCAGAGCGGACGCAGTGATTCCAGCGCGGGCGATGTCAACGGCGACGGTTTGGCCGACTTGCTGATAGGAGCGCCTCAGGGCGACCCGAGCACAGGGCTTGATGCGGGGCGCAGCTACGTGGCGTGGGGCACCACGGGCACCAGCGTCATCCAGCTGAGCGCGGTGGCTGCGGGCAGCGGCGGCTTTGTCATTGATGGCGCATGTGCTGGCGATAAAAGCGGCGGGAGTGTGTCGGGCGCAGGCGATGTCAACGATAACGGCTTGGCCGACCTGCTGCTGGGAGGCCCTGTAAGCGGTAGCAACTCAGGCAGTACCGCCGGGGGCAGCTACGTGGTGTTTGGCAGCACCAGCACCAGCCCCATCCATTTGAGCGCGGTGAACGCAGGCGTCGGTGGCTTTGTTGTGATCAGCGGCCAGTCCACAGGTGACCATAATGGCACCAGCGTGTCGAGTGCGGGCGATGTGAACGGTGACGGCTTAGCCCACTTGCTGGTGGGGGCCCCCGCCAGCGACCCCAATGCACGCAACTTGGCCGGCCGCAGCTACGTGGTGGGGGGAACCACCGCCACCAGCGCCATCAACCTGAGCGCGGTGGCTGCGGGCACGGGTGGCTTTGTGAACCACCGCCAAGCCAGTGGTGACAACAGTGGCGCCAGCGTGGCGGGCGTGGGCGACGTCAACGGTCACGGTTTGGCCCACTTGTTGGTAGGCGCGCCCTTCAGCAGCCTGAATGCCGTGGGCAGCTACTTGGTGTTTGGCACCACCCGCACCAACGCCATCAACCTGAGCGCGGTGACTGCGGGCACGGGCGGCTTTGTGATGGATGGGGAGTGCAGTGGCAACCAACGTGGCTACAGCGTGTCGCGGGCAGGCGATGTGAATGGCGACGGCTTGGCCGACTTGTTGGTGAGCGCACCGCTCAGCAGCACCAGCACAGGTCCCCAAGCTGGGCACACCTACCTGGTGTTGGGTACGACCAGCACCAGCACCATTGAATTGAGCAACGTGGCCGCAGGCCCAGGGGGCTTTGTGATCAATGGTGCATGTGCCGGTGATCAAAGCAGCTTCAGCGTGTCGAGCGCACGCGACGTCAACGGCGACGGCTTGGCCGACTTGCTGGTGAGCGCACCGTTCAGCAGCACCGGCGCGGGCAGCAACACCGGGCGCAGCTATGTGATTTTTGGTGCCG
>NZ_NESB01000026.1:0-2019 GCF_003063395.1 Limnohabitans sp. JirII-29
CCGGCACCCTCAGCGCCACCGACGTGGACAGTAGCGCAGCCTTCGTTGCCCAGACCAATGTGGCGGGTAACAACGGCTATGGTCAATTCAGCATCGGTGCTGACGGTCAGTGGACCTACACCGCCAACAGCGCGCACAACGAGTTCGTCGGTGGGCATACTTATACCGACAGCTTCACAGTCGCGACAGCCGATGGCACCAGTCAAGTGATCACAGTCAGCATGACCGGCAGCAACGATGCGGCGGTCATCACCGGCACCAGCACCGCCAGCTTGACGGAAACAAACGCAGCAGCCTCGCTCTCCACCACAGGTTCACTTTCGGCAACAGACGTCGACAGCAGCGCCACCTTCGTTGCCCAGAGCAATGTGGCGGGTAACAACGGGTACGGTCAATTCAGCATCGGCGCCAATGGCGCTTGGACCTACACCGCCAACAACGTACACAACGAGTTTGTGGGGGGGCAGACCTACACCGACAGCTTCACGGTGGCGACCGCAGATGGCACCAGCCAAGTGATCACAGTCAGCATGACGGGTTCGAATGATGCAGCCGTTATCACTGGAACCAGTACCGCTAGCCTGACGGAAACCAATGCAGCAGCCTCGCTCTCAACTACAGGTACGTTGAGCGCCACCGATGTGGACAGCAGTGCAGCCTTCGTTGCCCAGAGCAATGTGTCGGGTAACAACGGCTACGGCCAGTTCAGCATCGGTGCTGACGGTGCCTGGACCTACACGGCCAACAGCGCACACAACGAGTTTGTGGGTGGTCAGACTTATACCGACAGCTTTACAGTGGCAACAGCCGATGGCACGAGCCAAGTGATCACGGTCAGCATGACGGGTTCGAACGACGCAGCAGTCATCACCGAAACCAGCACGGCCAGCTTGACGGAGACAAACGCTGCGGCCTCTTTGAGTACAACGGGCTCACTGTCTGCAACAGACGTTGACAGCAGTGCCGCCTTCGTTGTCCAGAGCAATGTCTCTGGAAACAACGGCTATGGTCAATTCAGTATCGGTACAGACGGTGCATGGACCTACACGGCCAACAGCGCGCACAACGAGTTCGTCGGTGGGCAGACTTATACCGACAGCTTTACGGTGGCGACTGCAGACGGAACAAGTCAAGTAATCACCGTCACGATGACCGGCACGAACGATGCCGCTGTCATCACTGGTACCAGCACCGCCGGCCTGACTGAGACCAACAGCGCAGCCTCGCTCTCCACAACCGGCAGCTTGAGTGTCACGGACGTGGACAGCAGCGCGGCCTTCGTCGCTCAAACTGGTGTTGAAGGCAACAACGGTTACGGTCAATTCAGTATCGGAACCGATGGCGCTTGGACGTATACCGCCAACAGTGCGCATAACGAGTTCGTCGGTGGGCAGACCTACACCGACAGTTTCACCGTCGCGACAGCCGATGGCACCAGCCAAGTGATCACGGTCAGCATGACGGGTTCGAACGACGCCGCAGTCATTACCGGAACCAGTACGGCGAGCTTGACAGAAACAAACGCGGCCGCCTCTTTGAGTACAACGGGTACGTTGTCCGCTACAGATGTAGATAGCAGCTCGGCCTTCCTTGCCCAGAGCAATGTCGCCGGTAACAACGGCTACGGCCAATTCAGCATCGGCACCGACGGTGTTTGGACCTACACGGCCAACAGCGCGCACAACGAGTTTGTGGGTGGCCAGACTTATACGGATAGCTTCACGGTGGCAACAGCCGATGGCACTAGCCAAGTGATCACGGTCAGCATGACAGGTTCGAACGACGCCGCAGTCATTATCGGAACCAGTACGGCCAGCTTGACAGAAACAAACGCAGCAGCTTCTTTGAGTACAACCGGTACTTTGAGCGCTACAGATGTAGATAGCAGCGCCGCCTTCGTTGCCCAGAGCAATGTCGCTGGCAACAACGGCTATGGTCAGTTCAGTATCGGCGCCGATGGTGCCTGGACCTACACGGCCAACAGCGCGCACAACGAGTTCGTGGGTGGTCAGACCTACA
>NZ_NESB01000027.1:0-1906 GCF_003063395.1 Limnohabitans sp. JirII-29
CCGTCTCTCCGGTGATGGCAAATCCCCCATTGCCCACCGCCACGGCAGACAAATCCACCGCTGCCGTACCGGTCTTGCCAAACACCACATAGCTGCGCCCTGCATTGCTGCCTGTGACGGGGTCTGAGAACGGTGCCCCCACAATCACATCTGCCAAGCCATCACCGTTGACGTCGCCCGCGCTGTTGACCGAGTAACCACTTTGGTCACCCGTGCATTGGCCGTTGATCACAAAGCCACCGGTTCCCGCCACCACGGCAGACAAATCCACCGCTGCAGTCCCCGTTTTGCCAAACACCACATAGCTGCGCCCTGCATCCGTCCCCGCCGAAGGCACCGACAAATTGGCAGACACAACCAAGTCGGCCAAGCCGTCGCCGTTGACGTCACCAGCCCCGCTGACCGAGTAACCGCTGTTGTCCCCCGCGCATTGGCCGTTGATCACAAAACCCCCACTCGGGCTACTTGTGGTGGCCACTGCACTCAGGTTGATCGCCGTGGTGGTGGATTTGCCAAACACCACATAGCTACGTCCTGCGTCGGTGCCGCTGGCCGGGTCAGAATACAGCGCGCCCACAACCACATCGGCAAAACCGTCCCCGTTGACGTCGCCCGCGCTGCTGACAGCGTAACCACTTTGGTCGCTAGAACCTTGGCCGTTCATGATGAAACCACCTGAAGACACCCCCGTTGCGTTGAGCGTGACCAGCGTCGAGTCCGTCTTGCCAAACACCACATAGCTGGTGCCTGCCCCGTTATTGCCGGTCAGGTAAGTCGGGTCGCCATACCTTGCGCCCACGATCAAATCGGCCAAACCATCGTTGTTCACATCCCCCGCGGCGCTGACCGAGTTGCCACTGCTGGTGAAGTTCACGCCTTTGATCAAAAAGCCTGCCGTGCCCATGCCCGAGGTGTCGACCCCCACCAAATTGACCGCCGTGGTGCTGGTCTTGCCAAACACCACATAGCTGGCACCGGTGTTGGAAGTTGCACCAGACAACAAAGCACTAGGCGCACCCACGATCAAGTCGGCCAAACCATCGCCGTTGACGTCGCCGGCGCCGCTGACGGAGTAACCTTCGTTGTCCCCCGTGCTGCCGCCATTGATCACAAAGCCACCGGTTCCCGCTGCCACGGCACTCAGGTTGATGACCGTGGTGCTGGTCTTGCCAAACACCACATAACTGCGGCCAGAGTTGGTGCCCGCTGTGCCAGATGAAAACCGTGCCCCCACAATCAAGTCAGCCAAACCGTCACCGTTCACGTCGCCTGCATTGCTCACCGAAAAGCCACTCTGGTCACCCGCGCATTCACCATTGATCACAAAGCCGCCACTGCCTGCGGTGATGGCTTGCAAACTCACACTGGGCTGCGCGATCGCTCGGTTGGCCATCACCTGCACGCTGTCGGTGTTGTCTTGCCACACCGTGTAGGTGTTGCCACCGTAGGTCACGGTGCCCAGGCTGCGAAATGCATTGGCAAAGCTCAAGGTGTCGAGCGCGCTGCCGTCCACCACCAACTGGTGCAGGCGCACCGTGCTGGCCAAGGTGTAGGTGCCGCTGGCCCAGCCACTGGTGGCGCTGTTGACCAGGTTCATGCCTGCCATGTCTTGCACATCGCGCACACCCAGGGTCAAGGTGTTGGCGCTGGTGTCCGTGGAGAGGTCGATTTTTTCGATGCTGCTGATGCGGCTGCCCCCATCCGGGTTAGACGCCGCACTGTGGCTGATCGAGGTCAAATCCAGACTGGCACCCCCCGTCAAGCGAATCGTGTCCGACCCTGTGCCACCGTCAATGCGGGCCAGTTGTCCATCGGCTGCGCTGTAGGTACTGGTCAACTTGCTGATGTTACCGCTGCCAATCACAAACACATCGTCGCCCGAACCACCGTACAGCACGTCGGCGCC
>NZ_NESB01000028.1:0-1329 GCF_003063395.1 Limnohabitans sp. JirII-29
TGAGTTAGCCCCCTGAAAAACAGTCCCGTTGGTATTCCTTAAACTAACAACTAGGAATACGACTATGGATATGACTATGTCTTCAGCAAGGCCCAATCGGGTTGAGGTGGTCACAAGCGTTCAACGGCGAAGACGCTGGACACCAGAGCAAAAGCTGGCAATCGTCAAACAAACCAATGAACCTGGCAGTTCTGTTTCACTCGTAGCCAGAGAGCATGGAGTGACGGCTGCGCAAGTGTTTCAATGGCGCAAGGCCTACTTCGAAGGCTCCTTGGTGGCCGTTGGCGCAAACGAAACCGTGGTGCCTGCCTCTGAGCTCCAAGAGGCCATAAAACGTATCAAACAACTTGAAGGCGCCTTGGGCCGCAAGACTTTGGAGAACGAGATTCTCAAGGAGGCAGTGGACTTCGCCAAAGCAAAAAAGTGGATTGCGCGATCGCCAGTATTGCCCGGGGACGTGCAGTGAGAGCTGTGTGCCAAGCCCTTGGCGTATCGCGCAGTCATGTGTTGGCAAAGAAAGATCGTGCACCTGATTGGGTAGACCACAGAAGGTCACCGCCAAAATCAGATGACGCCCAAGTTAAGCAAGCCATTGCTGATGTTGTGCAAAAGCGAGCCACTTATGGTTACCGAAGAGTTTGGGCGAGGCTCAGACTAGATGGTCATATTGGCATCAACCACAAGCGGGTGTATCGCGTGATGCGAGATGCGGGCTGGTTGTTATTTAGACAGGGTCAAAAGCCGTTGGACACCAGGAAGCATGAAGGCAAGGTTGCCGTCAAGGAAAGCAACACACGTTGGTGTTCAGACGGTTTGGAACTATCTTGTGACAACGGTGAGCGCGTCAGAGTGGCGTTTGCGCTGGACTGTTGCGACCGAGAGGCGATGAGTTGGGTGGCGACCACCAAGGGCATTGATGCGGGGTTGGTTGGTGACTTGATGATGCAAGCGGTGGAGCGTCGATTTGGCACAAGCGAGACGCCGACCAAGCCAATCGAATGGCTCACAGACAACGGCAGTTGTTACACGGCGGTTGAGACAAAGAGTTTTGCAAAGCTGCTGGGGCTAAAGCCGATCACGACACCTGTGACAAGTCCGCAAAGTAACGGGATGGCAGAGAGTTTTGTGAAGACGCTGAAAAGGGACTATGCCAAGTTGGCAAACAGACCTGACTCAAAGACGGTGATGGCTCAATTGCAAGGTTGGTTCGATGACTACAATTCTTATCACCCGCACAGTGCGTTGGGATATTTGCCACCGACCGTGTTCAGGGAAAAACAATCGGTAACTTGAATATACCGACGGTACTGGATTACAGGGTCAAGACCA
>NZ_NESB01000029.1:0-1178 GCF_003063395.1 Limnohabitans sp. JirII-29
GCAACCACACCGGCACCAACCGTCTTGCCACCTTCACGGATAGCAAAGCGCAAGCCCTCTTCCATCGCAATCGGGTGGATCAACTTCACCGTGATCGACACGTTGTCACCTGGCATCACCATCTCTTTGCCTTCTGGCAATTCGATCGCACCGGTCACGTCCGTCGTACGGAAGTAAAACTGTGGACGGTAGTTGTTGAAGAACGGCGTGTGACGGCCACCCTCGTCTTTGGACAACACGTAGATCTCTGCCGTGAAGTGCGTGTGGGGCTTGACGCTGCCAGGCTTGCACAGCACTTGACCGCGCTGCACGTCTTCGCGCTTGGTGCCGCGCAACAAAATACCGACGTTGTCGCCAGCTTGACCTTGGTCCAACAGCTTGCGGAACATTTCCACACCCGTGCAGGTGGTCTTTTGCGTATCAACGATACCCACGATTTCGATTTCTTCGCCGACTTTGATGATGCCGCGCTCCACACGACCCGTCACCACCGTGCCACGACCCGAGATCGAGAACACGTCTTCCACTGGCATCAAGAAAGCACCGTCCACTGCGCGCTCTGGCGTAGGGATGTAGCTGTCGAGCGCATCGGCCAACTTCAAGATAGCCAACTCACCCAACTCGCCCTTGTCGCCTTCCAGCGCCAATTTGGCAGAGCCATGGATGATGGGGGTGTCGTCACCAGGGAAATCGTATTTGTCGAGGAGCTCACGCACTTCCATTTCGACCAATTCCAGCAACTCAGCGTCATCGACCATGTCGCACTTGTTCAGGAACACGATGATGTAAGGCACGCCCACTTGGCGAGCCAACAAGATGTGCTCACGGGTCTGGGGCATGGGGCCGTCAGCAGCCGAGCACACCAAAATGGCGCCGTCCATCTGAGCAGCGCCGGTGATCATGTTTTTCACATAGTCAGCGTGGCCAGGACAGTCCACGTGTGCGTAGTGACGGGTAGCCGTCTCGTATTCCACGTGAGCCGTGTTGATCGTGATACCACGCGCTTTTTCTTCTGGTGCCGCGTCAATTTGGTCGTAAGCCTTGGCTTCGCCGCCAAACTTGGTCGACAAAATGGTCGTGATCGCCGCCGTCAGCGTCGTCTTGCCGTGGTCCACGTGGCCAATCGTGCCCACGTTGACGTGCGGCTTGGTACGTTCAAATTTTCCTTTTGCCATTTC